>JAOPXU010000140.1 GCA_025964985.1 Nocardioides sp.
ACCTCGGGGGCGGCGCTCAGGTAGAGATCGACGTACGGCGCCACGAGGGCCACGTCGTCGGTGGCCCACAGGCCGGCCATCACGGCCTCGAAGCGGCGGTTGGAGACCTCGGGCTCGGTGGCGGCCGCCCACGCGGCGTCCTTGGCCTCGCGCGACGGTCGCGCTGCCAGCGCCCGGGCCGCACCCAGCTCGCCGTCGACGGTGCCGTCGCGGAGCCGCTCGGCCTCGACGTACGCCGCGTCGACGGCGCCGAGGGCGGCCAGGCGGGCCACGACGCGCCAGCGCAGGCCGGCGTACCAGGCGACGCCGTCGGCCGAGTCGGCCTCGAGCCAGCGCTGCAGGAGGTCGGCGTCGAGGGAGGTGGCGGCCAGGCCCTCGACGAAGGCGAGGCGGAGCTCGTCGTCGGGGGCGCCGGCCAGACCGGCGGCGAACGCGTCGGCGAGGGTGGCGACCGCGCCGGGGACGTCGGCGGCGGCCACGCGCTCGGGCAGCACGTAGCTCAGCGTCCGGACCAGGACCGAGGTGACGATCATCGGGTGGGCCTCGACCGGCAGGTGCCGGGCGACCACGTCGAGGTAGGCCGGCGCGGCGAGCCGGCGGGTGCGCACGGCCTCGAACCACTGGCCCCACAGCACCGCCCGCGCCAGCGGGTCGGTGAGCTGCGGCAGCCGGTCGGCGAACGCCGCCAGCGACTGGTCGTCGAGGGCGACCTGGGCGTAGGTCTCGCTACGGGCGTTGGGCAGCACCACCCGACCCCGCATCGTGGGCAGCGGCACCGGCTCGTCGGCCAGATCGACCAGCACCGGCTCGAGGGGCGCCAGGTCGTCGTCGTACGCCGCCACGTGGAAGCGGTGCGGCCGGCTCCCGTCGCGGTGCAGCACCGGCGTGCCGTCGGCCTCGCGCTCGACGCGGACGGTGTCGGACCCGGTGGTGCGCAGCCACGCGTCGGCCCACCCGACAGCGTCGCGGTCGGAGGCGCCGTCGAGGGCGGCGACGAAGTCGGCCAGCTCGGCGTTGCCCAGGCGGTGGCGGGACAGGTAGGCGTTGACGCCGGCCAGGAAGGTCTCGTCGCCGAGCCAGGTGACCAGCTGGCGCAGGCTCGAGCCGCCCTTGGCGTAGCTGATCATGTCGAAGTTGGTGGCCGCGGCGTCGACGTCGGGCACGTCCTCGGCGGCCGGCGCGACCGGGTGCGTCGAGCGGCGGGCGTCGGCGCGGTAGGCGTTGACCTTGCGCGTCGTCTCGAACCCGACGAGCAGGTGCGGGAAGCCGGCGGCGGCCTCGGCGACGCGGTAGCCCATGTAGTCGGCGAACGACTCCTGCAGCCAGGTGTCCTCCCACCACGTCATCGTCACGAGGTCGCCGAACCACATGTGCGCCATCTCGTGGGCGATCGTCGTGGCCCGCTGGGCGCGCATCCGGGCGGTGGTGCGGCCGCGGGGGAGGTACTCGTCGCGGTAGGTCACGCAGCCGGGCGTCTCCAACGCACCCCAGTTCTGGCCGGGGACGAACGCCTGCTCGTAGGAGTCGAACGGCATCGGCTCCTCGAACAGCGTCGCGTAGTGGTCGAAGCAGGACTCCGTCGTCGCGCGCAGCTCGTCGAAGTCGCGGTCGAGCTCGGCGGCCAGCGAGGCCCGCGCGTGCCAGGCGAACGGCAGGCCCGCGTGCTGCCAGCGTCGCGAGTGCCACGGCCCCGCGCACACCACGAACATCGCGGGCGGGATGGGCAGGGTGGGGGTGTAGGTCCATCGCCCGGCCAGCGCGTCGCGCTCCTCGACGCGGCCGTTGGCCACCACCGTCCAGTCCGGGTCGGCGGCGACGGCCAGCGTGACCGGCGCCTTGAGGTCGTTCTGGTCGAAGCAGGGGAAGACGCGCTGCGCGACGTCCATGCCGACGTACGCCGACACGTACGTCGCCCCGTCGGCCGGGTCGGTGAACGTGTGCATGCCGTCGCCGTCGGTCACGTAGGGCACCCGGGCGAGCACGACCACCTCGTGCGTGCCACCGAGTCCGGTGAGCTGGAGCCGCTTGCCGTCGTAGGCCGCGGCCACGTCGACCGGGGCGCCGTCGAGGCTGACCTCGAGGTCGGTGGCGGCGGTGAGCTCGAGGAACGTCGCCGGCCCGGTGCACGTGAAGCGGACCGTCGCCCGGCAGCCGTAGTCGCCTCGGGCGGGTTCGGTCAGGTCGAGGTCGAGGTCGTAGGAGACCGCGGAGACGGCGGCGGCACGGGCACGGGCTTCGGCGAGGGTCAGGCTCACGCCGCCCACCCTAGGGACCCCGGCGGGCGGCCCGGGGGGACGGACGCGCCCGATTGGCTCGGCCCGTCGTTCGTCCCGTAAGGTTCCCGGGTTGCCTCGGCGAGGGAGCCCACCGCTCCGTGATCGACAGGGCCGGCTGTCCCATGACGCCGCGCCGTCGCGCGGCGCTCGTGCTCTCCGTCGGGCCCACCGAACCCACACACGAGGAGACACCATGTCGGACACCGAGAAGATCGCCGCCGAGACCCGCACCGAGTTCGGCAAGGGCGCCGCCCGCCGCATCCGCCGCGAGAACAAGATCCCCGCCGTCATCTACGGGCACGGCAACGACCCGATCCACGTCACCCTGCCGGGTCACTCCACGATGATGGCGCTCAAGAACGGTGGCGCCAACTCGCTCCTCGAGCTCGACATCGAGGGCTCGAGCCAGCTCGCGCTGACCAAGCAGGTCCAGATCGACCCGATCCGCCGGGTCATCGAGCACATCGACTTCGTCGCCGTCCGCAAGGGCGAGAAGGTCACCGTCGACGTCTCCATCAACGTCATCGGCGACGCTGCCCCCGACACGCTGGTCGTCCTCGAGAACCAGACCGTCCAGGTCGAGGCCGAGGCCACCACGATCCCCGAGCAGATCGACCTCAACATCGACGGTCTCGCCGCCGGCACCCAGATCCTCGCCGGCCAGCTCGACCTGCCGGCCGGCACCACGCTGCTCGTCGACGCCGAGACCCTCGTCGTCAACATCACCGAGCAGATCTCCGCCGAGGCCCTCGAGGCCGAGCTGGAGGAGGCCGAGGCCGAGGCCGGCATCGAGCGCGAGGAGTCCGACGAGGCCATCGCCGAGGCCGGTCAGGGCGACGCCGTCCCCGAGACCGGGGACGCCCCGGCCGCCAACGAGGAGTGATCCTCGCCCGGCTCCGGTGGTTCCTGGGCCGACTGATCTCGCCCGCACGCACGACCCGGCTGGAGGAGACCGACGACATGTCCGAGGTGTGGCTCGTCGTCGGTCTCGGCAACCCGGGGGAGAAGTACGCCGGGCACCGCCACAACATCGGCTACCTCGTCGTCGACGAGCTCGTACGCCGTCTCGGCAACCCGCTGCGCGCCCACAAGACCGGACGCGCCGAGGTGGCCGAGGCCCGGTTGGGCGCTCCCGGGTCCGACGGTCCGCGATTGGTGCTCGCCCGGCCTCGTTCCTACATGAACGAGGTCGGCGGGCCGGTCAAGGCGCTGGCCACCTTCTACAAGGTGCCGCCCGAGCGCGTCGTCGCGATCCACGACGAGCTCGACATCCCGTTCGGCACGCTGCGCTGCAAGCTCGGCGGCGGCGACAACGGCCACAACGGCTTGAAGTCGATGCGCTCGTCGTTCGGCACCGGCGACTTCCACCGGGTCCGGGCCGGCATCGGCCGTCCCCCCGGGCGCCAGGACGTCGCCGACTTCGTGCTGTCCAACTACTCCTCGGTCGAGCGCAAGGAACTGCCGTTCCAGGTCGACTCCGCTGCCGACGCGGTCGAGTCGCTGGTGACGGACGGCCTCGAGAAGACGCAGCAGAAGTTCAACTCCTGATGCCGCGGAGCAGCTGAGCGCTCAGGCCTTCGGGTCCTCGGGTCTGTGCCGTGTGCAGATCTAAGCTGCCGGTCGCCGGCTGGGCCCGTTCCGGGTGGTCCCGGTCCGGGTTCCAGCCGACGCCGAGGGGGTCAGCGGCGTCCGCGCAGCCCGAAGAAGAGGCCGAGGACGACGAGCACGACAACGATGATGATGATGAGTCTCATGCGCCGATCGTCCTCGCACTGGGGCGACGGTGGTCCGCCTCCAGGGGTGGAGCGATCCGCGCCCGCTGACCGGACAGATACTCAGCCCGGACGGCGCGGGTAGGCGTCGACCGGCACCTGCTCGCGCTCGTCGTAGCCGACGGGCAGCAGCACGTCGCCGCGCGCGGTCAGGTAGTAGACCTCCCAGGCGTGGTAACCCCGGTAGGAGCGCGGCCGCTGCTGCATCACCTCGGCCAGCAGCCGTACGCCGCGCACGTAGGCGGGGTGGTTGTTGTAGCGGAACAGCGCCTGGTCGACCGCCGGCCGGTCGCCGCTGCGGTAGCCCATCGCCTCGAGGTAGCGCCCGGCCCCGAGCACGGCGTCGCGCGGGTCGCGCACGTCGCCGACGCCGTACGCCGCCCACGTGGCCGGCATGAACTGCATCGGGCCCTGCGCGCCGGCGACCGACGTGCCGCGGATGCGGCCCATCCCGGTCTCGACCAGGTTGATGGCGGCGAGGAACTCCCAGTCGACGCCGAAGCGGCGCTCGGCCTCGCGGTAGTGGCGCAGCAGCTCGGGCGCGGGCACGGGCCGCACGATGCGCCAGGCGGGCAGGGTGCGGCTGAGCTCGCCGTGCATCGAGCGGAACTCCCGGCGGCTGCCGACGTTGGCCGCCACCAGTCGCTGGACCCACCGCGGGACGAGTGCCCGGACCCGGTGGTCCCAGTCGGGACGGGTGGCGAGGACGCGGTAGGCGAGCTGCTGGGTGCGTCCGGCCGCGGCCACCCGGGCCGGCGGGGTGCGCGGGTCGGCGATGGCCCGCTCGGCCGCCTCGATCTGCGTGGCCACCTCACGCGCCGTGCGCGCGCGCCGCGGCGCGAGGGCCGTGAGGGTCGTGTCGGCAGACCGCGCCGGCGTTGAATTCTTCGGGCTAACAGTGGCGGTCGTCGACGAGCGCGACTCGGACGTGCCCTCGACGGACCCGCCGCCGGTGGCGCACCCCGTGAGGGCTGCGGACACGAGGACGGCGGCCAGCGACGTACGGCACCGAGAAGCCATGCGGCCACCCTACGGAGGCCGGTCGAACCGGAGGGACCCGTCGGGGCGCCGGGTCGTGACGAAGCGTGGGTCGTGGGCCCGGTGGTGGTGGTGGCTGCAGAGCAAGGCCCCGTCGGCGAGGTCGGTGCGGCCGCCCCGGCTCCACGGTGTGAGGTGGTGGGCCTCGCACCACGCCGCCGGGACCGTGCAGCCGTGGGCGCGGCAGGTGACGTCGCGCAGGGCCATCGCCTTGCGCTGGTGGCGGCTGTAGAGCCGGCGGCCACGCCCGAGGTCGAGGACCGCGGACTCCCCGTCGAGCACGGCCGGGACCAGCCGGGCGGTGCACGCCAGCCGGCGGGCCTGGGCGGCGCTGATCGGCTCGTCGCCGACCAGGGCCACGCCGAGGCCGGTCAGCAGGGTCGACAGGTCCATCGTGACGATCACGGTGGTGGCGTCGCCGCCGTGGAGCGGGAGCCGCTCGGGGTCGGCGTGCTCGAGGAGGGCGCCGAAGGCGGCGCCGAGGCGCTGCGGCCAGGGCTGCGCGTCGGTCGGCTGGTCCTGGCGGGGTGAGGTGTAGGCCGCCAGGTAGGTGAGGAGCCGGTCGGCGACCGCGTCGGCGCAGCGGATGCTGATGTCGGTGGTGCCGTCACCGCGGCGGCGGGTGGTGAGGCGGGTGGTGGCCTCGGCCCGGGCGTCCTCGGCCTCGAGCAGCCGGCGCTCGTGCTCGTCGGCGACGTGTGGCGCGACGACCTCGAGGACGGCTCGGCCGAGCCGGCGCAGGCGACGGGGATCGAAGCGCCGGGCCTCGGTGGTGAGGTGGAGCTCGGCGCGCGTCGTGACCTGGGCGGTCAGGTCGGCGGGCAGCGCGTCGAGCGCCCGGGCCACGACGGTCGCCCGGTCCCGGTCGACGGTCCCCGCCCTCATCGCGGCGGCCAGGTGGGGCCGGCGCTCGAGGCAGCGGGCCAGCGCGAGGTCACGCCGCCCGGCGTGGTCGTCGAGCACGGCCGCGGAGGCCAGCCACGCGCCGGCGTCCCTGGCGCCGTGCTGCTCGGCGACGTCGTCGGCCGCCGCCAGCACCCGCAGACTGAGCTCGTTGAGCCGCGCCGCGCAGGCGGCCAGCTCGAGCAGCGCGGCCTGCTTGTCGGCGGTCGCCATGAACATCGGGTCGACGTCGGCCACGGCGTCGAGCGCCTGCGCGAGCGTCGACGCACAGCCCAGCACCGGGTGCCGGGTCGGCGACAGGACGTAGGACATGCAGGGCTCCGAGCAGGACGTCGTGGGCTGCCCGGGGAGTGGCTACCGCCGGGACTGACGAAGATCTGCTCGGGACCAGCGAGCCCTGACGGGCTGAGGACGGGACGCACACCCGCCGACGTGTCCGGAACCGAGATGGTGCTCAATGTGCGCAGCACGATCGTACACGTGTTCGAATGCATGCGCAAGAGCCATCCCACACCTGGCCAGCTCGGCCGACCGGATCTGCCGCACAGGCCTCCCACCATGTCGGGCCGGCGCGCGGTGGCAGGCTGGGCCCGTGGTCACCCCCGCCCGACCCCCGGATCCCGCCCGCTGGCTGCTGACCCAGCGCGAGCGGGGCAACCCCTGGACCCGGGTGGACGACGGGCACGCGAGCGGTGCGGCGTGGTCGGAGGGCAACGAGGTGCGGCCGTTGGTGCACGGGGCGACGTACTTCGCGGAGCTGTGCGAGCGGCTCGACGCGACGCGGCCGGGCGACCTGGTGCTGTTCACCGACTGGCAGGGCGACGCCGACGAGCTGCTGACCGACGACCCGGCCGACACGGTCGTCGACGTGCTCGGGCGGGCCGACGAGCGGGGGGTCGACGTGCGCGGGCTGGTGTGGCGCTCGCACAGCAACGCGACGGGGTTCACCTCCCGCGAGAACGCGATGCTGGGGCGTCGGCTGCAGGAGCGCGGGGTCGAGGCGATCCTCGACATGCGGGTGCGCTCGGGCGGCTCGCACCACCAGAAGATGGTGGTCATCCGCCACCGCGACGACCCGTCGCGCGACATCGCGTTCGTCGGCGGCATCGACCTGGCCCACTCGCGCCGTGACGACCGCGACCACGGCGGCGACCCGCAGGCGCTCGACAACATGCCCGACGAGTACGGGCCGACGCCGCCGTGGCACGACATCCAGGCCGCGATCACGGGTCCGGCGGTCCACGACGTCGAGACCACCTTCCGCGAGCGGTGGGAGGACCCCACGACGCTGCGGCGCAGCCCGATCATCCTGATCCGCGACCGGCTCCGCGGGCTCGACACGACCCCCGACCCGCTGCCCGCGCAGACCCCGCCGCCCCCGCCGGTGCCGGGCGCGACCCACGTCGTCCAGATCCTGCGCACCTACCCCGACCTGCGCCACGGCCGCGACTACGCCTTCGCCAACGGCGGGGAGCGCAGCGTGGCCCGCGGCTACACCAAGGCCGTCGAGCAGGCGTGCCGACTGGTCTACGTCGAGGACCAGTACCTCTGGGGCAGCCAGGTCGGCGACGTCTTCACCGAGGCGCTGCGGGCCCACGAGGACCTCAAGGTGATCGCCGTCGTGCCGCTGCACCCCGACGTCGAGGGGCTCAACCGCCTCGCCCAGCTCGAGGGCCGGCGCCGCGCGATGACCGCCATGGAGGAGGCCGCGCCCGGCCGGGTCGCCGTCTACGGCATCGAGAACGACCAGGGCACCCCGATCTACGTCCACGCCAAGGCCTGCGTCGTCGACGACACCTGGGCCACGATCGGCTCCGACAACTTCAACCGCCGCTCCTGGACCCACGACTCCGAGCTCTCGGCCGTCGTCGTCGACACCGCCGGCGACTACGCCCGCGACCTCCGCCTGACGCTGGCCGCCGAGCACCTCGGCCGCGACCCCGACGACCCGATGACCGACTGCCTCGACACCGACGACATGTTCGCGACGTACGCCGAGAGCGCGGCCCGGCTCGACGCGTGGCACGAGAGCGGCACCGGTCCACGACCGCCCGGCCGGCTGCGGCGGCTGCGCCCGCCGGCGCTGCGGCGGGCGACGCAGGTGCTGGCCTCGGTGCCGTACCTCCTGGCGCACGACCCCGACGGCCGGCCCCGACCGATGCGCCGGCGCGGGGTCTTCTGACCCTAGGCTGGTCCGGTGACCCACGAGCCGACGCACACGACGCAGCCGCCCGAGTCCGCCGCCACCGACGACCACGTGCTGGCCGCGTGGCTCGCCGACGAGGCCGGACGCCGCCTGCTCGAGGTGCGTGCCGAGGGCCTCGAGGGCCGCGAGCTCAAGGACGCCGGCGACGCCGCCGCCCACGAGCTGCTGATGGCGCTGCTCGCCGAGCACCGGCCGGGCGACGCGGTGCTGTCGGAGGAGGGCAAGGACGACAAGGTCCGGCTGACCTCCGAGCGCGTGTGGATCATCGACCCGCTCGACGGCACCCGCGAGTTCTCCGAGCCGCCGCGCGACGACTGGGCCGTCCACGTGGCGCTCTGGGAGCGCACGGCCGGCGACGGCGGCGAGCTGACCGCCGGTGCGGTCGCCCAGCCCGCGCTCGGCGAGACGTTCACGACCGGCCGCCCGCCCGCCGTACCTCCCAGCACGAGCGAGAGCCCGCGCATCGCGGTCTCGCGCAGCCGCCCGCCGGAGTTCGTCCACGGCCTGGCCCGCGAGCTCGACGCCCAGCTCGTCGCCATGGGCTCGGCCGGGGTCAAGGTGCTCTCGGTCGCGCGCGACATCACCGACGCCTACGTGCACGCCGGTGGTCAGTACGAGTGGGACAGTGCCGCCCCCGTCGCCGTCGCGCGGGCCGCGGGCCTGTTCACCAGCCGCATCGACGGCAGCCCGCTGCGCTACAACCAGGACGAGGTCTACCTGCCCGACCTGGTCGTGTGCCGCCCCGAGCTGTCCGACCGCATCCTCGCCTGGATCGCCGACAACGACGTGCAGTGACGCGAAGTGGGTTGCCGACCCGCGGGCACCCCGTGAGGCTGGCGCCATGACGTCCTACATCTCGCACACGACCATCGACTGCCGCGACGCCTACGCGCTCTCGGAGTGGTGGAAGCCCGTGCTCGGCTACGTCGACATCGACGGCGACCCCAACGAGCCGGGTCACGAGGAGTGCATGATCCGCGACGCCGCCAGCGGTCACCAGCTGCTGTTCATCGAGGTGCCCGACGCTGACCTGCCGGCCAAGCGCATCCACTTCGACCTCGCCCCGCGCGAGGGCACGCGCGACGACGAGGTCGCCCGGCTGCTCGCGCACGGCGCCGTCGAGGTCGCCGACCACCGCGGTATCCACGGTCCCGGCAGCGGCTGGGTCACCCTGGCCGACCCGGAGGGCAACCAGCTCTGCGTGATCCGCGGCCAGCAGGAGCGGGCCCAGTCCTAGGGCCTGATCTGGAGGATCCGGTCGTCGCCTTCACGCGGGGTGCCGCGCTGGTCGCGGTTGCTCGTCGTCAGCCACAGCGTGCCGTCGGGGGCGACGGCGATGGTGCGCATCCGGCCGTGGTCGCCGACGAAGAACGCCTTCGGCTCGACCGCGCGGCGGCCGCGGACGGTCACGCGCCACAGCCGCTCGCCCTTGAGGGCCGCCATCCACAGCGAGCCGTCGAGGTAGGCCAGGCCCGAGGGGGAGTTGTCGTCGGTGGCCCAGGTCTGCTGAGGGTCGACGTACGCCGGCGCACCGCCCTGGCCCTCGACCTCGGGCCACCCGTAGTTGCCGCCGGCCTCGATGCGGTTGAGCTCGTCGAAGGTCTGGTCGCCGAACTCGGAGGCCCACAGCCGCCCGGCCCGGTCGAACGCCAGGCCCTGGATGTTGCGGTGGCCGAGGGAGAACACGGCGGTGCCGGACGGGTTGCCCGGGGCGGGCTCGCCGTCGGCCGTCAGTCGCAGCACCTTGCCGCCGAGCGACTGCGGGTCCTGCGCGAACGACGGCTCCCCGGCCTCGCCGGTGGAGACGTAGAGGAGCCCGTCGGGGCCGAACTCGAGGCGGCCGCCGTCGTGGATGAACCCGTTGGGGATGCCGTCGATGAGCACCTCGAGGCGGGTGCCGAGGCGGTCGCCGTCGAGGGTCGTGCGGACGACGCGGTTGTCGGTGGCGGTGGTCAGGTAGAGGTAGACGAGCGAGTCGGTCGCGAAGTCGGGGGAGAGGGCCACCCCGAGCAGGCCGTCCTCGGCGCCGCCGCCGGTGGGGCGCGCCGCCTCGACGACGCCGAGCTCGGTCACCCGGCCCTGCGGGCTGACGCGCAGCACGCGGCGGGAGTCGCGCTCGGTGACGATGGCGTCGCCGTCGGGGAAGAAGTCGAGGCCCCACGGCGCCTCGAGGCCGGTGGCGATCGTGGAGACCACCTCGGGCGGGCCGGACGGAGCCGGCGGCTCGCTGGGCTCCGTCGGCGGGTCCGACGGGGTGGCGCTGTCGGTCGGCTCGGGTACGGCGGGCGCTGACGGCGAGTCCGACACCGGCGGCGTCGTGCCGGTGATGGACACCTCGGTCTCGTTGCCGCCGTCGCCGCAGGCGACGAGGACGGTCGAGGCGACGACCAGGGCGAGCCCGGCGCGGAGGGGACGCACCCGCGTCAGCCGACCTTCTCGAGGAAGTCGAGGAGCAGCCGGTGCACGACGTCGGGCTTCTCCATCTGGATGAAGTGGGAGCCGCGCAGCTCGACGTAGTCGGCGTCGTCCATGCGGGCGGCGGCGGAGGCCATGTGCTCGCTGCCGGCGAGCAGGTCCCAGCGGCCGGCGACGAAGCAGGCCGGCACCTCGATCGAGCTCAGCGAGACCCGCATGTGGCGCGAGGTGCTGAGCGCGAGGTGGAAGTACCAGTCGAGCGGGGTGGTCAGGAACTCCTTGATGCCACGCGCGGCCAGCACCGGGTCGGCCACCGGCAGCATGAAGCCGGAGTGGGAGAGCAGGGCCACGGCGCGCGGACCGATCGGCAGCGACCGGGCGATCGGGCTGAGCGGCTTGCCGGCCAGCGACAGCACCCGCGACAGGTTCACGGTCACGGCGCGGGTCAGGAGCCGGGGCAGCTTGAGCGGGCCGAGCATCGAGGAGAACGTGTCGCCCGGGACGCCGGCGACGGCGAACAGCCCGGCGACGCGCTCGGGGTGGCGCACGGCCAGCTCGAACATCGTGTTGACGCCCATCGACCAGCCCATGAGCACGGCCCGGTCGATGGCGAAGTGGTCCATGACCGACAGGCCGTCCTGGACGAAGTGCTCGATCTCGACGTGGGTCGGGTCGACCGGTCGCTCGGACCCGCCGACGCCGCGGTGGTTCCACGAGACGACGCGGACGCCGCAGTCGGGGTCGAGCAGCGCCGGCCAGCACCAGGCGTTGGTGCCGAGACCGTTGCACAGCACGACGGTGGGTCCGTCGATGCGACCGTCGGGGTCGTTGGTCCAGGCCCGCAGCGACGTCCCGTCGTCGGACAGGATGTCGCGGAACGCCGGCGAGGTGGTCGAGACGGCGCGCGCGGCAGAGGTCGTCATGACCCGATTCTGCCGTACGCCGCCCTCAGGCGCCGGACGTCCGGATGTCGGCCGCGCGGGCCGGACCGGTCCCGGCGGCGTCGTCCGGCGCGGCCGGCGCGGTCCGGGCGTGGAGGTAGTCGGCCACGTCGTCGCGCTCGGCGCGGCGCTGCGCGCAGGCGGTGGCGGCGACCATGGCGTTGCGGCGGGCCTGCTGCTGGGAGGCGACGGGCCAGTCCTGGAGACGCTGGACCAGGCCCCGGAGGGGGCTGGTGACGGGAGGCGTTCCGAGCATGTCCGCGACGTTACGCCCGCAGTCGCCGCTGGTCATCACCTCGACGTGACAACCAGGTGAACTCACCGGCTCCTCCCAGGTGCCGCCGCGTCAGTCCGGGACGGGCTCGGCGATCGTCTCGCGCTGCCGGGTCGCACCGATGCTGGCTGCGATGACGCAGGCGACGGCGAGCCACTGCAGGGCGGTCAGCGTCTCGCCGATGACGAGGATCCCGGCCAGGGCCGCGGCGGCCGGCTCCAGCGACATCAGGATCCCGAAGACCGCCGCCCGCAGCGAGCGCAGCGCGACGAGCTCGCAGCTGTAGGGGATCACCGAGGACAGCAGCCCGACGGCGGCGCCGATCAGCAGGATCCGGCCGTCGAGCATCCCGTCGGTGGCGTCGCCCACGAGCAGGAACGGGCTGATCAGCAGCAGGGCGACCACGCTGGCGACGGCCAGGCCGTCGAGGCCCGCGAACCGTCGTCCGGTCGCCCCCGACAGCAGGATGTACGACGCCCAGCAGGCCCCCGCGAACAGCGCCCAGAGCACGCCGACCAGGTCGAGGTCGGCCCGCTCGACGCCGAGCAGCGCCACGCCGACGGCGGCGAGACCCACCCACGCCAGGTCGCGGGCGCGGCGCGAGCCGACGACGGCCAGGGTCAGCGGCCCGATGAACTCGATGGTCACCGCGATGCCGAGCGGAATGCGCGCGAAGGACTGGTAGATCGCCAGGTTCATCAGCCCCAGGCTCGCGCCGAACCCGAGCAGCACGAGGAGGTCGGTGCGGCTGCGTCCACCGAGGCGCGGTCGCACCCAGACGACCAGGATCAGCGAGCTGGTGGCCAGCCGCAGCCAGACCAGGGCGGTGGGGGAGACGTCGTCGAAGAGCGACTTGGCGACGCCGGCGCCCAGCTGCACCGACGCGATCCCGACGAGGACCAGGACGATCGGGGAGGGGCGTGGCACCGCGTCACGGTAGCGACCGGCCCGGATCGTCCCGCCGCCCGGGACCGGCCGCGGTCGGCGGCGTACCGGAACTAAACTCGACGACATGGCAGCACCCGGCGACACCCCCGACTCGAAGCCCGACATCAAGCCCCGCTCCCGCGACGTCACCGACGGCCTCGAGCGCGCTGCCGCGCGCGGAATGCTGCGCGCTGTCGGCATGGGCGACGACGACTGGGTCAAGCCGCAGATCGGTGTCGCGTCGTCGTGGAACGAGATCACCCCCTGCAACCTCTCGCTCGACCGGCTCGCCAAGGCCGTCAAGAACGGTGTGCACGCGGCCGGCGGCTACCCGCTCGAGTTCGGCACCATCTCGGTCTCCGACGGCATCTCGATGGGTCACGAGGGCATGCACTACTCGCTGGTCTCCCGCGAGGTCATCGCCGACTCCGTCGAGACGGTGATGATGGCCGAGCGCCTCGACGGCTCGGTGCTGCTCGCCGGCTGCGACAAGTCGCTGCCCGGCATGATGATGGCCGCCGCACGCCTCGACCTGTCCTCGGTCTTCCTCTACGCCGGCTCCACGATGCCCGGCAACGTCGACGGGCGCGACGTCACGATCATCGACGCCTTCGAGGCCGTCGGCGCGTGCCTGGCCGGCAAGATCACCCGCGACGAGGTCGACCGCATCGAGCGGGCGATCTGCCCCGGTGAGGGCGCCTGCGGCGGCATGTACACCGCCAACACCATGGCCGCGGTCGCCGAGGCGAGCGGCATGTCGCTGCCCGGCAGCGCCGCGCCGCCGGCCGTCGACCGCCGCCGCGACGGGTTCGCCCACCGCTCCGGCGAGGCCGTCGTCAACCTGCTGCGCGAGGGCATCACCGCGCGCCAGATCATGACCAAGCCGGCCTTCGAGAACGCCATCACTGTCGTGATGGCCCTCGGCGGCTCGACCAACGCCGTCCTGCACCTGCTGGC
>JAOPXU010000142.1 GCA_025964985.1 Nocardioides sp.
AGGTCGCTCATGATGCCGTTGGAGATGAAGGTCTTGGAGCCGTTGAGGACGTAGTGGTCGCCCTTGTCGACGGCGCTGGTGCGCACGCCCTGCAGGTCGGAGCCGGCGCCGGGCTCGGTCATCGCGATCGACGAGATCAGCTCACCGCTCACCAGGCCGGGCAGCCAGCGCTGCTTCTGCTCCTCGGTGCCCAGGGTGCTGATGTAGGGGACGATGATGTCGGTGTGGACGGGGAAGCCCAGTCCGCTGCCGCCGACCCGGCTGATCTCCTCGGCGATGACCGCGTTGTAGCGGAAGTCCTTGATGCCCGCGCCGCCGTACTGCTCCTCGACGTCGAAGCACAGCAGGCCCATCTCGCCGGCCTTGCGCCACACCTCGCGGCTCACCTGGCCGTCCTTCTCCCACTGGGCGTGGTGGGGCACGACCTCCCTGTCCATGAACGCACGCACGGTGGACCGGAAGTCCTCGTGCTCCTGCTCGTAGATGCTCGGGGTCTCGGGCATGCTGTCCTCCATGAGGTCCGTCGTCGCCAGTACTGATGTGACAGTACTACTGTCATCGTCATGAGTGCACCCCCCGACCGGCTCACGATCGACGAGCTCGCCGCCGCCGTCGGTACGACGGTCCGCACCACGCGCTACTACGCCAGCCTCGGCCTGGTGCCGCCGCCCGAGCGGGTCGGCCGGGTCGCCTACTACGGGCCGGTCCACCGGGCCCGCCTCGAGCTGGTCCGCGCCCTGCAGGACCACGGCTTCACCCTGCAGGCCGCCGAGCGGGTGCTCGGCTCGATCCCCGCCGACGCCACCGTCGAGGACCTCGCCCTGCAGCGCGCCATGCTCACCTCGTGGTCGGCCGAGCCGCCCGCCGTCCTCTCCCGCCGCGCGCTCGAGAAGCGCGCGGAGCGCAAGCTCTCCGACGACGACCTCGACCTGCTCACCCTGCTCGGCGCCGTCGAGCCCAGCGACCAGGGCTGGCTCGTCACGCCCTCGCTGTCGGTCGGCCTCGGCCTGCTCGACGTCGACGTGCCGCGTGAGAGCCTCGGCCTCGCCGAGGCCGCCATCCGCCGCCACATGCAGGCCCTCGCCGACGAGCTCACCACGATCCTGCACGAGCAGGTCCTCGAGCCCTACCGCGAGCAGTCGTCCTCGCCCGACGACGCCGTACGCCTCGAGCAGACGGTCTCCCAGCTGCGGCGGCTGACGCTCGAGGCCGTCGTCCACGGGTTCCAGCGGGCGGCCAACGCGGTCATCACCCGGTCGCTGGCCAGGCGGGATTGAGGCTCGGAGCCGCCCGAGAATCACCGGTTATGTGGTGAAACTCCGGCTTCTGGTACGAAACTTCGTGACAGAAGCCGGAGATTCACCGCTTCAGCGGAGGTTTTCAGGAGCACCTCAACTGACGATGTCCTTGAGCTCCGCCAGCGTGGCGGCGGGGTCGGCGCTGGCGGGCATCACGTTGAGGTGGGTGATGCCGGCCTCGCGGAAGGCCTCGACGCGCTCGGCGACGTAGGAGCGCGGGCCGACGAGGTTGGCGGCCTCGAGCCACTCCTCGGGGACGAGGGCGGCGGCCTGGTCCTTCTTGCCGTCGAGGTAGAGGTCCTGGATCTCCTTCGCCTCCTTCTCGTAGCCGTACTGGCAGGCGAGGTCGTTGTAGAAGTTCTTTCCCTTGGCGCCCATGCCGCCGACGTAGAGGGCGAACATCGGGCGGGCGAAGTCGAGCATCTTCTTGACGTCCTCGCCCTCGCCGATGGCGAGCACGCCGCCGCCGGTGACCTGCAGGTCGCCCAGCTCGGAGGAGCGCTTGGCCTTGCCGGTGGCCAGCGCCTCGCCCCAGGTCTCCTGGACCTTCTCGGGGTAGACCAGGTGCGGCATCCAGCCGTCGGCGAGCTCGGCGGTCATGGCGACGTTCTTGTCGCCGAGCGCCGCGACCCAGATCGGCACCGAGGAGCGCTCGGGGCGGGTGAGGAGCTTGAGGGGCTTGCCGAGCCCGAGACCCTGGTCGGCCGGGAGCGGGAGGGTGATGTCGCGGCCCTGGTGGACGAGCGGCTCGCGGCGCATGCCCTGGCGCACGACCTCGATGACCTCGCGGGTGCGGCCCAGCGGGCGGTGGTAGGGCATGCCGTGGAAGCCCTCGATGACCTGCGGGCCCGAGGCGCCGAGGCCCAGGACGGCGCGGCCGGCGGAGACGTTGTCGAGGCCGGCGGCGGTCTGCAGCAGCGCGCCAGGGGTGCGCGAGTAGACGTTGAGGATGCCGGAGCCGATCTCGACCCGGTCGGTCTTGGCGGCCAGGTAGCCCATCAGCGTGGGGGAGTCGAAGCCGTAGGCCTCGGCGACCCAGACGATGTCGAGCCCGGCCTTCTCGAGCTCGACGACCTGGTCGGCCGCGGCCCGCGGGTTGCCGTCGTACATCAGCATCGTGGACAGCTTCATGGGTGCTCCTGCGCTCGGCGTCGAGATGACTCTGACAATGTCGCTGTCACGGTAGCCCAGACGGTGACCGCCTCGGGGAGGGGTTCGCCGCCACTGGCATCATCCCCGGCATGACCAGCTATCGCATCGCCGTCATCGGCGGGACCGGCCCGCAGGGCAAGGGCCTCGGCTACCGCTTCGCCCGCCACGGCCACACCGTCGTCCTCGGCTCGCGCGCCGCCGAGAAGGCCGTCCCCGTCGCCGCCGAGGTCGCCGAGCGGCTCACGGGTGTCGACGGCGCCGGCGAGGTCAGCGGCGCCAGCAACACCGAGGCGCTCGAGGGCGCTGACGTCGTCCTGCTCGCCATCCCCTACGACGGCCACGACGAACTCGTCGCCTCCCTCGCCGAGGGCGGCGCGCTCGACGGCAAGGTCGTGGTCTCCTGCGTCAACCCGCTCGCCTTCGACAAGCAGGGCCCCAGCGGCCGCGTCGTCGACGGCGGCGAGGGGTCCGCGGGCGAGTCGGCCCAGCGCATCGCGCCCGGCGCCCGCGTGGTCGGTGCCTTCCACCACGTCTCGGCCGTCACCCTGTGGGGCGACAAGGAGCTGCTCGACGACGAGGACGTCCTGGTCTGCGGCGACGACGCCGAGGCCAAGGCCGTCGTCATCGAGCTGGCCCGCTCGCTCTCGGGCCGCGACGGCATCGACGCCGGCCGGCTGCGCCTGGCCCGTCAGCTCGAGCCGCTGACCGCCGTGCTCATCTCGATCAACAAGAAGTACAAGATCCACTCCGGCGTGCGCATCTCGGGCCTCGCCGGCCACTGAGCCTCAGTCCGGTACGACGGACCCGTCGGTCGACTCGCCGGCGGGCTCGTCGCGCTCGCGCCGCTTGCCCGAGCGGTCGTCCTCGTCCTCGGCCTCGGGGTCCTCGAGCAGCCCGAGGGCGACCCCGAGCGGCCACCACAGCTCGGCGGCGCGCGTCGCGGTGATGTGGGAGCGGTCGCGGTAGGCGATCGTCGAGCCGATCACGACGGGGCACAGGTCGTCGGCGCACAGCCACGCGGTCGGGTCGACGTGGTCGACGCGGGCGCGCTCGGCGGCCTCGACGGAGACCTGGCGCATCTCCTCGTTGTAGTCGGTCGGCCCGAAGGTGCAGTCGCCCATCTGGTCGTTGGCGGCCAGGCAGGGGCCCGGCTCGTCGGGCAGGCGCGGCACGTCCTCGAGCAGGAGCAGGCGGTCGACCAGCGGCTCGTAGGTCGCGAACATGTCGTCGAAGCCGGTCGCGAGCTGGTCGTGGACGCCCTCGCGGGACGTGATCAGCGCGCCGGCGTCGTCGTAGACCCCGGCGGGCGGTGGCGAGGTCGCGATCACCATGACGTCGGGGCGCATCTCGGTGACCTGCTCGACGACCCACTCGTGGAAGTCCTCGCACTCGGGCCACGGCTCGCGGGTGCCGAGCCGGCCCGGGTCGACGAACGACGCGGTGCACTGCGGCTTGACGAGGTAGTAGGTCGCGTAGCCGGCCTGCGCGGCGATCTTCTCGAACGCCGGGATCCAGGCGCGGGCGTGGGAGTCGCCGGTGACGACGATGGTCTTGTCGGAGCCGATGTCGCCGCGCTCGCACAGCGGCCGCTCGGGCAGCTGGTAGTTGCACTCGCCGACGTCGGCGATGTCGTCGGACAGGTCGAGCAGGTCGGGCGTCAGGTTGCTGGGGATGGGGGCGCCGACGCGGCCGGCCTGCACCGACGCCTCGACCAGGCTGACCACCGTGTCGGCGTCGTCGATGCCGAAGGCGTCGGCGGTGACCGCCGGGTCGTTGCCGCGCTCGCTGCCGAGGTATTCGGCCACGGTGTAGCCGCCGAGCACCGTCGGCAGCACGAGCACCAGGGAGGCGGGGTAGAGGACCAGGCCGCGCCACTCGCGGTCGCGCCAGAAGGTCCCGCGCCGGAACGGCTGCTCGACGAAGCGGTGGGTGAGGTAGCCGAACTGGAAGATCAGCGCGATCGCGATCAGCGTCTCGGTGACGCCGAGCGAGCGGCCCAGGTGGACCTGCGGGATGACGATGACCGGCCAGTGCCACAGGTAGAGCGAGAAGGACCAGTCGCCGATGGTGCGCATCGGCTTCGTGTCGAGGACCCGGGCGACCAGGGTGCGGTGCCCGGCGTGGGCGCCGGCGACGATGAGGGCGGCGGTCGACAGGACCGGCAGCAGCGCCTCGTAGCCGGGGAACGCCATCGAGGTGTCGTAGGCGGTGACCGCGACGACGACGCCGCCGAGCCCGGCGAGGGCGAGCGGCTCGTTGACCCACCGCCACCGCAGCCCGGCGCGGTGGTGCAGCGCGAGCGCCACGAGGACGCCGGCCGCGAGCTCCCAGGCGCGGGTGAACGTCGAGAAGTAGGCCGAGGTCGGCTCCTCGACCGTGCGGTGCACCGACCAGGCGAGGCTGGCGCCGCCGACGGCGAGCGCGAGGACCGCCATCGTGCGCACCGGGGCCCCGCGCCGGACCCGCTGGCCGTCGGCGTCGGTGGTGCGCCGGAAGCCCCGGGTGAGCAGCAGGGCGAGCACCACGAGCAGCGGCCAGACGACGTAGAACTGCTCCTCGACGGCGAGCGACCAGTAGTGCTGGACCGGCGAGGGCGACTCGCCCAGGGCGAAGTAGTCGACGCCCTCGGTGGCGAAGCGGATGTTGGCGCCGAAGAACGCCGCCCACACGGCGTCGCGGCTCGCGTCGATGACGTCGAGGAAGTTGAGGTAGACGACCGAGGCGATCATCGTGATCGTCAGGACCACCGTGGCTGCCGGCACGATGCGGCGCGCGCGCCGGGCGTAGAAGGCGCCGATGCGGAAGCGGCCGTCGGTCTCGATGCTGGTCAGGACCAGTCGGGTGATGAGGTAGCCGGAGAGCACGAAGAACACGTCGACGCCGACGAACCCGCCGCCGAAGCCATTGATCGAGGCGTGCGCCGCGATGACTGCGAGCACCGCGACGGCCCGCATCCCCTGGACGTCGCCCCGGAACGCGGGAGCGGTGTCTCGCGTCCCCATGGTCATGTTGGGGTGCAAAATATCAAGAACGACCCCCATCCGGGCATTCTGCGCACGGCCGGGGCGCGGCCGGGGCCGTCAGAGCCCTCCTACTCGCCGTTCCAGGACCGCCACAGAGCGGCGTAGGAGCCGTCGGCGGCGACGAGCTCGTCGTGGGAGCCGAGCTCGGAGATGCGCCCGTCCTCGACGACGGCGACCCGGTCGGCGTCGTGGGCGGAGAACAGGCGGTGGGCGATCGCGATGACGGTGCGGCCCTCGAGGACGGCGGCCAGCGAGCGCTCGAGGTGGCGGGCGGCGCGCGGGTCGATGAGCGACGTGGCCTCGTCGAGCACGAGCGTGTGCGGGTCGGCGAGCACCAGGCGGGCCAGCGCGACCTGCTGGGCCTCGGCGGCGGTCAGCGCGCGACCGCCGGAGCCGACGACGGTGTCGAGGCCCTCGGGCAGGGCGTCGACCCACTCGCGGGCGTCGACGGCCTCGAGCGCGGCGAGCACCTCGGTGTCGCCGGCGCCCGGGGGAGCGGCGAGGGCGAGGTTGTCGCGCAGGGTGCCGACGAAGACGTGGTGCTCCTGGGTGACCAGTGCGACGTGGCCGCGCAGGTCGCCGAGCGGCAGCTCGACCAGGCCGACGCCGCCGACGGTGACCGAGCCGGTGCGCGGCGGGTGGATGCCGGCCAGCAGCCGGCCGAGGGTCGACTTGCCGGCCCCGGACGGTCCGACCATCGCGATCCGCTCGCCGGCGCCGACGGTCAGGTCGACGCCGTGCAGCACGTCGCGGCCCTCGACGTAGGAGAAGCGCACGTCGTCGGCGGCGATCCCCTCGCCGACCGGCGTACGGCCGCTGACCTGGCGGTCGTCGGGCACCTGGGCGACGCCGAGGAGGCGGGCCAGCGAGGCCGCGCCCATCTGCAGCTCGTCGAGGATCGCGACGATCCGGTCGACGGGGTCGATGAGCATCTGCACGTAGAGCGTGGCCGCGGTGACGTCGCCGAGCGAGACCGAGCCCTGCGTGTAGAGGTAGCCGCCGTAGAGCAGCGTCAGCACCGTCGGGACCAGGTAGCTGATGTCCATGGCCGGGAAGAAGACCGTGCGCAGGTGCAGCGTGTAGCGCTCGGCGGCGAACGACCCGCGGATGTCGTCGTCGATCGCGTCGATGCGCTCCTGGCCGAGGCCCAGGGCCTCGACGGTGCGGGCGCCCTCGACGGTCTCGGTGAGGGTCGCGTTGATCTGGGCGTACGACGCCGACTCGCGCAGGTAGCCGTCCTTGGCCCGGCGCAGGTACCAGCGCAGCCCGATCACCAGCGGCGGTACGCCGAACAGGCAGGGCAGCGCCACCCACCAGCCCACGCTGAGCGCGGCGCCGAAGGTCAGCACGGCGGTGACGACGGCGATCGTCCACTCGGGCAGCGCCCAGCGCACCGACCAGCCGAGCTGGTCGACGTCGCGTCCGGTGCGGGTGAGCAGGTCGCCGGAGCCGGCCGACTCGACCACGCCGACCGGCAGGGCCAGGGCGTTCTCGACGAAGTCCTCGCGCAGCTCGGCCAGCACCTGTTCGCCTAGCACCTGGCTGACCAGCCGGGCGTAGCGGGTCAGGACGGTCTGCAGGACCAGGAAGCCGGCGAGCAGCAGCGCGACCTGGTCGACCTCGCCGACGTCGGTGCCCTCCTCGACGGCCTCGACGAGCCCGCCGAGCAGGCGGGGCGCGGCCAGGCCGGCGACCGCGGCGAGCACGTGCAGCCCGAGCGCGGTCCACAGCAGCCGCGGGTGGCGTCGGGCCAGCGCGACGGCGTAGCGCCGCAGCGACGGGCCGTCGGCGACGGGGAGCCTGGTGCCGGCGCTCACGACGTCACCACCTCCTCGCGGGTCACGACGGCGCGGTAGGCCGGCTCGCTGCGCAGCAGGTCGGCGTGGGTGCCGGTGGCGACGACGACGCCGTCGCGCAGGAACGCGACCTCGTCGACGGCGTCGAGCAGCAGCGGGCTGCTGGTGGTGACCACGGTGGTGCGCCCGGCGCGGTGCTCGCGCAGGCGGGCGGCGATGCGGGCCTCGGTGTGGGCGTCGACCGCCGAGGTCGGCTCGACCAGCACGAGCACCTCCGGGTCGGCGGTCAACGCACGCGCCAGCACGAGGCGCTGGCGCTGACCGCCGGAGAAGCTGCGGCCGCGCTCGGTGACCTCGGAGTCGAGGCCCTCGGGCAGGGCGTCGAGGATGTCGTCGGCCGAGGCGGTGGCCAGCGCCCGCTCGAGCCGCTCGCCGCCGGCGCCGGTCACGTCGAGCCGGTCGGCCAGGCGCCCGGAGAAGAGGCTGGTGGCGGTGTCGGAGACCACGACCCGGCGGCGTACGACGTCGCGCGGCAGGGCCGTCAGCGGTACGCCGCCCAGGGTCACGTCGTCGTCGGTGGCGGGCGCACACAGCCCGAGGCGGTCGGCCAGGTGGGCGGCGTCCTCGGCGGGCTCGCTGACGACGGCGGTCATCGTGCCGGGCCGCACCCGCAGGCCGGAGCGGGCGTCGGCCAGCTCGCTGCCCGGGGGCGGCGGGTCGGCAGGCTCGGCCGGCTCGAGCAGGTCGGGCTCGAGGGCGAGCAGCCGGCACACGCGGGCGGCGGAGACCCGGGCGCGGATGAACTTGTTGGCGAACTCGGTCGCGGTGCGCAGCGGCATCACCAGGAAGGCGGCGTAGCCGTAGAAGGCGACGAGCTCGCCGGCGCTGATGCGGCCCTCGACGGCGTAGCGCGCGCCGAGCCAGACGACCACCACGACGAAGACCCCCGGCAGCAGCACCTGCAAGGCGTCGAGCACCGACTGGACGCGCGCGACCGAGACGCCGGCGCGGCGGGTGGCCTGCGACTCGCGCTTGTAGCGGTCGAGGAACACCTGCTCCCCGCCGATGCCGCGCAGCACCCGCAGCCCGCCGACGATGTCGGTGGCGGTGTTGGACAGGTCGCCCATGAGCTCGCGCTGGGCCGCGCTGCGCTGCTGCAGCGGCGAGAGCAGCGGGCCGACGAGCAGCATCAGCGCGGGTACGCCGACCAGCACCAGCAGGCCGAGCGCGACGGAGGTCTGCAGCAGGATCACGGCGACCAGCACGAACGACACGATCGCGCCGCTGAAGCGTGCGGTCACGTCCATGACGTGGCCGAGGTGGGAGATGTCGCTGTTGCCGATCGCGACCACCTCACCGGTCGACACCTTGCGCGACAGCGTGCCGCCGAGGTGGACGGCGTGGCGCCCGGTCAGCTGCACCGTGCGGTACGCCGCGAGGAGCCAGTTGGTGACCGCGAACCGGTGGCGGGTGATGCCGCTGGCGGCCTGCAGCAGGCCGATCGCGACCATCACCCCGGCGTACAAGACGAGCGCGGAGCGGTCCTTGTCGGCGACGCCCTCGTCGATGGCGCGGCCCACGACGGCCGGCATCACGGCCTGGCAGCTCATCCAGATGACGCCGAAGAAGGCCCCGCCCAGCAGCGTCGTCCACTGGCCCTTGGCCAGCCACCAGAGGAACCGGCCGGGCGATCGGTGGTCGGCCGTCCCGGGATGGTCGAGGGGGAGGCTGCGCACCCACGCACGTTACGGACCGGACCCCGGGTTGATCCAACCGTTATCTGCGGCTCAGCCGGCCAGGCCCTCGACCACCTCGGCGCCGGGCAGCAGCGCCAGCAGCCGCCCGGGCACCAGCAGCTTCGAGCGGCGTACGCCGGACCCGATCACCGCCACGTCCATGGCGGCGACCCGCGCGTCGAGGAGCAGCCGCCAGGAGGCCGGCAGCCCGACCGGGGTGATGCCGCCGTGCTCCATCGCGGACTCCTCGACGGCGCGCTCCATCGGCAGGAACGAGCACTTGCGCACGTCGAGCAGCCGCTTGACCACGGTGTTGACGTCGGCGCGGGTGTCGGCGCGCACCAGGCAGGCGGCGACGCGCTCGACGCCCTCGCGGCGCCCCGCGACCAGGACGCAGTTGGCGCCGGTGTCCATGCCGAGGTCGTAGGCCTCGGCCAGCGCGGCGGTGTCGGCGATGGCCGGGTCGATCTCGACGACGCCGACCTCGTCGGCGTGCTCCCAGCCGGCCAGGGCCGTGGCGACGGGTGCGGCGAGCAGGTCGGGTCGGTCGAGCGCCGGCACGGTGGTGAGCCGGCCCAGCGTCGGGGTGTCAGCCATGCCGGCCATCCTCCCCGACGCCGTCGGCGGCACGGTCAGTGCTCGTCGGTGTCGACCCAGCCGACCTGCTGCTGGCCGATCCGCCGGCGGTCGGAGGCGATGAGGCCGACCAGCCCGGCGACGCCGGCGAGGACCCAGGGGACGGGGAGCAGCCAGCGGACGTCCTCGCCCTCGACCACGTCGCCGGCGACCAGCGCCCAGACGACGAGCAGGCCGGTGAAGGCGACGCCCATGACCAGGTGGCCGATGTTGACGGGGTGGCGTCCGGAGTGGCCGCGGCGTGCGGTGCTCTCCGAGGCCTTGGAGTCGGTGGTGTCAGTGGCGCTCATCGGGTGGTCCCCTCTCGGATGATCTCGATCTCGCCGAACTTCACGGAGGCGTCGATGGTGAGCTCGGGTGCGTCGGTGCCGCCGTCGAGGACGGTGCGCTGGGCGCCGTCGCCCAGGCGGTCACCGAAGACGCGCACCTCGCCCTCCTCGATGCTGCTGAGGACGACGACGTCGACGCCGTCGGGCACGACCACCTCGATCCGGCCGGCCACGTCGACCTCGAGCTCGAGCGTGCGTCCGTCGAGCCCCTCGAGGTCGGTGATGCGGGTCAGGTCGACCTCGATCTCGCCGAACGCGTAGTCGTAGCGGTCGGCGAGCGACGTGGCCGAGGTGGGACGCACCTCGGTGCTGCCGGCGTCGACCTCACCGGCGGCGGTCGCGCCGGCGGTGGCGACGGCCGAGATCAGGCCGAGCAGGATGAGCCCGCCGGCCCGACCCCAGAACGCACCGAGCAGCAGCAGGGCGGCGCAGGTGCCGAGGGCGACGGCGGGGTAGGCCGAGTCCGCCACGTCGGCGCCCGCGATGTCGACGATGCCCAGGACACCGGTGCCGAGGGCGATGAGGGCCAGGGCGTACCAGAACAGCACGGGCCCCCGGCGCCGGCCGGAACGCTCCGGCTTCCCGACGGCGTACGGCGGCGGGACGGGCGCGCCCGGCATCGGCGGCGGGGTGGGCGTCACCCAGCTCTCGCGCAGGAAGGGGTGCAGCCGCGGCTCGCCACCGCGCACCATGAGCACGATCAGCACGACGATGCCGGCGACGACGATCGGCCAGGGCAGGCCCCACTGGCCGAGGCTGTCGCCCAGCAGGGTCAGGCCGGACACGGCTCCGACGACGAGCAGCGCGATCTTGCGGCTGCGGTCGTCGAGTCGCACGACGGCCTCGTCGGTGCCCTCGACGGGCACGATCAGCCACGCGGCGGCGTAGAGCAGGATGCCGGCGCCGCCGAAGAACACCAGGACGACGAGCAGCACCCGCGGGATGATCGGGTCGACGTCGAAGTGGCGGGCCAGGCCGGCGGCGACGCCGCCGATCTTGCGGTCGTTGCGCGACCGGCGCAGCCGGGCGAGGTCGCTGACGTCGTCGCGGGTGACGCGAGGCCCCGGCGGGGGAGCGTCGTGGGCGCCGGGCTCGGGCGGTGCCTCGGGAGGAAGGGTGCTCATGGCCTCGAGCCTGGTCGACGGGAGCCCCCGGGACCATCGGGGACGCCCCTGATCCTTGCGCAGCAGGAGCCCTCAGGTCTCAGGGTCGCGCCGGGGTCGCACCTCATGGGACGGCGCCCCGCGCTGTGTGACGATGGATCCGCGATGACGACCCTGCCCACCAGCCCGCCGACCCGGCCCTTCCGGCGTGCGACGCGCGACCTGCACGACGAGGTCGTCGGCGGCGTCGCGTCGGGGCTCTCGGCCCACCTCGGTTGGCCGGTGCTGTGGGTGCGCATCGGGTTCGTGGTCGCCACCGCCCTCGGCGGCCTCGGCCTGTTCCTGTACGCCGCGTTCTGGGTCCTGCTGCCGGCCGGGTCGGGCTTCGTCCAGGCCGCGCCCGGGCTCGAGAGCGCCACGCGCGGCGGTCGTCGTCCGGGCGTGCGCCGCCGGCTCAGCGACGCCGGTCCGGCCATCGTGCTCGGCGTCATCGGGCTGGCCGCGGTCTTCTCGGTCGAGGCGATCTTCGGCCGCGGCGCGATCTTCTGGCCGGTCGCGATCGCGGTCGTCGGGGTCGCGCTGCTGTGGCGCCAGGCCGACGAGGCCCAGCGCGAGCGGTGGTTCGACACCAGCGGCCGGCTCAACCCGATGCGCATCGTCTTCGGCTCCGGCGGCTGGGCGTCCTACGCCCGGGTCGCCGCCGGCGTCGCGCTGCTGCTCTCCGCGCTGTTCATCCTCGGCTTCGACCAGGGCTCGCTGCGCCAGGCCCGCGGCGCCGTCATCGCGGGCGGGCTCGGCGTGCTCGGGCTCGGCGTCGTCGTCGGCCCCTGGGTGTGGCGCCTGGCGAGCGAGCTGTCCGAGGAGCGCGCCGAGCGCGTGCGCACCCAGGAGCGTGCCGACGTCGCCGCCCACCTGCACGACTCGGTCCTGCAGACCCTCGCGCTGATCCAGAAGAACTCCGCCGACCCCGCCACCGTCGCCAAGCTCGCCCGCGCCCAGGAGCGCGACCTGCGCTCGTGGCTTTTCGCCGAGGAGTCGACCGACGGCTCCACCGTCGCCAGCGCCCTGCGCGGCCTGGCCGCCGAGGTCGAGGACACCCACGGCATCAGCGTCGACGTCGTCAGCGTCGGCGACGCCCCGCTCGACGAGCACCTGCGCCCCGTCGTGGCCGCCACCCGCGAGTCGCTGACCAACGCCGCCAAGCACGCCGGCGTGGACCGCGTCGACGTCTACGCCGAGGTCACCGACACCGCCGTCGACGTCTTCGTCCGCGACCGGGGCGTCGGCTTCGACCCGGCCCACGTCGCCACCGACCGCCACGGCGTCCGCAACAGCATCGTCGACCGGATGGACCGCCACGGCGGCTCCGGCGAGGTCCGCTCCACCCCCGGCTCGGGCACCGAGGTCCGGCTCCACCTGCCCCGCACCCGACAGGGAGAACCATGACCCCCACCTCCGACCCCAGCACCGCCTCGGTGCTCGTCACCGTCGTCCTGGTCGACGACCACGCGATGTTCCGGCGCGGCGTCCGCGCCGAGCTCGAGGCCGCCGGCGCCGGCGTGGTGAGGGTGCTCGCCGAGGCCTCCGACGTCGACGAGGCCGTCCGCGCCGTCGCCGAGCACCGCCCGGCCGTCGTCCTGCTCGACGTCCACCTGCCCGGAGGCGGGGGAGCGGAGGTCATGCGCCGCTCGCCCGGCACCGACGCGAGGTTCCTGGCGCTGTCGGTCAGCGACGCCGCCGACGACGTCATCGGCACCATCCGCGCCGGCGCGCGCGGCTACGTCACCAAGACCATCACCGGCCCCGAGCTCGTCGCCGCGATCAAGCGGGTCTCCGAGGGCGACGCGGTGTTCTCCCCGCGCCTGGCCGGCTTCGTGCTCGACGCGTTCGCCGGGTCCATCGAGATGTCCGCGGTCGACGAGGACCTCGACCGGCTGACCGAGCGCGAGCGTGAGGTGATGCGGCTCATCGCCCGCGGCTACGCCTACAAGGAGGTCGCCAAGGAGCTGTTCATCTCGATCAAGACCGTCGAGACCCACATGTCCGCGGTGCTGCGCAAGCTGCAGCTGTCCTCGAGGCACGAGCTCACCCGCTGGGCCTCCGACCGCCGCCTGCTGTGAGAGCACTGCTCGCCGCCCTCGTGCCGCTGACCCTGGTCGCGTCCTGCAGCACCGCGCCGGAGTCCGGTACGCCGTCCGAGCCGACCACCTCCAGCACCCCGCGGGCGCCCGCCCCGACGCCGTCAGCACCGTCCGAGCCGCCCTTGACCACCGCGAGCCCGATCGCACCCGCGACGCCCGACGGGCCGGCGTACTCGACGTGGCCGCTGGGCGAGCGGCTGCTGCCGGTGCGGCCCGACGGCTTCGGCGTCGTACGACCCACGCCGCCCACGCTGCGCGAGCGGCGCTACCCGACCCGCGACGTCCTCGCGCCGCCTCCGGGCGGGCGCTGGACGAGCACCGTCGGACCGGTGACCGACGAGATCGCCGCCCGCCTGGCCTGGACGCCGGGCTGCCCGGTGGCCCTGGCCGACCTGCGCTACCTGACGGTGGCGTTCCGCGGGTTCGACGGCGCGGCGCACACCGGTGAGCTGGTGGTCGCGGCCGCGGAGGCCGACGACGTCGTCACCGTATTCCGCCGCCTGTACGCCGCCGACTTCCCGGTCGAGGAGATGCGACTGACCCGGCTCGACGAGCTCGACCTGCCGCCGACCGGCGACGGCAACAACACCGGCGCCTACGTGTGCCGGCCCACCACGGGCCAGTCCAGCGGCTTCTCGGCGCACGCCTACGGGTTGGCGATCGACCTCAACCCGTTCATGAACCCCTACCTCAAGGACGACGTGGTGCTGCCCGAGCTGGCCTCGAGCTACCTCGACCGCGAGCGGGTGCGTCCGGGGATGGTGCTCGTCGACAGCCTCGCGGTGCGTGAGTTCGCACGGATCGGCTGGTCGTGGGGCGGCGACTTCCAGTCGCTGCTCGACTACCAGCACTTCACCGCGACCGGCCGCTGACGCCGGCCGCGGCTCTCCGGCGTCCGGTGCAGCTACCGGTCCTGGCGCAGGTGGATCGCGTAGAGGTGGCCGAAGGCGACGAACCTGTCCTCGGTCTCGAAGGTCTCCGCGCAGGTGATGAGGGTCAGGATCCGGTTGGGTCCGCCGCGCATCGGGCGCGGCAGCGGGTCGACCGGCCACAGCTCGGCGTCGTCGACCCGGTAGGCGTCACCGGCGGTGTCCATCTCGTAGACGTACCGGTACTCGGCCGTCTCGATGACGACCCGGTCCCCGCGGCGCAGCTCGGGCATGTCGGCGAAGGGCTCGCCGTTGGTGATCCGGTGCCCGGCCAGCACGTAGTTGCCCTTGCCGCCGGGCTCGGTGTCGTTCTCCCACTGCCCGACGCCGCGGGCGAGCGCGGCCTCGTCGGTGCCCTTGACCACCGGCACCCGCAGCCCCAGCCGCGGGATGATCAGGGTCGTGAACCGGGCTCCGGCCGCCTCCGGGGCAGCCGTGACGACCGGCGCCTCGGGATCGGCCGGGGTGTAGCGCTCGGTCACGGTGAACCCGTCGTCGGTGGGCTCGTCGCCCCCCGGCACCACGAGGCCGCCGGCCGGGGTGGTGGTGCTCAGGAGCACCACCGCACCGACGGCGGCCACCGTGGTGGCTGCGATCAGGCGGACTCGCGACGCCACAGCTGCCAAGCACCCACGAGGAGCAGCAGGAGGCCGCTCAGCAGCGAGGCACGGGCGATGCCCGTGCTCACCATGCCGTTGTCGACGCTGTACGACGCAGAGACCGGGGCGCCGGTGTCGGGCAGGGTCACGCCCGAGCCCGAGCCGTCGGCCTGGGTGTCGTCGCTGCCGCCGACGGAGCCGTCGGTGCCGTCGGTGCCGCTGCCGGTGACAGGACCCTCGGTCTCGTCGACGCCGCCGACCGTGGGCTGCTCGGTCGGGGTGGGCTCGTCGGTGCCGTCGGTCGGCTCGACCGTCGGCTCGTCAGTCGGCTCGTTCGTGGGCTCAGTCGTGGGCTCGGTGGTCGGCTCAGTGGTGGGCTCAGTCGTGGGCTCGGTGGTGGGCTCCGGCGTGGTCACCGTGCACGGGCCGATGTTGCCGCCGTCGACCTGCTCGTACTGGCCGTCGAAGGCCGCGATGCGGGCCGACCACGGGAACGCGCGGTCCTGCGGGACCGTGAAGCTCTCGGAGAACGAGCCGCCGAACGTGCCGGAGGTGGTGGCGCCGTCGATGGTCACCGACCACTGGTTGGCCTCGGCGGCGTCGTAGTTGGTCGCCGACAGGGTGATCCCGGCACAGCTGGCGCTGATGGCGGGAGTGTGGGCCGAGGCCCCCTGGGCGAGGGCGAACAGGCCGAACGTCGTGGCGACGATGCCTGCCACGAGGGCGAGGACGGGAGGGAGTTTGGGTTTCACCACTCTACGTTCCCCGGTCGATGACATCTCAGGTCGACGGCCGGGGAACAGTTGGTCCACAACTCCTCCACGCGTGGGTAACTCCTCCTCGTGCCGCTGTTGCCCTGTGCGTAGGGGCCGGCTCGTCGGTGGCACGCCGTAGGCTGGGAGGCACGATGAGCACGCCCGATCTCTCCCTCGACCTCGGCCTCGACCTGTCTCCGTCCCGAGCGGCGAGCAGCGGTGACCAGCGGTCCTCCTCGACCCCTCGCGGACCCTCGCCCGAGCAGCTGCTCGAGGGCCTCAACGACCCGCAGCGGGCCGCCGTCCAGCACGCCGGCCACCCGCTCCTGGTGGTCGCGGGCGCAGGGTCGGGCAAGACCCGGGTGCTCACCCGGCGCATCGCCTGGCTCATCTCCGAACGCGGGGCCCACCCGGGCTCGATCCTGGCCATCACCTTCACCAACAAGGCCGCCGCCGAGATGAAGGAGCGCGTCGAGGAGCTCGTCGGGCGCCGCGCCCGGCTGATGTGGGTCAGCACCTTCCACTCCGCCTGCGTGCGCATCCTGCGCAAGGAGATCGACAAGCTCGGCTACAAGTCGAGCTTCTCCATCTACGACGCCCAGGACCAGAAGCGGCTCATGGCGCTGGTGGTCAAGGACCTCGACCTCGACCCGCGCAAGTTCCAGCCCGGTCCCGTCCTGCACTGGGTGAGCAACCACAAGAACGAGCTGCGTGACGCCGACGAGGTCGCCAAGGACGTCAAGAACGGCGTCGAGGAGACCTACGCCGCGGCCTACTCGCTCTACCAGCGGCGGCTGCGCGAGGCCAACGCCCTCGACTTCGACGACCTGATCATGATGACCGTCCACCTCCTGCAGGCGTTCCCCGAGGTGCGCGAGACCTACCGGCGGCGCTTCCGTCACGTGCTGGTGGACGAGTACCAGGACACCAACCACGCGCAGTACGCCCTCATCCACCAGCTCTGCGCCGACGACCCCGAGCTCACCGAGGGTGAGCGGGTCGCCCCGGCGGAGCTGATGGTGGTCGGTGACGCCGACCAGTCGATCTACGCCTTCCGCGGGGCCAACATCCGCAACATCCTCGACTTCGAGCAGGACTTCCCCGACGCGACGTCGATCCTGCTCGAGCAGAACTACCGCTCGACCCAGACCATCCTCACCGCCGCCAACGCGGTCATCGGCAACAACCAGGGCCGCAAGGACAAGCGGCTGTGGTCCGACGCCGGCGACGGCGAGCGCATCGTGGGCTACGTCGGCGACGACGAGCACGACGAGGCGCGGTTCGTCAGCGACGAGATCGACAAGCTCACCGACGCGGGCAACCGCGCCGGCGACGTCGCGGTGTTCTACCGCACCAACGCGCAGTCGCGTGTCTTCGAGGAGGTGTTCATCCGCACCGGCCAGCCCTACAAGGTGGTCGGCGGGGTGCGCTTCTACGAGCGCCGTGAGGTCCGCGACGCGCTCGCCTACCTGCGGATGCTGGTCAACGCCGACGACTCCGTCTCGCTGCGCCGCATCCTCAACGTCCCCAAGCGCGGCATCGGCGACCGGGCCGTCGCCTGCGTCAACGAGCTCGCCGAGCGCGAGCGCATGACGTTCTGGGACGCCCTGCGCCGCGCCGACGAGGCGCCCGGCCTGGCCACCCGCTCGCTGACCAACATCCGCGGCTTCGTCGCCCTCGTCGAGGAGCTGCAGGCCATGGTCGAGGCCGGCGAGCGCGCCGACGTGGTGCTCGAGTCGCTGCTCGACAAGTCCGGCTACCTCGCCGAGCTCGAGGCCTCCGACGACCCCCAGGACGCCACCCGCGTCGAGAACCTCGGCGAGCTCGTCGCCGTGGCCCGCGAGTTCTCCGACGACCCGGTCGCCGGGCCCTCCGCCGACCCCGCAGACGTCGACGCCGACCTGGTCGCGCCCGGCCTGGCCGACTTCCTGGAGCGGGTCGCGCTCGTCGCCGACACCGACCAGATCCCCGAGGACGACGGTGGCCAGGGCGTCGTGACGATGATGACGCTCCACACCGCCAAGGGCCTGGAGTTCCCGACGGTCTTCCTCACCGGACTCGAGGACGGCGTCTTCCCGCACTCACGCTCGCTGGGCGACCGTCCCGAGCTCGAGGAGGAGCGCCGCCTCGCCTACGTCGGCATCACCCGTGCGCGCGAGCGCCTCTACATCTCGCGCGCCGTCGTCCGCTCCGCCTGGGGCGCCCCGGCCCACAACCCCGCCAGCCGCTTCCTCGACGAGCTGCCCGTCGACCTCGTCGACTGGCGCCGCACCGAGGCCGCCCAGACCCGCTGGGGCCGCCCCGACCTGGCCGCCGGATCCCCGGCCTACGGCGGGGGTGGCGGGGGCTTCGGCCAGCCGACCGCCGCGGGCCGTCGGCACTTCTCGGCCGCCGCCGCCCGCGCCGACGTGCAGGCCAAGTCGATCCGCAACCGCGTCGTCCCCTCGCTCGAGCCCGGCGACCGGGTCACCCACGACTCGTTCGGCCTCGGCACCGTCGTCGCCCTCGAGGGCACTGGCGACAAGACCATCGCCTCCATCGACTTCGGCTCCGGGCCGGTCAAGCGGCTGCTGCTCCGCGTCGCGCCGATCGAGAAGCTCTAGCGCCTCCTGGCAGGACCGGGCCCCACGCCGGTCGAGGAGGTCGCCCCGGCGCCCGTCACACGGGTTCCGGGGCGGCGGGGACGGGTCGTGTGCCTGAGGCCGGGCGTACGGCAGTCGCCGGGCACACGACCGAGCGCCCGGAGCCGGCGGTGTCAGGTCGTGTGCCGGTGGCCGGTCAGGAGCGGGTCGTGGGGCACACGACCGCACCCCGGCGCCGACGAGCCGGCAGGGAGAGGGCCAGCGTCAGGGCGTGATGCCGTGGACCACGAAGGCGGCGTACGGGTCGACGGGGTCACCGCCGCCGGGGCGGACCTCGAGGTGCAGGTGGGAGCCGGTGACGTTGCCGGTGGAGCCGACGGTGCCGATGACCTCGTCACCGGTCACGACGTCGCCGACCGAGACGTACTGCGAGGTCTGGTGGCAGTACCAGATCTCGGTGCCGTCCTCGAGGGTGACGACGGTCTTGTTGCCGTAGGCGCCGTCGTAGCCGACGAAGGTCACGATGCCGTTGGCGACGGCGTGGATCGGGTCGCCGTTCTCGCCGTTGAAGTCGAGGCCGGTGTGGTAGCTGGCCCACAGGCCGTACTGGCCGTAGGTGGCGGTGATGATCGAGGGGCTGAGCGGGAGGAACCAGCGGTTCTCCTTGATCTTGGCGGCCTGCTTCTCGGCGGCCACCGCCAGCTGCCCCAGGGCGGCGTTGCGCTCCTCGGCCTGGGCCTCGGCGACGGCGACCAGGTCGGTGCCGGCGGCCTGGGCGAGGGTGTCGCGGGGGCCGCTGCGGCTCATCGTGCCGCGCAGGTCGCCGACGGTGGCGATGCCGCCGGAGCCGCTCAGCGCACTGGCCGGACGGATCGTCGACGCGGCCTCGGTGCTGCCGGTGAGGGTGGCGTCGGGCGCGGTGGGGGAGTAGAGGACGCCGCCGACCGCGACGGCCATGGTGGCGACGCCGAGCAGGACGGGCGGGGAGGGCAGGCCGCGGAAGAGCGGGCCGCGCGAGCCGGCGTGCTTGACGGCCTTGCGCTTGCCGGGCGTCTGGGCCCGGACCAGCGCGATCTCGGCGGTGTGGTCGAGGTCACCGAAGTAGTGGGTGCCGGACGCCGTCGCGTCGGTGGCCACCGAGGGGACGACGATCGCGTCGACCGGGGCGACCTCGAGAGCCACGGGCTCCGCCACCACGCGCGCCGAGCGGCGCCCGACGTAGGAGCTGTCGTGGGTCTCCGAGGGTCGTCGGCCGGGGCCGCGGCGTTCCGCTCGGTGATTTCCCATGGACAGACGACTCCCGTGCGCAAGGACTGGTGGACGCTGGTGCTGGTCGTGGCTTCGTGCTCGGCTGTCGGCTTCCCGCACGAGGGTTGCTCAGGGGATCAGCACGACGCGGCCCGACTGTAACGGAATGACGACGGCGCCGGTAATCGGCCCTCACCACATGGTGGACGACCGCCCCACCCCCCGGGGCGAAACCCGTGAACCCGGCGCAGGGCCCGCCCGCGGAGCCCTGGAGGCAGCGGGGGGCCGTCCGCCGGACCTCGTCGGCGGAGGCACGACGAGCGGGACTAGGGTGCGGCGAGGAAAATGCCTTGCGCGAGGACGATCCTGCCCGCGCAGCCAAGAGACACCGAGAGACATGGTGGACCAGTGGACCTGATGGAGTACCAGGCGAAGGAACTCTTCGCCAAGCACGGTGTGACCACGACCCTCGGGGTCGTCGTCGAGACCGCAGATGCCGCCAAGGCCGCAGCCGAGGAGATGGGCGGTGTGACCGTCGTCAAGGCGCAGGTCAAGGCCGGCGGTCGCGGCAAGGCCGGAGGCGTCAAGCTCGCCAAGACGGCCGACGAGGCCTTCGAGCACGCCTCCAACATCCTCGGCATGGAGATCAAGGGTCTGACGGTCAACCGGGTGCTCGTCACGCCGGCGACGCCGCCCGAGGAGGAGTACTACTTCTCCTTCCTGCTCGACCGCTCCAACCGGCAGTACCTCTGCATCGCCTCCGTCGAGGGTGGCGTGGAGATCGAGGAGGTCGCCAAGACCAACCCTGACGCGGTCAAGAAGATCGCCATCGACCCCGGCACCGGCGTCGACGCCGCCAAGGCGCGCGAGATCGCGACCGAGGCCAAGTTCCCCGAGCCCGTCTTCGAGCAGGCCGTCACCATGATCGAGGCCCTCTACAAGGTCTTCGTCGAGGAGGACGCCACGCTCGTCGAGGTCAACCCGCTCGCGCGGCTGGCCGGCGACAAGCTGGAGGCCCTCGACGGCAAGGTGTCGCTCGACGAGAACGCCTCCGAGGTGCGTCACCCCGAGCACGCCGACTTCGAGATCAAGGACGAGGCCGACCCGCTCGAGGCGAAGGCCAAGGCCAAGGGACTCAACTACGTCAAGCTCGACGGCGAGGTCGGCATCATCGGCAACGGTGCGGGCCTGGTCATGTCGACCCTCGACGTCGTCGCGTACGCCGGGGAGGCGCACGGCGGGGTCAAGCCCGCCAACTTCCTCGACATCGGTGGCGGCGCCAACGCGCAGGTGATGGCCGACGGCCTCGACGTGATCCTCAACGACGAGCAGGTCAAGAGCGTGTTCGTCAACGTCTTCGGCGGCATCACCGCCTGCGACGAGGTCGCCAACGGCATCAAGGGTGCCCTCGAGATCCTCGGCGACTCGGCCACCAAGCCGCTCGTCGTACGCCTCGACGGCAACAACGTCGACAAGGGCCGCGAGATCCTCGACGCGCTCAACCACCCGCTGGTCACGCAGGTGGACACGATGGACGGCGCGGCCGACAAGGCCGCCGAGCTGGCGAACGGCGGCAACTGACATGTCGATCTACCTCAACAAGGACAGCAAGATCATCGTCCAGGGCATGACCGGGGGCATGGGTGCCAAGCACACCACGCTGATGGTCGAGTCCGGCAGCAACATCGTC
>JAOPXU010000144.1 GCA_025964985.1 Nocardioides sp.
GACGGTCGCGGAGGGGTCGCGGCGCAGGGCGTTGCCGGCCAGCACGCGACGCGCGGTGGTGAGCGCGGCACGGGGGGCGACGGTGGCAGCACCAGCCTGCGGCAGCGCCGGCAGCGTGCCGAGCTGCGTCGACGGGTCGGTGACAGCGGGAGCCGTCGGCTCCTGCGTCGCGACCGCGTCGTTGTCGGCGTACGCCAGCGGCGCGCTGAGCACGCCTCCCGCGGCCAGTGCCACGGTCGCGGCCATGGCGATGATCCTGCGCATAGGTTTCCCCCTGGGTTGTCGGTCGTGCAGTCCGTGAACCCGGGGCGAGAAGTCGGCGTCCGTGTCCGGCGATGACCCTAACCCAGGCCGGCGACGGTCCCGACGGGCGCTCACAGATCGGCGATGTGCTCGATGATGGCCGTGGTGGAGATCGCCGGCGTCCGGGGGAGGTAGACGACCTCGCAGGCGTCCTTCAGCTCGTCGAACCTGCCGGTCCAGTCGTCGCCCATCACGAGGACGTCGGCGCCGTGCTGGACGATGTAGTCGCGCTTGAGCTCGAGGCTCTCCTCGACGAAGACCTGGTCGACGCACCGCAGGGCGGCGACGATCTCGAGCCGCTCGCCCTGGCTGAAGACCGGCTCGCGGCCCTTCTTGCGCAGGTTGAGCTCGTCGGCCGAGACCCCGACCACCAGACGGTCGCCGAGGGCCGCGGCACGCTCGATGACCCTCAGGTGGCCGACGTGGAAGACGTCAAAGGTGCCGAAGGTGATCACGGTCCGCCGCGTGGGGGCGCGGTCGATCGGCTGGTCGGACATGGGGGCCAGTGTTCCACGAGGCGGTGGTGGTGCCGCGGACCGACGCCCCGGGGTGGTCCAGACTGGGACGCGTGTCGATCTCGTCGCCGCCCCTCCCGAGCGGGCCCACCGAACACGCCGCGCCGCCCGGACCCCGTGTCGACAGCAGCGCCGACGCGGACCGGCGCCGGGCGCTGCGCCGGATGCGCACGGTGGCGGTGTCGCTGCTCGTGGTGGCCGCGGTCGTCTACATCGCGACGCTGGGCCAGGACGGCTTCCTCGGCTTCGTCAACGCCGGCGCCGAGGCCTCGATGGTCGGCGCCATCGCCGACTGGTTCGCCGTCACCGCGTTGTTCCGGCACCCGCTGGGCCTGCCCATCCCGCACACCGCGCTGATCCCCAAGCGCAAGGACGACCTCGGCCGCGGCCTCCAGGACTTCGTGGGCGAGAACTTCCTGCAGGAGGGCATCATCCGCGAGCGCATCGGCGCCGCGGGCCCCGCCGCCCGGGCCGGTGAGTGGCTCGACGACGAGGCCAACGCCCGCCGCGTGGTCGACGAGGTCGCCGAGGTCGCGTGCATCGCCCTGGGCAAGGTCCGCGACGAGCACGTCGAGGCGCTGGTCACCGAGGCGCTCGTGCCGCGCTTCCGCGAGGAGCCGATCTCGCCGCTGCTCGGCGGACTGCTGTCCGAGGCGCTGCGCGACGACCTCCACCACGGTCTCGTCGACCTGGCCCTGCAGGAGCTGCACGAGTGGCTCGAGGCCAACCCGCGCACCGTCCAGGACGTCCTCGGCGAGCGGGCGCCGTGGTGGGCTCCCGACAGCATCAACGAGCGCGTGACCGCCCGCGCCCACGTCGAGATCGTCCGCTGGGTCGGCGACATCCGCGACGACCCGCAGCACCGCGGCCGGATCGCGCTCGACTCGCTGCTCCAGCGCCTCGCCGACGACCTGCTCCACGACGCCGGCACGCAGGAGCGCGCCGAGCGCCTCAAGGACCGGCTCCTCGACCACCCGGCGGTCGTCACGACGGGGATCTCGCTGTGGCAGGCCCTCCAGCGTGCACTCACCACCTCGCTGGGCGACCCCGAGGGCGCCGTACGCCGCCGGCTGATGACCGAGGTCACCGTCCTCGCCGACCGGCTGCGCGACGACGCCGCCCTGCGCGAGCGCCTCGACCGGCGTGCCGCCGACGCGGCGGTGTTCGTGGTCGAGCGCTACGGCTCGGACCTGACGGCCGTCATCACCCACACCATCGAGCGCTGGGACGGCAAGGAGGCCGCCGACCGCATCGAGCTGCACGTCGGGCGCGACCTGCAGTTCATCCGCATCAACGGCACCATCGTGGGCGGGCTCGTGGGGGTCCTCATCCACGCCGTGTCGGTAGTGATTCACTAGTCGTCATGGCAGATCCCGTGAACGTCCCCATCGAGGACGCCTCCATCAAGCTCGGCCAGTTCCTGAAGCTGGCCAACCTCGTCGACTCGGGCTCGGCCGCGAAGGACCTGCTCGCCGCCGGCGTCGTCCGGGTCAACGGAGCCCCCGAGACCCGCCGCGGTCGTCAGCTCGTCAACGGCGACCTGGTCCAGGTCGCCGCCCAGGCCGCTCGGGTCAGCGACGGCAGCACGCCCGACGACTTCCCCTGGTAGGGAGACGCCAGACCGGTCGGTACGCGGCTGCGGTGGTCTCGAGACGCGTTGCTCGGTCCGTCGCTGCGCTCCGGACCGAGCCGACGCTCCTCGACCTCCGGTCCTGACCTGACCTGACCAGTGACCGCACGCGAGCTCGCGAGCGGTCACCCGGTCCTGATCAGCGGACCTCGAGCAGGTCCACCACGAAGATGAGCGTCTCGCCCGGCTTGATGGCGCCACCGGCGCCGCGGTCGCCGTAGCCGAGGTGCGGCGGGATGACGAGCTGGCGGCGTCCGCCGACCTTCATGCCCTGCACGCCCTGGTCCCAGCCGGAGATGACCTGGCCGATGCCGAGGCGGAACTGCAGCGGGTCGCCGCGGTTGTAGGAGGCGTCGAACTCCTCGCCGGTGGAGTGGGCGACGCCCACGTAGTGGACCTTGACGGTCTGGCCGGAGGCCGCCTCGGGGCCGTCGCCGACGGTGATGTCGGTGACCTCGAGGTCGGCGGGCGGGTCGAAGTCGGGGAAGTCGATCTCGGGCTTGTCCATGCCTCCAGCCTAGAGGTGGCGGACGCCGGCCATTCCGGTCACCCCGACGGGTGGCCGTCCACATGGAAGGGGCCCGACGGGGTACGGACGCAGCGCTCCCACCCCCCACCCACGCTCGGAGTAGTGCTGTGCACTCGACGAACCGTCCTGTCCTCCTCCGTCTCGCCAGTGCCGCGACCGCCACCCTCGTGGTGTCGGGCCTGGCCCTCGTGGTCCCCGCAGCGGGGCCCGCTGCCGGTCTCGCCACGGCTGCGCCACCTCCTGGCCCCTACACAGCGGCTGCCCACGGTGACATCGTGCGGCTCGACGCCGCCCTGCTCGGCGGCAGCGTGGCCGGAGTCTCGGTCGGCCACGCGCAGACCGTCGCCGACACCGTGGCGTCGCCCGAAGTCACCTCGACCAGTGCCAACGTCGAGCTCGCCCTCGGCGGCACCGACATCCCGGTCGACCGCCTGACCGCCACGGCGCCGCCGTCCAGCGACCCGCCCGGGCGCACGCTCCTGCCGGTCCCGCTCGCCCCCGTCGCGACCGCCGGCGTCATCAGCGGCGACGTCGCGGCGTCGTACGTCGACGACGCGACGTGCCCTCCGGCCGCCGGCGCCCAGCGCGCCATCGGCACGGCCGCCACGCAGCTCGCCGGTCTCTCGGTGCTCGGCGTGCCCGGGCTGGCCAGCACGGCTGCTGTGGCGGCGTCCACGACCTCGACCACCACCCGGCTCGTCGACGCCCCTGGCGACGGCGACCTCGTGGTCAGCCGGACCACCACCGACGTCGGCGACGTCGCGCTGCTCGGCGGCGCTGCGATCGTCCGCGTGGCCTGACCTGCCGTGCTGACCGCGACCGCGGGCGGCGCGCAGGGCGAGGTCACCTATGCAGCACCGCTGGTCCAGGTGGAGGTCGGCGGCGAGGTGCTGACCGTGCCCGCCGACGGTGGCGCCCTGCCCGTGCCGGTCGACCTGGGACTGCTCGTGGTCGACCTCGTGGTCCGCACGGCCCCGCCGACGTCGACGGTCGACGCCACCTCGGCGCGCGCCACCCTCGACTCGGTCGTGGGCATCGACCTGCAGGTGCGGTCTGTGGCCGGCCCGGTCGTCGACCTCGAGCTCGCGCTCGGCCGGATGTCGGCCTCGGCCACCGCGCCCGTCGGCGGCGTGGCCTGCGGTACTGCAGTCCCGGTCGACAACGACCCCGACGGCGATGGTCTGACCAACACCGAGGAGCAGACGGCGGGCACCGACCCGAACGACCCCGACTCCGACGACGACGGCCTGACCGACGGCGCGGAGGTCAACACCCACGAGACCGACCCGCTCGACCCGGACACCGACGACGACGGCCTGACCGACGGTTCCGAGGTCAACACCCACCAGACCGACCCGCTCGACCCCGACACCGACGACGGGGGCGTCAACGACGGCGACGAGGTCGCGGCCGGCACGGACCCGCTCGACGGGACCGACGACGTGCCCGACAACGGCAACGGTGACGTTGACGGCGACGGCCTCGACGCCGGCGAGGAGCAGGCGGCGGGCACCGACCCGCTCGACCCCGACTCCGACGACGACGGCCTGACCGATGGTTCCGAGGTCAACACCCACGAGACCGACCCGCTCGACCCCGACACCGACGACGGGGGCGTCAACGACGGCGACGAGGTCGCAGCCGGCACGGACCCGCTCGACCCCACTGACGACGTGCCGGGCAACGCTGACCCGGACGGCGACGGTCTGAACAACGACCAGGAGGAGGCGCTGGGCAGCGACCCGGCCGACCCCGACACCGACGGCGACGGCATCCAGGACGGTCCCGAGGTCGTCGGCCCGGCCGCCTACCCGTCTTGCCGTACGTCGCCCACGCGGGTCGACAGCGACCGTGACGGTCTGCGCGACGGCGCGGAGACCCGCGGCATCACGGTCCGCCAGCGGCTGGTGCTGCGCGACGGACGCGGCGGCATCGGCAAGGTCCGCCCCAACCCGTGCGTCAAGGACACCGACCGCGACGGTCTCACCGATCGCCAGGAGGTCGTGGGCCGCACGATCGGGCAGCGGGTCCGGGTCAAGGGCGGGTCCATCACGATCCGGTTCCGCCGCACCAACCCCGTCGCCGCCGACACCGACCGCGACGGCCTGCGCGACAAGGCGGAGGTCACCGGCAGCGCCAACAAGCGGCACGGCCGGAAGAAGACCGACCCGACCGACTACGACACCGACAACGGTCGGGTCAAGGACGGCGCCGAGGTCCGCGCCGGGTCGGACCCCGCCGACGTGCGGTCGAGCCCGACCTCGCCCGACGGTGGGCGCGGCAAGGTCACGGCCCGACGCGAGCGGACGCTCGGCTAACCGGCCGAGCGCGCGTCGGGTCGTCCCACGCGCCCCTGCTCGTCGCACGACGCGGCGAGCGGGGGCGCTGCCACGCCGCAGTGGCTCAGCTGCTGCTCGGGCTCGGCGGGCTGGCCCGACCCGAGCACGTCGTTGCGCACCGTGAGTGCCGCGGCGACCGCACCGAGGGCCAGGATCGCGGCCGAGATCCACAGGGCGTGCTCGAACCCGTCGGCGGCGCCGTCCGAGACGCCCGCCACGACGGGGATCGCGGCGACGGCGACGAGGCCGCCGGTGCGCGCGACCGCGTTGTTGACGCCGGAGGCCATGCCCGCGTGCTCGTCGGGGGCGGCGCCGAGCGCGGCGGCGGTGAGTGGCGCGACCATCACCGAGAGGCCGAGGCCGAAGACGAGCACCCCGGGCAGGACGTCGCGCAGGTAGGAGTCGCCCGCGCCGACCTGCGAGAGCAGCAGCAGGCCGCCCGCGCACACCACCGGACCGACCGCCATCTGCAGCCGCGGCCCGATGCGGGCCGCGAGCGCGCCGGAGCGCGCCGACAGCACGAGCATCAGCGCGGTCACCGGCAGCAGTGCCGAGCCGGCGGCCACCGGGCTGAAGCCGGCGGCCTCCTGCAGCTGCACGACCAGGAGGAAGAAGACGACGCCGATGCCGCCGTAGACGAGGAAGGTGACGCCGTTGACCGCGCTGAACTGCGCGGAGCGGAAAGCGCCCAGCGGCAGCACGGGGTAGTCCGCGCGGCGCTCGCGCACCACGAAGGCCGCAGCCCCGGCCACGCCGACCGCGGCGGCGAGCACCACGACCGTCGTACCGCGGGCCGACTCGATGAGCGCAAAGGTGAGCCCGGCCAGCGCCAGGGCGCCCAGCGCGCCGCCGGTCCAGTCGACCGCGGTGCCGTCGGCGCCCTCGTCGTGGGTCTCGGGCACGTGGCGCACGGCGACCCACACGACGACCGCGGCGAGCGGCAGGTTGATGAGGAAGACCCAGCGCCACGACGCCACGTCGACCAGCCAGCCGCCGAGCAGCGGGCCGATCGCGGTCGCGACGCCGCCGAGGCCGGACCAGGCACCGATCGCCCGGGCGCGGTCCTCGGCCCGGAACGTCACCTGCAGCAGGGCCAGGCTGCCGGGCGTCAGCAGCGCCGCACCGACGCCCTGGACGGCGCGGGCGGCGATCAGGGTGGTGACGTCCTGGGCCAGCCCGCAGGCCAGTGAGGCGACCGCGAACCACACGACGCCGACGACGAAGACCCGGCGACGTCCGAACCGGTCGCCCAGGGTGCCGCCGAGCAGGATGAACGACGCCAGGGTCAGCGCGTAGGCCGAGACCGTCCACTGCAGCGCGGAGAACTCGGCGTCGAGCGACTCACCGAGGGCCGGCAGCGCGACGTTGACGACGGTCGCGTCGATGCCGGCGAGCGCGGAGCCGAGGATGGTCGCCAGCAGCACCCACCGGCCCCGGGCCGAGGAGAGGGCGAGCGGCTCGCTCAACCCTGGTGCACGTACGAGTCGAGCTGGTCGCGCTCGAACTGGAGCTGCCCGATCTTGTGCTTGACGACGTCGCCGATCGACACGATGCCGGCGACGGTGCCGTCGGCCACGACCGGGACGTGACGGAAGCGCCGCGCGGTCATCGTCGCCATCACCTCGTCGAGGTCGTCGTCGGGCCCGCAGGTCTCGACGGCCGTGGTCATGATCGCGGCGACGGTGTTGTCGACGACGGTGCCGTCGCTGTGCAGGCGGCGCACGACGTCGCGCTCGCTGACGATGCCCTCGAGGGTCGTGCCGTCGCTGGTGACGACGACCGCGCCGATGTTGTGCTCGGCCAGCAGGGCCAGCAGCTCGCGCACCCCGGCGTCGGGCCTGATCGTGACGACGTCACGGGTGGACTTGGCCTCGAGGATCTCGCCGATGCGCATGGCCGGACGCTACTGGCAGCGAGCCGTGCTGGCCAGGGCCGCTAGGGCCGCTCAGGGCCCGTCGGGGTCGGTGGGCCGGGTGCGGTGGGCGCGCAGGTCGCTGACCGAGCCCGGTCCGGACGTCGGCCAGTCGGGGTCACCCGCGTGGTCGTCGGACAGCCCGCCCACGAAGGACAGGGCCGCGTCGTGCAGGTGGCCGTTGCTGGCCACCGCGTTGCCGCCCCACGGGCCGGGGGTGCCGTCGAGCGAGGTGAACCGGCCGCCGGCCTCGCGCACGATGATGTCGAGCGCGGCCATGTCGTAGACCTCGAGCTCGGGCTCGGCGGCCACGTCGACCGCACCCTCGGCCAGGAGCATGTAGGACCAGAAGTCCCCGAAGCCCCGGGTGCGCCAGCACCGGCGCATCAGCGACAGGAAGTCGTCGAGGCGCCCGCGCTCCTCCCACCCGCTGAGCGAGGAGTAGGCGAGGTGGGCGTCCTCGAGGCGGCGTACGTCGGAGACCTGCATGCGGGTGGCCTTGAGCAGCGAGCGCCCGGTCCAGGCGCCGTTGCCCTTCGAGGCCCACCAGCGGCGCTGCAGCAGGGGAGCGGAGACGACCCCGAGCACGACCTCGTCGTCGACCACGAGCGCGATCAGCGTGGCCCACACCGGGACGCCGCGCACGAAGTTCGTGGTGCCGTCGATCGGGTCGACGACCCAGCGCCGCTGGGAGTTGCCGGTCGAGCCCTGCTCCTCCCCGGTGATGGCGTCGCGGCTGCGGACGCGGCCCAGCGTGCGCCGGATGCCCTCCTCGACCGCCTGGTCGGCGTCGGTCACCGGCGTGAGGTCGGGCTTGCTCATCACGTGCAGGTCGAGTGACTTGAAACGGGCGGTCGTGAGCGCGTCGGCGTCGTCGGCCAGCACGTGCGCGAGCCGGAGGTCGTCGAGGTACTTGTTGAGCTCGGCGTCGGTGCGATCAGCGGCCACGTCTCTCACCCTATTCTCACCCATCTGGTTTAACGTTCAACCCATGATCAACGGCCTGCCGCTCCACGCGATCGTCGTCCACGCCGCCGTGGTCTTCGGTCCGCTCGCCGCCCTCGCGGGCGTGGCCTACGCCGTGCCGAAGTGGCGCGACTGGGTCCGGTGGCCGCTGCTCGGCTCGGTCCTCGTGCTCCTGGTCTCGGTGTGGGTCTCGCACTTCTCCGGCCAGCAGCTGCAGGACACGGGCAACTACAGCAACCCGACGATCGGCCCGCTGCTCGAGACGCACTCGTCGCGCGCCGACGTCCTGCGCATCGTGGCGACGGTGCTCACCGTGGTGGTGGCCCTGGCGGCCTGGCTGCACCGGCGTGAGGGCACGGTCCGCCTCGCCCTCGCCGGCGGTGTCGCCGTCCTGGCGGTCGCCACCGGCGTCTACGTCGTCCTGGTCGGCGACGCGGGGGCGCAGATCGCCTGGTACGGCACGACCGTCTGACCCCTCTGACGGGTCAGCCCGCAGCTACCAGTCAGTGACGCTGCGGGCGGCCAGCAGCCGCCGGAACGACGCCACCCGGTCGGGGTCGGCCTGGCCGGCCTCGACGGCGACGTCGAGACCGCACTCGGGCTCGTCCTCGCCGTGCGTGCAGCCGCGCGGGCAGTCCTCGGTCATCTCGTCGAGGTCGGGGAAGGCGCCGATCAGGTCCTCGGGGCGCACGTGCGCCAGGCCGAAGGACCGGATGCCGGGGGTGTCGATGATCCAGCCGCCGGTGACGTCGTCGTGGTCGGGCAGCGGCAGCAGGTAGGCCGAGGTCGAGGTGTGCCGGCCGCGGCCGGTCACGGCGTTGACGACGCCGACCTCGCGCAGCGCGTCGGGCACGAGCGCGTTGACCAGCGTCGACTTGCCGACGCCGCTGGAGCCCACCAGCACGCTGGTGCGGCCGGCCAGGCGCTCGCGCACCTCGGTCAGGTCGCCGCCGCGCTCGGTGACCACCCACGGCACCCCCAGGGACCGGTAGGTCTGCAGCAGCTCGTCGGGCGGCTTGAGGTCGGCCTTGGTCAGGCAGAGCAGGGGCGTCATGCCGGCGTCGTACGCCGCCACGAGGGCGCGGTCCATCATCCGCGGCTGGGGCTCGGGGTCGGCCAGGGCGGTGACGATCACGAGCTGCTCGGCGTTGGAGACGATCACCCGCTCGACGGCGTCGTCGTCGTCGGCGGTGCGCCGCAGGGTGGTGGTGCGCTCGTTGACCTCGACGATCCGCGACAGCGCGCCGTCCTCGCCCGACACGTCGCCGACCACGCGTACCCGGTCGCCGACCACGACGCTCTTGCGGCCCAGCGCGCGGGCCTGCATCGCCGTCACCTTGCGGCCCTCGACGAGCAGCGTGTAGCGACCGCGGTCGACGGTGACGACGACGCCCTCGACGGCGTCGTCGTAGGTGGGGCGGTCCTTCGTGCGCGGCCGGGTCCGTCGTCGCGGGCGCTCGTAGTGCTCGTGGTCCTCGACGCCGTATCGGTTCGTCACAGCAGGGACGCCCAGAACCCGGCGAAGTCGGGGAACGTCTTCGCCGTCGTCGCGACGTTCTCGACCAGCACGCCGTCCACCGCGGCGCCGACGATCACGCCGGCGTGGGCCATCCGGTGGTCGGCGTAGGTGTGGAAGACCCCGCCGTGCATGGGGGCCGGGGTGATCGAGAGCCCGTCGGGGTGCTCGATGACGTCGGCACCCAGCGCGCCGAGCTCGGTCGCCAGGGCCGCCAGACGGTCGGTCTCGTGGCCGCGGATGTGGGCGATGCCCCGCAGGTGTGACGGTGAGTCGGCCAGCGCACAGAGGGCCGCGACCGCCGGCGCGAGCTCCCCGACGTCGTGCAGGTCGTGGTCGATGCCCTGCAGCCGCTCGGGCCCGGTCACGCGCAGGCCGTCGTCGACGAACGCGACCTCGCAGCCCATCAGGGACAGGATCTCGCGCAGCGCGTCGCCGGCCTGCGTGGTCGCGCGCGGCCAGTCGCGCACGGTGAGCGAACCGCCCGACAGCGCGGCCAGCCCGAGGAACGGCGCTGCGTTGGACAGGTCGGGCTCGATCAGGTGGTCGACCGCGTGGACGGGACCCGGGGCCACCGCCCACCGGTCGGCGTCGCTGTCGTCGACGGCCACGCCGTGCTCGCGCAGCATCGCGACGGTCATGTCGATGTGGGGGAGCGAGGGGACCGGCTTGCCGTTGTGGCGCACGTC
>JAOPXU010000179.1 GCA_025964985.1 Nocardioides sp.
GTGGAGCTCACCGGCCTCGTCGGAGGTGACGACGATGTCGACAGGCTGCCCGACGGCCACGTCGATGCGGGTGCCGGTGGGGGTCACCTCGCCGCCCTCGACGGTGACCTCGATGACGCGGGTCCCGTTGCTGTCGTCACCGCCGCTGTCGTCGCTGCAAGCCGTGGCGAGGGCGAGGACGGACACAGCGGTGACGGCGGCGCTCAGGACTCGGCGCATCTGGGGGGACCCCTTCGAGGTGTTGACGACAGTCCGGACGGATACCGGCGCGGCGCCCGTCCTCTGCGAGAATCCCACGGCGGGCCAAGACGACCTCCGGCGACCTGCCGCCGGGGTGACCTGGGCCGCACCATGGGGAACGCACCACGCTGGGGCTTGCAGGGGCCTCGCAGGGGCACGGAGAGGTGACGGCATGAGCGAGCGGCTGCGGGCACGCGACCTGGCCTTCCTGACGTCCGAGACGGCCACGGCGCCGCGGCACAACGCGACCCTCGAGATCTTCGAGTCCGGCGAGTCCGGCTTCGACCACGACCGGCTGCTCGCCCTCGTCTGCGACCGCATCTCCTTCGTCCCCCGCTACCGCCAGCGCCTCGCCGAGGTGCCCGGCGGGCTGGCCAACCCGGTGTGGGTCGACGACGACCACTTCGACCTCGACTACCACGTACGCCGGTCCGCACTGCCGCGACCGGGCAACGACGAGCAGCTGCGCGAGCTGGTCTCGCGCATCGTCTCCCGGCGCCTCGACCGCAACCGCCCGCTGTGGGAGATCTACGTCGTCGAGGGGCTCGAGGGCGACCGCGTCGCGCTGCTCTACAAGAGCCACCAGGCCCTCGTCGACGGCGTCCACACCGTCGACCTCGGCCAGCTGCTGCTCGACATGACGCCCGAGCCCAAGACCCTCGACCCCGACGACTGGGCGCCGCGACCGGCGCCGTCGTCCCTCGGCCTCGTGGCCGAGGCGCTCGTCGACTCCGTGACCTCGCCGGCCACCGTGCTCGAGACCGTCAGCGTCGCGGCCAGCACCGCGCGGCGTACGGCGGGGCGGGCCACCGGCGCGTCGGTGTCCGTCGCCCAGGCCCTGACCGGACGACGTCCCAAGCGCCGCGGACCGGTCGTCGGGCCGCTGTCGCAGCACCGCCGCATCGTCACCGTCGAGACCAAGCTGTCCGACTACCGCCGCGTCCGCGAGGCCCACGGCGGCACGATCAACGACGTCATCATGGCCACCCTGACCGGTGCGCTGCGCGCCTGGCTGATGACCCGGGCCGAGTCGCTCGGCGGCCTGCGCCAGCTGCGCGCCGTCGTCCCGGTATCCGTCATCGACGACGAGCTCGAGGCGACCTCGCTCGGCAGCCAGATCGCGGCCCACTTCGTCGAGCTGCCGGTCAGCGAGGCCAGCCCGCTCGTGCGCCTGCACCAGGTCACCTACTCGTTCCAGGCCCACGCCGAGACCGGCCGCAGCGTCGCCGCCAACCGGCTCGCCGGCATCGCCGGGTTCGCGCCCACCACTTTCCACGCCATCGGCTCGCGCGTGGCCGACGACGAGCTGCGCCGCGGCTACCACCTCAGCATCACCAACGTCCCCGGACCGCAGTCGCCGCTCTACGCCGCCGGCGCCCGGATGGTCGCCACCTACCCCGTCCCGCCGCTGCACGAGGGCCACCCGCTCGCCATCGGCGTGACGTCCTACGACGGCAAGGTCTTCTACGGCCTCACCGCCGACCGCGACGCCCTGCCCGACGCCGACCTGCTCGGCACCTGCGTCACCGAGGCCCTCGACGAGCTGCTCGCGACCACCACGGCGGCCCGCGCCCCCCGCGGTCGCAAGCGGGCGGCGTCCAAGCGGGCCGTGAAGAGCAAGGAGTGACCCGGCTCTACGTGCCGACGACGCTCGCCGCGCTGCGCGCGTCCTGGGCCGCCGGCCGCATCGAGCCCGGCCCCGACGTCGTGGTCGCCGAGTCCGACGACGAGGACACCGAGTACGCCGCCCTGATGACCGCCGCCGATGCCTCGGCCGCCCTCGGGCCCGAGGGCGGGCGCCGGGTCGTGGTGGTCGCCGAGGTCGCGGGCCCCGAGGCCGTCGCCCACCCCGTCCCGCTCAAGCGGGTCGTCGCCGTCCACGCCGACGCGGCCGAGCGACCGGCCGGCGCCGACCCCGACGACGACCTCGCCTGGTTCGCCACCCAAGAGGTCCCCGAGCTCCTCGCCTGAGGTCGCACGTCGACTCGGCCGGCCCGCTCGTCGTCAGTAGAGTCGCGCGAATGGACGCGATCACCTCCCCGCCGGCTCCCACCAACGAGCCCAACCTGACCTACGCGCCCGGCAGCCCCGAACGGGCCGACCTGGTCGCGGAGATCGATCGACTCGAGCGCCGCCAGCACACCTTCCGGGCCCACATCGGCGGCCGGAAGCGCAACGGCGGCGGCGAGGAGATCCAGGTCGTGCAGCCGCACGACCACCAGCACGTGCTCGGCACGCTGAAGAACTCGACCACCAAGGACGCCCAGGCGGCGGTCAAGGCCGCCAAGGACGCCGCCCCGGACTGGGCGCGGATGGACTTCGACGACCGTGCCGCGATCATCCTCAAGGCCGCCGACCTCCTGGCCGGCCCGTGGCGCCAGCGGCTCAACGCCGCCACGATGCTGGGGCAGTCGAAGACGGCGTTCCAGGCCGAGATCGACGCGGCCTGCGAGCTCATCGACTTCTGGCGCTTCAACGTCCACTACGCCCAGCAGATCCTGGCCGACCAGCCGATCGACAACAGCCCCGGCGTGTGGAACCACACCGACAACCGCCCGCTCGAGGGCTTCGTCTACGCGATCACGCCGTTCAACTTCACCGCGATCGCGGGCAACATGCCCACGGCCCCGGCGCTGATGGGCAACACGGTCAACTGGAAGCCGTCGCCCACCCAGCAGCTCGCCGCGTCGCTGACGATGGAGCTGCTCGAGGAGGCCGGCATGCCGCCGGGCGTCATCAACATGCTCCCGGGCGACGGCCTCGAGGTCTCGAAGGTCGCGCTCGCCAGCCCGGACCTGGCCGGCATCCATTTCACCGGCTCGACGCCGACCTTCCAGCACCTGTGGCGCGAGGTCGGCGCGAACATCGCCGGCTACCGGTCCTACCCGCGAATCGTCGGCGAGACCGGCGGCAAGGACTTCGTGGTCGCGCACCCGTCCGCCGACCCCGACGTCACCCGCGTCGCCCTGCTGCGCGGCGCCTTCGAGTTCCAGGGCCAGAAGTGCTCCGCCGCGTCGCGGGCGTACGTCGCCCGCTCGGTGTGGAACAGGATGCGCGACGACTTCCTGGCGGAGGTCGACGGGCTCACGATGGGCGACGTCACCAACCTGTCGAACTTCATGGGTGCCGTCATCGACGACCGGGCCTTCGCCAAGCACAAGGCGGCCATCGCCCGGGCCAAGCGCAACAAGCACCTCACGGTGCTGGCCGGCGGCCAGGTCGACGACTCGGTGGGGTACTTCGTCCGCCCGACCGTGATCGAGTCCAGCGACCCGACCGACCAGATGTTCTCGACCGAGTACTTCGGCCCGATCCTCGCCGTGCACGTCTACGAGGACCGCGACTTCGAGAAGGTCGTCGCGCAGATGGAGTCGTTCGCCCCGTACGCCCTGACCGGCGCGATCATC
>JAOPXU010000202.1 GCA_025964985.1 Nocardioides sp.
GGAACTCCGGCAAGTGCTCCAGCACCTGCCGCACGCACCGCTCCTTGACCTTCGGATCGATCTTCTTCGGCATGCTGCTCATCCTCCTGGACTCAAACAGGAGCGGCATCAAACCTGGGGCGCTTCATGGTCATGGAGTCGTCGCCCCCCGCTCCGATGGCGTTGACCGTGGCTGAGCTGCTGCACGAGCCGAGTGTCGCCGAGGCGGTGTCCCGAGCCCCTCGGACATGGCGTAGCTGCGTCGTGTTCGACCACGCCGACGATGCGGACCCGTACGGCTTCTACGACGAATGCGTCGACCTGATGCAGTTCGTATGGCTGTCGTCGGATGTCGACCAATGGGGTGAGACGACGTACGAGATCGGCCTGGGTGATGAGCTGGGTGCCTACATCGACCTGCGTGCGGAGCCGGATCCAGTCGCGGAGTACCTCCGAGCGCATCCCGCCGTCGAGGCCGGAACTGTAGAGCACGACAACGACGAGCGGTACCTTTTCGCTGCGCGTGCGGAACTCGATACAGCCGCATTCTCCGTCATCGCGGTCGAGGCCCTGACCACGGGCCACCTTGCTGCGCGGCGCACCGCGGGCCTCGGTTGACTGCGCACCCGATTTGGCAGACGTGCCCGGTAACCGTTCTGGATGCGGCAGCCCCATGCGTCAGACTGGCCGGGTGCAACTCCGAGCAAGCGTGCGTCGTGGAGGTGCCATGGAAGACCGCCGGCCCAATCGGCGTGATGGGCGGTGCCGAACGCGACGGAAGCTGACATACCGGTGTCGGCCGACAGTGGCCGCCTCCCCGACGTCGCCCCCGGTTGGCGGCGTGGACCACCTTCTGTGTCCTGTCGCGAGCCCCGCCTGATTATGCCGCGGTCAGTGCGGTCGTGCCGCGACCCGGGCAAGCGTGTGGAAGTCTCGAACTGGATCCTGAGCCCACCGAGCGCTGGGAGTTGCGGCGCCGATCAGTGACTTCGAGAAGAGCACACCGAGCTCCTGGCGCTGACCCCCGCAGCAGTCCCCTCAGGGCCTCAGGTATTTGCGGCTGGGGCTCGCCAGGACTGGGCCCGCGTCGTGATCGGCGGGAGGAGTGGGTCCTCGCAGCCGGATGTGGTCTCGGCGTCGCAGGTGTCACCGCCGCCCTCGCCGTGGGCGGTGTCGTTGCCGTCGCCCCCGATGAGGACGTCGGAGAACGCCGACCCATAGAGAGTGTCGTCGCCCGCGCCGCCCCGCATCTTGAGCGTCGGCCCGGTCGAGCAGCCGTCTGGATTGGGGATGGTGTCGCCCTGGGGGTCGCCGGCTTGGGACGTGTTGTCGAGGAGGTCGTCGCCGCGGCGACCGTCGACGAGACCGACGCACGCCGCGACGTCGAGCTTCTCGGCGCGATCCGTGCCTAGGAGCCGGACGTCGCCGGCGCTGACGGAGACCGTCTCGAAGGAAGCGACACCCATGTCGCGGGTCCGTCCGCCTGACCGGTCCTGGACTCGAATCCGGCCCGCGGCGAGGTCGCCGCGCAACCGAGCGGCGTCCCGGCTTCCAGGGTCGGCCGAGATGGACAGTCGATCGGAGCCGGTCCCGCCGCGCGCGGTGCGAGGGACGCGAGCACCCAGCGCGAGGTGCAGCTCATCGCGCCCGTCACCCAGGTTGACGGCGCGCACCTGAGTGGTCGGGTTGGCCACGAAGACCGACTCGGCGGCAGGGCCTCCAGTTACGGTCAGCGGCGTTGCGTCGAAGCCGTAGATCGAGAAGCGCTCCAGCCCAGCCAGGCGCAAGGTCGCCCTTCGACCGACGCGGACCTCTCCGCGCCGGTTGTCGAGATCCACCGGGGCTCCACGGGTCCGCGGGCCGAGCGGCGTCAGCGAGTCGGGTCCGCCACCGCCAGCGATCCGCCCCCTGGTCGAGGCCTGGAACGGCAGGTCGAGGGAGTCCCCGTCCTTGCCGAGGTCGATCTCGATCCGCCGGGGCGGGTACGTGAAGGTCACGACGTCGTTGCCGCTGCCGGTCCGGATGCGCGCGACCGTGTCACGGCCGGACAGGGTCAGCTCGTCGGGACCGGTGCCGCCGATGTAGGTCTCGGTGGTGCCGTCGCCGTCGCCCATGTCGACCGCCGTGTTCGTGGCGACACGGTCGTCGTCCAGGTTGACGATCGTGTCGGAACCTCGTCCGCCATTGGCGTAGTAGCCGTTGGCGCTCATGGCCGTGACGCCGGTCCCGGTGATGCAGACGAGGTCGTCACCCCCGAGCGCGCTGACGTTCCGGGCCCCGTTCGTGACGATCACGTCGTCGCCGTCGGTGCCCTCGACCATCATGCTCAACGGGATGCCCACGATGGTCGCGGTACGGCCCTGGCAGGTCTCGGGCGCCGCCGCCATAGCCGGCGAAGCGACCAGGCCAGCCACCGAGAAGCTCGCCCCTACTGCGGTCGACGAGACCGCGACGGCGAGGAGGCGGACGAGGGGGCGCACGAGCTGATTAACGACAGGTCGCGGGCATGGTTAGGGCCTGTCGACACTGGTAGGTGCGTTTTCCTACTACGCATTGCGGTGAAGGCGGTCGGGCGAGCGAGTCCGACCCGTTCGGCCTACTGGGTCCACCTACATCTCCGATACGCCGAGTGCAAGAATGCGGCTGTCCCCGCAGCCTCCGCCCGACCGTTCCGCCGCCACTCTGCGGTCCTGCCAAGAGTCGGGCGTGTCGCGGGACAGCCGTGTTCCACTGACTCCATGCGTCCTGGTCGCAGAGCGCGCGAACGCTCACACATCTTGCGCATGGCGGGGCTCCCAGACCTTGTCGCCCTCTACCCGGAGGTTGTGGCCGAACAACGCCGGAACATAGCTCGGTTCCTGGCAGGTCTTGTCCTGAGTGTCGCCGTGTCGCTACTGCTTGTGCTGGTCGCAGAAGGGCTCTTACGACTTGTGGGCTTGGTCGGCCTGGTGGTCTGCGCCGCTCACATGGCGATTCCTGTGTACTGGTACATCGTTGGTCATCGGGTCGAGCAGCCCCGCACCCGCCTGTGAATGGCCCGACCGTGCTGTCTAGGGGCGCCTTGCAGGTGCTACTCGCGGCGTAGTCCGACCACAGCAGCTCTGGTCTCTGCCAGTTCCACCGTGATGCGCTGTCTCTCACGGTCTGGCATCCGGCGGAACTGCACGTCCAACGCGAGGCTGGCCTGTGCGTCGGAGAACCCGAACTCCCTCTGCAACCGGTGCGCCGCATCGGTGACGTCGGCGGCCCCCAGAACCACATCCAACACCCGATGCGGCTGCTCCATGACGACGACCACAGCTTCGAGCAGGTGGATGCGCTCCTCAGCCCGCTGGAGCTCATCACGGCGCGTCTCGTCGTCCATCTGCTCGAGTGTGATGCTGACACGCGCCAAGAGACAGACCCTCCCGACAAGGCCGCCCGTCGGGCTCCGTCCGACCACCCCACCAGTCGGCTCTGCCCGATCATGCGCGTCGAGACCTGTTGAACCCATACTGCCGAGCGGACAGTCGGCGCGACCCGTCAAGTAGCCACGGCAAGTACCGAAGACGCAACAAGCATCGGCACTTGCGCGAGCAGAGCGAGTGGAGGCATCCACTTGGGGTTCGTGCTGGCAATGAGGAAGGCCGACAACGCGACGACTAGTACCAACGCAGCGGCGTAGGGATTGCCGGCGAAGCCACCGATGCCGGCGTTGACCACCAGTAAGAGGCAGGCAATACTCAACCGTCTCTCCCCGGCACCGCGCCGGGCTCGAGCCTCCTGGGTGGGCTTGAACATGACCATGTCGCTCAGGCCAGTCGTCAGCAGCGCAATCGCTCCGCAGTCGACTCCGACGAAGATCAGTTCAGCGACTCGCACCGGTCAAGCGTGCTGACCCTTGAAGCCAACAGCATGAGTACGGCGGCTTGGTTCTTGCACCCCGACCCGCCACTCGAGTGCCCAACCATGCCGCCCAGTGAGAATCGCGTCAGCCCTCGGTCGAACGACGGCGAAGTGGACCACGCACCAGGATGGTCACCGAGACTGCAGCGCCGGCCAGGAGACCGAGCCAACCAGCACCAGCGACGATGCCAACACCTCCGCTGAGTCCGAGAAGTGTCGCGCCAACGGCAAACAGCGTGATGCCGACAAACCCCATGTCTGCCTCCTTCCAATCAAACACACGCTACGGGCCGAACACCTCGACCGTTGTCCGGTGCGCTCACGTAAAGAGAGTCGGGCGGCCACAGGGTCGTGCTGTCGGACGCGACCCGCTCGACCTTGAGCTGCTTGAGGTCGTGTGCTGGTCGATACGCGAGTGATCCGGCACCACGCCTCCTGTCCCTTCGTCTGTCCTGTCCTCGACGAGCTGCCACCCGGTGTCCGCCGAGGGCAGCGGCCGACCGCCGCCGGCACTGTGATGGGCACCCGGCATACCTTGCGCACCATTGGCGCTGAACGGGTCCCGAAGCACCTCCGGAGGGTCGCCTCGCGGACTCAATTCGGACTCAGCACAATCAGCGGGACCCATCTCCAGTCGGCGCCAAGAACTACGTTTCCGCAGGTCAGAGGCCCTTGCCGTTAAGCACCGTTGATGACCGTTCACGCTCAGACCTATCCCGGCCTACAGGCCGGCCCGTTCGCACACACCTCCTGACCGGGGAGCGGGCCCCGCACCCCGGTCGCCGAGGTCACCAATGGGAGGGATGACGGCTGGCGGCCGGGTTGGCAGCATCGAGGCGGAGGGCGAACCGCAAGCCAAGCGGTGGCCCGCTCCTACGGAGTTCCTCGAGGCCGCCACGCATGTGCGACGACTGCAATGCCGATGTGCGAACCCTGCGAATGCTGCTCGCCGATCAGGTCGAGGTCATCGAGGGACTGCGTGCCGCTGCCAGGACCCGCGGTCGGATAGGTCAGGCGATCGGGATCGTCCGTGGGCGCTACGGGCTGGACGAGAGCCGGGCGTTCGCGGTGCTGGCCCGGGTCGCGTCACGACGCGAGATCAAGATGAACGCCCTCGCGCTCGACGTGATCGCGACCGGGTCCCTGCCGGAGGCGGAGACCTACCAGCCGCGCGACGTGGTGGCGTTGCTCCCTCGTCGCGGCTTGGACGCCAGCTCCTGAGAGTCCTGTGGCCGGTCGCCGCACTCGGTGCGGATCGGCGTCCTGGTCGTTGACGGCGACGTGCCCGTGACCGTGCGCCACCAGACGATCACACGTCGAGCTCCGTCACGCAGGTCGCAGGACCCACGCGGCTGGCGCGGTGCGGTGCGGTGCGTCAGGCACTGGTCCTGATCGGGCGGGCCGTGCTCAGGCGGACGCTGGCTCCGCCCGGTAGCTCGATGCTGTGTCGGCTGAGCCAGAACAGCACCCTCGCTCCGTTGAGCACGGCCACGGTCCGGCCGGAGGGCCGGGTGCCGTCAGCGCCGTGCTCCTCGGCCAGCTCCAGGATCGTTGCGCGATCCCTGTCGGTCCAGCTCGGGTTGTGCGCCAAGGCGGGTCGGAGGTGCGCCACGGAACCGGGACGGAGGCCCGCAGGTTGTTGCGTCACCGGCGTGGGCCGAGTGGCAGGCGTCAGGTCCCGAGTGGCTGGTGCCGATGGGTCGGCGGGAGGAGCTGGCCGGGAGTCGGGCGTGGCGTCGAGCAGCGCCCCGAGCGCACCCAGCGACAGGTGGGACAGCTCTGCGGGCGTAGCGCCACGCCGCAGCAGTGTCTCGATGAGGAGGGCTCTGGTGCGATCCGTTGCGGAGACGGCCATGACATGGGGTCCTTCACGTGGTGCGAGGTGCGATCACAGCGACCCAACCGTCGCAACCTCAAGCAACGCGCGTCCCTACCGCAAGACTTCGCCATGACTGCCGGCCACAGGTCTCCGCAGCGCTCGGAGTGGCGCGCTCCCGCCCGGTCGCGACGACGGCTGCCGACGGTCGAATAGGGTCGACCCCATGGCATCTCCCGAGGCGAAGTTCGCCCCCATCGGCGCGCTGCGCGGTGGACTGGTCCTCATGGTCGTCGGCGCACTGGCGGCCTGGGGCCCCGTCGACTCGCTCCCGGGCTGGGTGGGGATGACGATCCTGCTCATCGGGGCCCTCTTGGTGGCGGTCGCGTTGGGCATCCGGACCCTGCGCGCGTAGGCGGCTCGTCAGGATGGTGGCCCTGGGCATTCGTGGCGGCTGCTCGCCAACCGTCCACCCGGCCCGAGCGTCACACCTGCATGAGGACTCGGACCTTCCTGACCACCGCCACTGCGGCGATCGTGCTCACCGCGTGCAGCAGCACGGGCGGCAGCGGCCCCACTGACGGTGCGTCGGAGGGACCGAGTCAGGTCAGCGGGCCGGTCCGGTCAGCACCGACGGCCCAGGCCACGACGGGCAACGGCCGGCCGGACACACGGCGCACGAGCGACCGGTCGGGTCCCTACGACCTGGTGCCTGAGCACCTCCGGGTCGAGGAACGCCCAGGCGGCGACCGAGTGGTGCTCACCTTCCGTGGCCGCGGGACGGCCGGGTGGACGGCGATGTACGTCGAGGACGCCGTGCTGGACGGCAGCGGTCGAGCCGTCGACCTCGACGGCGACACCCTGCTGAGCGTCACGGTGTCCGGGACGCCGACCAGGCCGTCCGACCGTCTCGCCCGGGTGCGCACCGCGGTCGCGGGTGGCGTCGCTGACGCCTTCGTGGGCGCGGCCTGGGAGGGCGTCACCCAGGTCTTCCTCGGGCTCGAGGGCGGCCGCACGCCGTACCGGATCACGACGCTCAGCTCACCGTCGCGGCTGGTCGTCCACCTCGGCCCACGCTGAGGGTGGCGACGGCGGGGACAGCCGTCCCGGGACCATCACCCCGGGCCTCGCGGGACCCGGGGAATGGTTGCGACCCGCGGTGCGGAGTGTCAGTTCGTCACCCGACCTGAGCTGAGCCGCCCGGCGCTGGACCGCGCTCCCGCTCGGTCCAGCACCCCGCACGCTGCCCCAGCCGTTGGTGCCCGGCCAGGGCCTTTCGGCCCTGGTGCTGACGTGGCCGTGGTGGCCCGAGGTCAGCGCAGGACCGGGAACCGCTGGACGAGGTCGGTCCGGGCCAGACGTGCCCCGAGGCCCCACGTGTCGCCCGCGGCCAGCAGGGCCAGGACGACGAGGGTGATCGCGCCGAGGACGTGGTCGTCGAGGACGGGGTTGTTCTCGGGCGGGAGCACGACGGTCCACATCAGGACGTACAGCAGGGCGCCGCCACCACAGGCGAGGCGCATCGCGGCGCCGACGGTGAGCGCCAGGCCGATGCCCAGCAGGCCGAGCATGAACAGCACGTCCGCCCAGGCCGCGCCGGCGATGCTGTTGTAGAAGCCCTGGAACGGGCCGTCGGCCCCGAACGCCAGGAACCCCTCCGTGGGGCTGCCGCCGTTGACCCAGGCGGCGTCGCCGAGGCGGTCGACGGCACCGGTCTCGTCCCGACCGGTGGAGAACCCGAGGGCGAGGAGCTTGTCGAGGAAGGCCCACAGGAAGGTCAGACCGAAGGCGATGCGCAGGACCGCGAGCGCGCGCTCGGTGATGTGGTGGTCCTGGCGGGGCGCGGTCGGTACGGGGACGGTGGGCTCGTGCGGGTGCAGGACGGTCATGGCGGCGCCTCGGTTCTCTAGGTTGCTCCGAGGCTCGCGTGCCGGGCCTCCGCCCACCAGGGCAGGAGGTCCCGTGCGTGAGGTCTAGCGGCCCGGGTCGAGGAGCTTGGAGGCCATGACGGCGGCCTGGGTGCGGCGTTCGAGGCCGAGCTTGCTCAAGATGCTGGAGACGTAGTTCTTCACGGTCTTCTCGGCCAAGGACATCCGCTCACCGATCTGCCGGTTGGTCAGACCCTCGGCGATCAGGGCGAGCAGCCTGAGCTCCTGCTCGGTCAGGTGGCGCAGCTCCGGTGCGGTCAGCGCCGGACGGCGTACCCGGTCGAGCACCCGTGCCGTCAGCGCAGGGTCGATCAGCGACTTGCCGTCCGCGACCTGTCGGACGGCCGCGACCAGGTCGTTGCCCTTGATCTCCTTGAGCACGTAGCCCGCGGCGCCGGCCATGATGGCGGCGAACAGCGCCTCGTCGTCGTCGTACGACGTGAGGATCAGGGCCTTGATCGTCGGGTCGACCGAGCGGACGTCGCGGCACACCTCGACCCCGGTGCCGTCCGGCAGCCGACCGTCGAGGACGGCGACGTCCGGTTGCAGGGCGGGGATGCGGTGGGTCGCCTCGACCGCCGAGCCCGACTCCCCCACGACCTCGATGTCGCCGCTGCCCTCGAGCAGGGCGCGTAGGCCCTGCCGGACGACCTCGTGGTCGTCGAGCAGGTAGACCCGGATCTTGCGGTCGATGACCGCCTCCTCATCTCGGCACGCCGGTCGACGAACCACCCACTCTCACAGCCCGGACCGGCCCCGGCCAGGGTCCTTGGTCCTCGGCGGTCCGCGGCGGGCGGTCGAGCACCTCGACCTGACCCTCGCGCTGCGCCAGATCATCGAGGCCGCCGTCGAGCTCGGCGGCTCGGCGTACGGCGCGATCGGCGTGCTCAGCGCCACGGCGCGCTCGTCCACTTCATCCACACCGGCATGGACGGGGTGCCCCCGGACGGCGCACCGGGCCGAGCCCCGACGGTCGCGGGCTGTTCGGCGCGCTCGACAACCTGCGCCAGCGTGCGCTCGTCCTCGGCGGCACGTTCGAGCTGTCGGGACGTGCCGGCCACGGCACGCGGCACCTGTGGCGCGTCCCGCTGGCCGACCTGGGCTGAGGCGTCGCGGCGCAGGGCCTCGACCCACGGCGGCGACGTCACCCGTAGGGGTGGCAGACGACGTCAGGGCACGTCGTACGGCGTTCGTCTGCGAGAATTCGCCGAGTGAGTGCTCGGACGACGCGACCTGCGCTGCGTCGCGTGCCGTCCGCCCCACCGACCGTCGTGGCGGAGCTGACGCCCCTCGACGGCGAGCAGGTCGCATGAGCGCGTCGCGGCAGGCCGGTCGGTCGATGCGCGAGGTGCTGGCCGCGGAGGGAGACGTCGGCCGCGCCCTGCTCGACGTCGACTGGTCGACGACGCCGCTGGGCGACCCCGACACCTGGTCACCGAGCCTGCGCAGCGCGGTGCGCATCATGCTCACCTCGAAGTTCTCGATGTGGATGGCGTGGGGACCCGACCTCACCTTCATGTGCAACGACGCCTACCGGCGCGACACCCTCGGCGCCAAGTACCCGTGGGCGCTGGGACGCCCGGCCAGCGAGGTCTGGTCGGAGATCTGGGCCGACATCGGCCCCCGCATCGAGCACGTCATGTCCAGCGGCGAGGCCACCTGGGACGAGTCGCTGATGCTCCTGCTCGAGCGCAGCGGCTACGTCGAGGAGACCTACCACACGTTCTCCTACAGCCCGCTGGCCGACGACGACGGCGTCGTCAGCGGGATGCTCTGCGTGGTCGCCGAGGTCAGCGAGCAGGTCATCGCCGAACGCCGGATGCTCACCCTGCGCGACCTCGGCGTCCGGATGCGCACGGCGCACGACGAGACCGCCGCCGTGACCGCGGCGTGCGAGCACCTGGCCGGCAACCCGGCGTCGCTGCCGTTCGTCGCGGTCTACCTGTTCGACGCCGACGCACCGACCGCCACGCTCGCCGGGACCGCCGGCGTGCCTGACGGGCACCCCGCCTTCCCGAGCGTGCTGCGCGACGGGCAGGGACCGTGGCCGACCACGCAGGTGCGCCTCGGTCTCGCCGAGCAGCTCGACACGGTCGGCGACGACATCGCGCCGCTGCCGAGCGGCGCCTGGGACCGCCCCCCGCACCAGGCGATCCTGGCTCCGCTGACGGCTCCCGCGGGCCAGCACCCCTACGGCTTCCTCGTCGTCGGGGCCAACCCCTACCACCTCGTCGACGACGCCTACCGCGACTTCGTCGACCTGGTCGCGGCCCACCTGGCCGCGGCGGTCACCGACGCCCGGGCGCTCGACGACCAGCGTCAGCGCGCCGAGCGCCTCGCCGCCCTCGACCAGGCCAAGTCCGACTTCCTCGCCAACGTCAGCCACGAGCTGCGGACCCCGTTGACCCTCCTGCTCGGTCCGGCCGAGGACGCCCTCGCCGACACCGACGCCACGCTCGACGACGCGCAGCGTCGACGCGTCGAGCTGGTGGTGCGCAACGGCGGGCGGATGCTGCAGCTCATCAACTCGCTCCTGGAGTTCTCGCGACTGCAGGCCGGCGAGGACGACGGCGTCTTCGTCGCCACCGACCTGGCCACCTACACCGCCGAGCTGGCGAGCATGTTCGAGTCCGCGACCGAGCGGGCGGGCCTGGTGCTCGACGTCCGTTGCGAGGCGCCCCTCGAGGCGTGGGTCGACCGCGAGCACTGGGCCAAGCTGGTGCTCAACCTGCTGTCCAACGCCGTGAAGTTCACCCTCGAGGGCAGCGTCACGGTCGAGCTCGGCGAGCGCGACGGGTACGCCGTCCTGCAGGTGCGCGACACCGGCACCGGCATCCCGCAGGAGGAGCTGCCGCACCTCTTCGACCGGTTCCACCGGGTTGCGGGCGCCCGGTCCCGGTCGCACGAGGGCTCCGGCATCGGCCTGGCCCTGGTCGAGCAGCTGGCCCGCGCCCACGGCGGCCAGGTGGGCGTGGAGTCGACGCTCGGCGTCGGCACGACGTTCACCGTGACCCTGCCGCTCGGACGTGAGCACCTCCCGGCCGAGCGCACCGCGGTCGCGGCACCGGACCTCGCCGGCGCGCGGCACCGGCTCGACCGACGGGTCGAGGCCGAGACCGCCACGTGGGACCTCGACCTCGCCCCCGGCTCCGACGTCCCCGGCACGCCGGACGACCGTGAGGACACCGCAGGTCCAGCAGCCGTGGGCGCGGGCGCCACCTCGCAGGTGGAGGAGGCACGGATCCTGGTCGTCGACGACAACCCCGACATGCGTGCCTACATCGGTGACCTCTTGCGCGCGGCCGGGTACGCCGTGTCGTCGGCGGGCGACGGCGTGGCGGCCCTGGACGTGGTGCGGGCCGGGGGCGTCGACCTCGTCCTGACCGACGTGATGATGCCCCGGCTCGACGGGTTCGGGCTGCTGCGTGCGCTGCGGGCCGACCCGGTCCTGACCGTGACGCCGGTGATCATGCTGTCGGCGCGCGCCGGCGAGGAGGGCACCCTCGAGGGCCTGGAGGCGGGGGCGGACGACTACCTCGCCAAGCCGTTCTCCGCGCGCGAGCTGCTCGCGCGGGTGCGCACCCACCTCGCGCTCGAGCGTTCCGAGCGGACCCGGGCGGTGCTCGAGCGCAACAAGGAGCTGCTCGACCAGGCGCAGCGCCTGGCCCAGCTCGGCAGCTGGGAGATCGACCTCAGCAGCGACACGATCACCGCCTCGGACACCTTCGTCGACATGCTCGGCCTCACCCACGCGCAGCTCCCGCTGCTCGGCACCACCGAGATCATGCGCCGCCTGGTCCACCCCGACGACCTCGACCGCGTCGCCACCATGCTCGGCGGCCTCGAGGACGGCGGCCGCATCGACTACGAGACCCGCGTCCTCCTGCCCTCGGGCGAGGAGCGGCTCTTCGCGGCCCGGGGCGAGCGTGACGCCCACCCCGGGCGTCACGTGCTGCGCGGGTCGTTCCAGGACATCACCGAGCAGCGGCGGCTGCAGAGGCAGCTCATCGCCGTGGAGACCCTGAAGGAGACGGCGGCCCGCGAGCACGCGATCGCCGACGAGCTGCAACGCAGCCTGCTGTCCACGGTGCCCCCCGGGCTCGACGCGCTGGACGTCGCGACCTACTACCAGGCCGCCGGCGACGGCGCCCAGGTCGGCGGCGACTGGTACGACTGCATCGACCTGGGGTCCGGCCGAGTGGCGCTGGCCATCGGTGACGTGATGGGGCGCGGCATCCGGGCCGCGGCCACCACCGGCCAGCTCCGTGCCGCCATGCGCGCCCTGACCCGCACGGGCATGGGCCCCGGCGAGATCCTGTGCGTCCTCGACGACATGGTGCAGAGCCTGGAGCCCCACCAGATCGTCACCTGCCTCCTGGGCGTCCTCGACGTCGGCGACTCCAGCTTCACCTACGCGAGCGCCGGGCACATGCCCGTCGTCGTCACCGGCCCGGCCACACGCACGCCACGGACGGCCCTGCACTACTCGACCGGTCCGCCGCTAGGAGCCGACTTCGAGTCCGGCGAGGCGACGCGCGTGCAGGTCGAGCCGGGCGACGTGATCGCGCTCTACACCGACGGGCTCGTCGAGCGGCGCCGCAGCGATCCGTTCGACGACATCGACGCCCTGGGCAGCGTGCTGGCCGACGCGCACCACGCCCCTGCGCAGCACCAGGTGGACGCGGTCGTGCGGGCGTCGCTGGCTCGCGGGGGCGGTCTCGACGACGACGTCGCCGTGCTCGTCGCACGCCTGCTGACGTCGAACGACCCGGCCCGGCCCAGCGGGTCCTAGGGTCGCCGCGTGCCCGACTTCACCTGGCTCCCGGCCAACGAGGCGTCAGCCGAGGACGTCGAGGCGGTCCTCGGCACCGGTGGCGCCGCCAAGTGCCGCTGCCAGGCCCTCAAGGTGCCGGGCTGGATCTGGCGTGACAGCACCCAGGAGCAGCGCGAGGCCGCACTGCTCGAACAGACCGCCTGCGGCACCGCCGGCCCGACGTCCGGACTGATCGGGTACGTCGACGGCGAGCCGGCCGGCTGGGCGGCGGTCGAGCCGCGCGAGAACTACCCCCGGCTGTGGAGCCGCAAGCAGGCGTGGATGCGGATGGACCCCGAGCTGGAGGGCGTCTGGTCGGTGACCTGCTTCGTCGTGCGCAAGGGATGGCGCAGGACCGGCCTGAGCTATGAGCTCGCCGCCGCCACCGTCGCGTACGGCGAGCGGGTCGGCGCCCGCGTCCTGGAGGGCTACCCGATCGAGCCGCCGCCGGGCCGGTCGGTGATCTGGGACGAGGCCTCGGTCGGGCTGCTGCAGGTCTTCCTCGAGGCCGGCTACGAGGTGGTCGCCTCCCCCACCCTGCGCCGGCGCGTGGTGCGACGAGCACCGACCGGACCGTCCTGACCGGGCCCGGACCTCGGACCCCGACCCGGCGAGGGAGTCCAGGCAGGTCTGGGTGACCTCCTGCCCGCCTGAGTGCAGTGCAGTGCCCGGTCGACGCTGGTCGTCGAGACCTGGCCCGCCCCGCCTCGTAGGGACACGGGACGGGGCGGCATGGGGGCAAGCAGCGCGGCATCGGGGACCGCCCGCTCCCGCTGCCGACGCTACGGTCCCGGCGCGCCCGCGTCTTACCGCAATCTGGCGTTGACGGCGCTCGGACCGGCGTCGGGCAGCCAGGGTGCGACGCCTCGAGCCGGCCCGTGACGAACAGTCGATTAGGAGCGGCGCATAACTTCGGCGCGCCGGCCTCGTTGAGGTGGGCAGGGGCGCACTGTCCCCTGTCCCCCCGCACAGGAAGACGACACCGTGGCCCGCATCGTGAGTGCCGAGGACGATCCCGACGTCGCCGACCTCATCGCGTTCCGCCTCGGCATGGACGGCCACCAGGTCACCCTGGTCAGCGACGCCCAGTCCGCGCTCGACGCGTGCCGGCGCCAGCGTCCCGACGTGGTGATCCTCGACATCGTCATGCCCGGACCGATCGACGGCCTCGACGCGCTCCGCGCGATCCGGGCCGACCCGCGCCTCGCCGGGCTGCCGGTGATCGTGCTGACCGCGCATGCCTTCCGCGACGACGTCGCGGCGGGGCTGCGGGCCGGGGCCGACGTCTACCTGACCAAGCCGTTCAGCCCGCGCGACCTCTCGGCACACGTCGCCTCGCTCCTCGCCGTACGCCGCTCCGCCTGACGCCACCGGGGCACGCGCGGCCCACGCTGGGGATCAGCGGTCAGGGGCTGCGAGCAGCACCGAGACGCCGGCGGCCGCCGAGTACCGGGCCACGACCACCCCGGTCGCGGCGTCGACGAGGTCCCACGACGACCACTCGAGCACGCCGTCGGCGCCGGCCCAGCGCAGGGCCATCGTCGTGGCCTCGTCCAGCGACCCGGCCCCGAAGTCCCCGAGTGACCGCTCCTCGCCGTCGGTGCATCGCACGCGGTAGGTCCGGCCGGTCACCGGGATGTTCTAGTCGCTCCGCAGCAGGGCGCGCAATGCTGCCTTCGGGTGATGTCGCCGGGTGGGCCATGCTGGTCGCCGTGGACCCGGTCTCGGCTCGTGGGCGTTCGCCCGGTCCGTCGGAGGTCGTCGAGGTCGACGTGTGCGTGGTCGGCGCCGGCCAGTCCGGCCTGGCCCTCGGCTTCTACCTGCGCCGGCTCAACCGCCGTCCCGACGCGGACCCGCTGTCCTTCGTGCTGCTCGACGACCGCACCGAGCCCGGCGGTGCGTGGAGTGAGGGCTGGGAGGGGCTGGCGCTGTTCTCGCCGGCCGCCTACAGCTCGCTCGCCGGCTGGCCGATGCCGGCGTGGCCGCACGACGGCACGCCGACGGCAGCCCACGTCGCGGCGTACCTGAGCGACTACGAGGCCCGCTACGACCTCCCCGTCCGGCGCCCGCACCGGGTGGGCGAGGTCCGCGACAGCCCGGGCGGCGTGCGGCTCGACGTCGTCACCGACTCCGGCGACGTGTGGCGGGCGCGGGTGGTGGTCAACGCGACCGGCAGCTGGAGCCGCCCGTTCTGGCCGAGCGTCCCCGGCGCGGAGGACTTCGGCGGCACCCAGCTGCACACCGCCGGCTACGCGTCGGCCTCGGCGCTCCCCGGGCAGCGCGTCCTGGTCGTGGGCGGCGGCAACTCCGGCGCCCAGATCGCCGCCGACCTGCTGCTGCACTCCGACAAGGACGTCGTCTGGGCCACCCGCGTCCCGCCGGCCTTCCTGCCCGACGACGTCGACGGCCGGGTGCTGTTCGAGGTGGCCACCCGGTCGGTGACCGGGGCCGGGGGCGGCGTGGCGTCGCTCGGCGACATCGTCGCCACCCCGGCGGTCCGCGAGGCCCGCGACCGGCACGGGCTGCGCGCCGAGACGGTGCCCGAGCGGATCACGAGGACCGGCGCGGTCTGGGCCGACGGGACCGAGCGCGACCTGGACACCGTCGTGTGGTGCACCGGGTTCCGGCCCGCCCTGCGCCACCTGCGGCCGCTGGCGCTCGTCACCGACGACGGCCACCCGCGCACGACGCACCCGCGGCTCGGGCAGGATGACGGGGAGTCGGCCGCGACCGTCGCCAGCACGGACGACCGCGTCTGGTTCATCGGCTACGGCGACTGGTGCGCCCCGGCGTCGGCCACCCTGATCGGCGTCAACCGGTCCGCGCGCGACACGGCCGCCGCGATCAGCGCCCGGCTCCTCCGATCCTGAGGACGCCGAACAGCGACGGCGTGCCGCGGTGGGTCCTACCCTTCCTCCATGGACCCGCTCAGCGCCCCGACGCCGCAGGTCCCGCCGCGGGCCGCGGCCATCGGCGTGCTCGTGGCCGTGCTGGCCGTCGGGGGCGTCGTCGGCACCCGGGTGCTCGACGGCGAGCCGATCGACAAGGCCGTGCAGCCCGTCGTGGGCACGGCACCTCCGTCCGGCGCGACGGCCCCGCCCGTCCCCGGAGCGCCTGAGCCGTCCCCGACGACACCGACCGGCGCGACGGAGTCCGACCTGGCCGCCCGCGCCCAGGCGCTGATCGAGTCGGGCGGGGTGCCGCAGCGACGCCGGGCGCGCACCGGGCCGGCCGTCGTACAGCTCGCGACGCCGACGTCGGGGCGCGTCGGCACCGGCCTGGCCCTGGGCGTCATGGACGCCGTCCTCGCGCCCGTCGGCGGCCCGGTCACCGGGGCCGTCACGGTGTCGGTGGCCAACATCCCCAACCGCACCAGCGCCCGCGGCTTCGAGACGTCGGTGCGCACGCTCACCGCGGAGGACCAGGACTTCGTCGTCCTCAACGAGATCAGTGCTCGCGACCTCGCGAGCGTCAGCGCCGTCGCGCCGGCGTACGCGGCCTACCGCGACCCGGTCGTCGACCGCAGCCGCGGCGGCACGCAGTCGATGAACAACGCCGTGGCCTGGCGGGCGGACCGCTGGAACCTCGTCGACGCGGGCCGGGTCAAGGTCGTCGACGACGACCGGGGCTACCGGCTCGGACGGCCGTTCGTGTGGGACCGCTACGTCACCTGGACCGTCCTGCAGCGCATCGAGGACGGCGCGGTCGTCTCGGTCCTCTCCACCCACATGCCGACCAACCCCTCACGCTTCCCGGAGCAGCCGGGCGGGGGCGAGTCCCGCCTGCAGCGCTACAGCCGCGGCATGGACCGCGTCGTCGCGACCGTGCGCGCGCTGTCCACGCTCGGGCCGGTGCTGCTCGGCGGCGACATGAACTCCCACCCCCACCAGGGCAGCTGGACCGCCGCGCAGAAGATGACCGCGGCCGGCTACGCCTACGTCAAGGACCGCGCCGTGATGCACCTGTTCTTCCCGCCGACGGTCAGCGTCCTGGCCCACCGCGAGGTCCGCGTCGACTCCGACCACCCGGCCATCGTGACCACGCTCGACATGGCCGGCACCGGCCCGACCAGCTGAGCGGGAGCCCTCAGGACGGCGGGTCCGCGAGGCCCATCCGGCGCGCGAGGTACGGCGCCGTCTGCCCGACCCCGGCGGTGGCGACGTCCTCGGGGGTGCCGGTCGCGACGACCTGTCCGCCCTGGTCGCCGCCACCCGGACCGAGGTCGACGAGCCAGTCGGCGGTGGCGATCGTGTCGAGGTCGTGCTCGACCAGGACGACCGTGTTGCCGAGGTCGACCAGCTGGTGGAGCTGGTGCAGCAGCACCCGGGTGTCCTCGGGGTGCAGGCCGGCGGTCGGCTCGTCGAGCAGGTAGAGCGTGTGGCCGCGCTGCGGGCGCTGCAGCTCGGTGGCGAGCTTGATGCGCTGCGCCTCGCCGCCGCTGAGCTCGGTGGCCGGCTGCCCGAGCCGCAGGTAGCCCAGGCCGACCTCGCGCAGCGCCGTCAGGCTCCGTGCGGCCGCCGGGACGTCGTCCAGCAGGACGGCGGCCTCGTCGACCGACAGTGCCAGCACGTCGGCGACGGAGTGGTCGCGGTAGGTGACCTCGAGCGTCTCGGGCTTGTAGCGCGCGCCCCCGCAGGCCGGGCACGGCGCATAGGTGCCGGGCAGGAACAGCAGCTCCACCGAGACGAAGCCCTCCCCCGCGCAGGTCTCGCACCGACCGGCGGCGACGTTGAAGGAGAACTGCCCCGCGCCGTAGCCCCGGCGCTTGGCCTCCGGCGTCGCAGCGAAGACCTTGCGCACCGCGTCGAACAGGCCGGTGTACGTCGCGAGGTTGGAGCGCGGGGTGCGGCCGATCGGGCGCTGGTCGACGACGACCAGGCGGTCGACGGAGTCGATGCCGCGCACCGTGCGGACGCGGATGCCGGTGCCGTCCTGGTCGTCGTCCTGGTCGTCGTCCTCGTCGTCGTCGGTGGGGTCGGTCGCGCCGGCGCCCAGGCGCTCGCGGACCAGCCCGGCCAGGACCTGGACGACGAGCGTCGACTTGCCCGACCCGGACACCCCGCTGACGGCGGTCAGCGCGTGCAGCGGCAGGTCGACGCGCAGGTCGCTGAGGTTGTTGCGGGTGACGCCCTCCATGCTGATCCACTCGCCGACCGGCCGTCGCTCGCGGGCGGTGGGCGTGGTGCGGGCGAAGAGGTAGCGGCTCGTCACCGACTCCTCGACGTCCTCGAGGCCGGCGACCGGTCCGGAGTAGAGGACCCGGCCGCCGCCCTCGCCCGCCCCCGGGCCGATGTCGACGACCCAGTCGGCCCGGCGTACGACGTCCATGTCGTGCTCGACGACGAAGAGGGTGTTGCCGGCGGCCTTGAGCTCGTCGAGGACCCGCAGGAGGGGCTCGGCGTCCGCCGGGTGCAGGCCGGCCGACGGCTCGTCGAGCACGTAGACGACGCCGAAGAGCCCGGAGCGCAGCTGGGTGGCCACACGCAGTCGCTGCGCCTCGCCCGGGGAGAGGGTCGTCGAGCTGCGGCGCAGGGCGAGGTAGCCCAGGCCCAGGTCGAGCAGGACGTCGATGCGGGCGACCAGGTCGGCGCCGAGCCGGGAGCCCACGTCGTCGACGTCGACGTCGGCGCTGCCGGTGGCCGGGCGCAGCCAGGCGGCGAGGTCGGTGAGCGGGAGCGCGCCGGCCTCGGCGATCGAGCGGCCGAGGTAGGTGACGGCCAGCGCCTCGGGCCGCAGCCCGGAGCCGGCGCAGTCGGCGCAGGGGGACGACCGCATGAAGCGGAGCATCTTGTCCCGCATCGCCTGGCTCTTCGAGGTCGTCAGGACGTGCTGCACGTGGCTGCGCGCGCTGCGGAAGGTGCCGTGGTAGTCGCGGCCTCCCCCGCCGTCCTTGTCCTGGGGCCGGATGAGCACCGACGGCTGCTCGGTGGTGAACAGGACCCAGTCGCGGCGCTCCGGGGGCAGGTCGCGCCAGGGGACGTCGACGTCGACGCCGAGGTTCTTCACGATCCGCCGCAGGTTGTGGCCCTGCCAGGCACCCGGCCAGGCCGCGATCGCGCCGTCGCGGATGCTCAGCGAGGGGTCCGGGACGAGCAGGTCCTCGGTGACGTCGTGCACGACGCCGAGCCCGTGGCAGGTCGGGCAGGCGCCGGCGACCGTGTTGGGCGAGAACGCCTCGGCGGCGAGCCGCTGCGCCCCTTCCGGGTAGGTGCCCGCTCGCGAGTAGAGGATGCGCAGGAGGTTGCTCAGGGTCGTGATGGTGCCGACCGTCGAGCGGGAGGTCGCGGCGCCCTTGCGCTGCTGGAGCGCGACGGCCGGCGGCAGCCCGGAGATCTCCTGCACGTGCGGCGCGCCGACCTGCTGCAGCAGGCGACGGGCGTACGGCGCCACCGACTCGAAGTAGCGGCGCTGCGCCTCGGCGTACAGGGTGCCGAACGCGAGCGAGGACTTCCCGGAGCCGGAGACGCCGGTGAAGGCCACGATGGCGTCGCGGGGCAGGTCGACGTCGACGTCGCGCAGGTTGTGCTCGCTCGCACCGCGGACCCGGACGAAGCTGTCGGGAGGCTCAGCAGTCACGAGTCCTGTGTAGTCGACGCGTCGCGTGGGCCGGCGAGCGGCCCGATCGGCCACGGTCCGGGGCGGGCAGGGATACCGTGCCCGTGGGAGAGGGAGGCACGGATGAGGGAGCGGATGAGGCGCGCGCGCTGGTGCGTGGCCGGACTGCTGCTGGCGAGCGCGGTCGCGGCCTGCGGCACGGGGGGCGACACGACGCCGGCCGACCAGGAGGCGCCGGTGCGGACTGCGCCGAGCGCTCCGGCCACCGAGCTCGACCCGTCGGAGCCGGCCGGGCACGAGGGCCACTCGGACGCCCCGGTGGCTGAGGCGCGCCCGTTGCGTGCTGGCGAGCGTCGTACGACCTTGAAGGTGGCGGACCCCTACACGCCCTCCCCGCCCACTGGCGTCGGCACCGACGACTACCGGTGCTTCCTGCTCGACCCCGACCTGCCCGAGGACGCCTGGCTCACCGGCACCGACATCCGGCCCGGCAACCCCGAGGTCGTGCACCACGTGATCCTGTTCCGCACCGACGGCGCGCTGACCCGCGAGGCGGAGCGCAAGGACGCGGCGAGCCCGGAGCCCGGGTGGACGTGCTTCGGCGGGATGGGCCTCGAGGGCGAGTTCGACAACCTCGACGACGCCTCCTGGCTCGGCGCCTGGGCGCCGGGCGGCAGCGAGACCGTCACCCGCGCCGGCTACGGCGTCCCGCTCGACCAGGACGACCGGATCGTCATGCAGGTCCACTACAGCCTGCTGCTCCACGACGGCGGCCGCATCGACGACCGGTCGGCGACGCGCCTGCGGTGGAAGCCGCGCCAGGGCTCCGACCTCGGCGAGATCCACACGGTCCTGCTGCCCGCACCCGTCGAGCTGCCCTGCCGCCCCGAGTACGCCGACGGTCCGCTCTGCAGCCACGACGCCTCCGTCGCCGACGTGAAGTCGCGGTTCGGCGAGGGGGTCGGCCAGACCGCCAACCTGCTGCACCTGCTGTGCGACAGCGAGGTCGCGCCCTCCGACACCACGACCTGCACCCGGCGCGTCCAGCGGCCGATGACGGTGCTCGGCGTCGCCGGCCACATGCACCTGCTCGGCCGCACCATCACCGTCGAGAGCAACGCCGGCACCCCCGACGAGCAGCGGCTGCTCGACGTACCGATCTGGAACTTCGACGACCAGGCGGCCCGCCCCGTCGAGGAGCCGGTCCGCCTCGACGCCGGCGACACCCTCACCGTGACCTGCCGCCACGACCAGTCCCTGCGCGACCTCCTGCCCGCCTTCGCGGGCACCGAGGAGAAGTACGTCGTCTGGGGCGAGGGCTCCGGCGACGAGATGTGCCTGGGCATCGTGCAGGCGGTCTTCGAGGACTAGCGGAGGCCGGGTGCTGTCGGCGGGCGGTCACGCGTGGGACGGGCCAGCCCCGATACGTCGTGGCACCCTGGTGTTCTCATGAAGACGATCCTCGCGGCAACCGTCACGGCCGTCCTGCTGGGCGCGGGCCTTCCTGCATCCGCCCGAGCCGTCGCGCCGGGCAGCGCTCGAGCGGGCGTCGATGCCTCTCCCACCGGCCCGACGTGTCGCGGCAAGGCGGCCACGATCGTGGGCCCCAACCGTGGTGAGCGGACGATCGTCGGGACGAGCCGGTCCGACGTGATCGTGACCGACCACGCCCAGACGGTGCGCTCCCACGGCGGCGACGACCTGGTGTGCGTCGACCGGAAGCCGAGGCGTGGCGGCATCTACGTCTACTCGGGGAGTGGCGACGACCAGGTCCTCGTCGGCCCGCGGGTGGACCGCGACCTGACGGTCGAGCTCGGCGCCGGGTCCGACCTGTTCGTCGGCGGCCCGGGTGACGACCGGGTGTCCACCGACCCGGGACCTCTGACCCCCGCCGACGACGCCGCTGACGTCGTGCGCAGCGGGGCAGGGTCGGACGTCGTCCGCTCGGGCGGGACCCGCGGGACCCGCGACCTGTTGCGGCTCGGCCCCGGCGACGACGAGTTCCGCATCGGGTTCGCCGTGCTCGGGGACGGGCGCCTGGACGGAGGCCGGGGCAGGGACGAGATCGCCCTCAACGCCTTCGGGTCCGAGGGTGACCTGGAGGGTGACGCCGTCATCGACGCCACCGCAGGCGCCGGGAAGCTGAACGGCGCCGCCTGGCTGCGGTTCGGGTCGGTGGAGGACTTCTCGCTGCCGACCCCGACAGGAGGCTTCGACTTCACCGGCCGAGACGTGTCCGAGACCCTCTCGATGGGCTACGCCTCCCGGTCTGCGCCGGACGCGGGCGGCATCACCATCGACATGGCCGGTGGCGACGACGCCGTGCGGGTCTACCCCGACCCGCGGCCCCGCACCGTCGACGGCGGACCCGGCGACGACCGGCTCGACCTCGAGGTCTTCGGACCGGAGCAGTCGCTCGTGGTCGACGCGTCTGTCGGTACCGCGACGACCCCCGGGGCCGCGCCGACGTCGTTCACCGCCTTCGAGACCTACGCCGCGCAGAGTCCGGGACCACTGACGATGTCCGGGACCGACGCCGCCGAGCAATTCCTCGCGACGTCGTGCGGGGCGACCATCGACGCCGCCGGTGGCGACGACCGCGTCGAGTCGATCAGCTACCGGGGTGGTGGGGACTTCCAGCCGGACTGCTACCGCACCGGGGGCACGCCGTACCTGGACGGACCGCTCGTTGTCCGGGGAGGAGCCGGCGACGACACCCTCCTCGGCGGTCGGTTCGACGACGACCTCGACGGCGGCGACGGCACCGACGCGGTCGACGGGCGAGGTGGCTCCGACACCTGCGTCGCCGAGAGCGTGACCCGCTGCGAGCAGTGACCCCGACCGACCCGGTCGACATCAGCAGCAGCAGCACGACGTGCGCACGCTCGGACTGCTGGCGTTCGGCACAGCGGTGGTGAGTGCGGTGCTGGCCGTGAGCTACTTCCTCAGCCCGCTGGCCTACCTGGCCGCGGCGGTCGCCGTACCGCTGGGCCTGCTGGGGCGAGGACACCGTCGCAGCCGCGCACTGGGCACGGCTGCCGTGGTCGTCTCGACCGTGGCCGTCGTGGTGGCGACCGTGGTCCTGCTCGTCCTGCCCTGACCGGCCCGCGCACGACTACTGGTGGAAGTCGGCGCCGACCGTGCCCGTCAGGTGTGACCTCCAGACCTGACCCGGACTTCCCCCAGCAGATGTGCAGACGTCAGCGGACCTGCCGCACCACCGAGGTGAGGGCGCCGGACCGGCCGAGCCACACGGTGCGGATCCGGTGGGTGCCGCGCGGGACCGGGACCCTGAGGTCGAAGCGTCCGACACCGAGCTCGCGGTCGAGGCGGACCTTGGTGACGGGCTTGCCGTCGACCAGGACCCGGATCCACTCCACGGCGGGCGCCGGGCAGCCGGTGGCCGTGCCGGCCGGTGCGAGGTCGCACCGGTCCGTGCGGTCGGGTACGCCGTCACGGTCGGCGTCCGGGCAGCCGGAGGGCAGCGGGCCGCGGACGCGGGGGCAGGCGTCGCCCGGGTCGGTGAGGCCGTCGCGGTCGGTGTCGCGACCGATAGGGGTGACCGTGGCCCGGAGCGAGTAGGTGGTGCCGGTCGGGCCGACCAGGGTCGGGTTGACCTCGAGGTCGATGGCGCCCTGGACCCGCTCGAGCACGATCGTGTCGGGCTTGCCGCCGGAGCTGTAGACCGGGTCGCCGGCCCCCGGCTGGGCCGTCAGGTCGAGATCGGAGACCGGGTCGGACCAGTCGAGGCTGAGCTCGACGCGGCTCGGCGAGGTCACCGCCATCGAGAAGGCGTGCGGGTCCGAGACCAGGCTGCCGAGGCCACCGTTGGTCTGCCCGACCTCGAACCGGTTGCCGTCCTCGGCACGGAACGAGACCGAGTAGGGCTTGGTGCCCTTGGGCGGTGCGGCCTGCTGGGGTCCGTCGAGCTGGACGAGCCGGCGTCCGGTGACGACGATGCGGTTCTGCCCGGCGGGTGCGGTGTCGTCGACGAGGACGACGCGCTTGGCGTTCTGCACCGAGCTCGTGCTGCCGACGTAGTAGGGCGCGACGTTGCCGAACGACTCCAGGTAGCGGCGCGAGATCGCAAAGGTCACCGTGCCGGCGGCCCGGTCCCAGTCGCTGACGCCGTCGAGGAACACCTCGGCGCCGTTGTCGAAGGTGTTGGCGCCGTCGCTGGCCGGGCCGGTCGAGTCGAACCGGCGGCCGTTGACGATGAGGCTGTACGACGACGTCCCGGCCGGGCCCGACGTCGGCGCGAGGCGGGCGACCTTGATGGTGGCCCGCACCTGGGTGTTGGTCACGCGGACGTCGAGCGCACGCAGGTCGTTGAAGGGGCTGCGGGCGTCACCGGTGCGGTCGACGAACGAGCCGTTGGCGCGCCGGGGCTGCTTGCCGCGTGGGACGTACGTCGCCGTACCGGTCAGCCGGACCTTGCCGCCGGCCACGCGCGCTGCTCGATCGACCGTCAGCCGGGGCCGGGTGGTGGCCACCGGGGTGGGGTCCCAGCTGACCCGCTCCCCGGGCACGAGGCCGACGTCGGGCTGCGGGCAGTCGGCCGGGGACCCGCTGGCCGAGGCGTAGATGTGGTCGCTCGGGCTCTGCACCTGGAACGGGTTGCGGCCGTCGCCGGGCAGGTCGTTGGCCTCGAGCTCGTCGGCGGCGGTGACCTTGCCGTCGCGGTTGCGGTCGAGGTAGCCGCTCATCCGCAGGGCGAAGCCCTCGACGTCGAGGCTGGAGACGCACTTGCTCAGACCGGGCGGGTCCTCGTTGTAGCTCATGATGTCGTTGGTCGGCACCGGGCCCCAGGAGCCCTCGGCCCCGTCGCCGACGTGGCCGACGGTGAGGCAGTGCCCGAACTCGTGGCTGACGAGGTCGAAGAGGCTGAAGACCTCGGTCGTGCCCGGCAGCGGGTCGATCGCACCGTTGATGGCGAAGCAGACGTTGCCGCCGGCGCCGCCGCAGTCCTCGACGTAGGTGCCCGAGCGCTCCTCGTGGTGGGTGTCGAAGCCGGGCAGGGCCGACCACGCCGCGAAGTCGAAGGGGTTCTCGATGCCCAGGCAGGGCGCGCCGGAGGCGTCGTAGATGCCGAGGTCGCCGACGAACTGGGCCGGGTCGATGCCGATGCCGATGCCGCCGACGGGGTTGGTCCCGACCACGACGATCTCCGGGTCGACCAGCGGGTACGTCGTGAACTCGCCGCTGAGCGCGTCGACGGTGATGTGGAAGTCGACCTCGGTGAGCCACGGCTGCTTCATCCGGCGCGCCAGCTGCTCGATGCCGCCCTCCCACATCTCCACCGACTGGCGCATGATCCGCATGTCGCGCTCGGCGGTCGGCGAGGCCGGGACCAGCACGAGGACGTCGACCTTCGGCGAGTCCAGGGCGTTGAGACCGGTGCGCATGTGGAAGCACTGGTTGGCCGGGTTGTCGAGGCTCATGTCGCGCACGCAGCCCGGCGGCAGGTTGCCGTCGCCGAAGTAGGACTGCGAGTAGGGGCCGGTCGGCGGAGCGGTGCTGGCGAACGACACGGCGCCGGCCACGAGGGCGACAGCGGTGACGGCAGGGAGCAGCAGCCGGAGGAGCTTGCGCACAGGGGGGACCTTTCGAAGGCGTCGATGACGTCAACGACCCCGGCCGCCGAGGGTTATCCCGTCGGCGATCCCGGGTTGTGCGAGCAGTGCTCTCGTTGGTCCGCGAGGGGACGCCAGGTCAGCGGACGGGGACCTCGCGAGGCGGCCAGGTCGCTCCGTCGTGCACGGTCCGGTCGCCGAGCGGCTCGTCGAGCACGATCTGCTGCTGGGCGGTCGGGTTGCCCGGGCGGGTCGCCGTCCCGGTCATCGGCGTGCTCGTGCCGTAGACCGTGACGGACTCGTCGGTCTCGACGACGACGGGGTCGAGCAGGAACGGTCCGGGGTCACGCGCCGAGGTGCACTGCCGCTCGTTGACGTCGATCGTCAGGGAGCGCCCACCGTCCGGCGCGGCGGTGGCGCCGGTGACGTCGATCCACTGGGCGTCCGACCGGAGGATCGGCGAGAGCCGGCAGGTGCCGCCGCCGGCGAACGTCCAGGTCTCCCCCTCTCGGACCACGGTCATCGCCAGGGCACGAGGGCCGGGACCGTCGACGGACCACGAGCGCAGCCCGAGCGTCACCTCGTCGTCCTCCTCCTGCAGCACCCGGAACTCGGTGCCGGGGCCGTCGGCCAGGAAGGAGAGCTCGAGCTCGCCCGCCATCTCCGGGTCGGCGAGCAGGTCGGTGAACGCCTGGCGCGCCTCCGCCTCGTCGAAGTCGCTCTCGATGCCCTCCGCCATCACCGACGGCGCCCACCCCTCGGGCCCGCCGCAGCTGACCATCGGCTCGTCGCCGACCATCACGACCGGCGCTGCGGCCTCGGGCGACTCCGACGTGCTGGCGGTCGTGTCCGCCGTGCCCGTCGTGGCCGTCGTGGTCTGATCACCGCAGCCGACGAGGACCGCTGCGGCCAGGCCGAGCAGGCAGGAAGACGTCCGGCGTCTGCGCATCACAGGACAGTAGACGCGGTGGGCCTGGCCCCGGTTCCGCCACGGACCGCTTCCGGTCGGGCCTGCTCCCAGGCTCACCAGCACGACCCGGCCGGTGGAGATCACGACCCTGCGCACGTCGGGCGGATCGCAGAGGCGTCCCGCACCGACGCCGGGCGTGGACGCCCGCGAGTAGTAGAACGCCGCTCTGTCACCTTCCTCGGACCAAGACGACACGACGGAGGAGCGACACGATGGTGGCGATCAGCAACGACGGTCCGGTCTGGACGCTCGACCTGGGCGACGACGAGAACCGGTTCTCCCCCGGCTGGCTCGCCGAGGTCGGCGCCGCGCTCGACCGGCTCGAGGCGTCCCCCGAGCCCGCGGTGCTGGTGACGACCGCCCAGGGCAAGTTCTGGTCCAACGGGCTCGACCTCGACTGGCTGGGCCAGCACCCCGACGAGTACGCGTCGTACGTCGACCGCGTGCAGTCGCTGTTCGCCCGCGTCCTCACGCTCCCGGTGCCGACCGTGGCCGCCGTCAGCGGTCACGCCTTCGGTGCCGGCGCGATGCTCGCGATGGCCCACGACTACCGGGTGATGCGCGAGGACCGCGGCTACTTCTGCTTCCCCGAGGTCGACATCCTCATCCCCTTCACCCGGGGCATGGACGCGCTCATCACCAGCAAGCTGACGCCGCGCGTCGCGCTCGACGCGATGGCGACCGGCCGCCGCTGGAGCGGCCCGGAGGCTGCGGCCGTCGGACTGGTCGACGCCGCCGCTCCCCTCGAGCAGCTGCCCGAGGTCGCCGGCGGCTTCGTCGTCGACCTGGCCGGCAAGGACCGCACCACCCTCGGCACGATCAAGGCGCGGATGTTCGCGCGGGTGGTCGACGCCCTCCTCGAGCCCACCGCGGGCTGAGGTCGTGGGACGTCCGCGTCAGCACGACCTGGACGGCCTCCTGGCCCACGCCCGCCGGCTCTGGGTCGGCGACGGGGTCGACGCGGTGACGATGCGTGCGCTGACGGCGGCGTCCGGGGCGTCCAACGGCGCGATCTACCACGCGTTCGGCTCGCGCGACGGGCTCCTCGCCCGGGTCTGGGCCCGCGAGGCCGACACGTTCCTGGCGTTCCAGCGCGAGGAGGTCGAGCGGGCCGGGGACCCGACGGCCGCCGTGCTCGCGGCCGCCCTGGCGCCCGCCCGCTACGCCGACCGGGACCAGGACGCCGCCCGGCTCCTGCTCGCGACCACGGCCGACCGGCTCATGACCCCGGAGCTCGACGACGACGGCCGCGAGCTCCTCCACAGGCTGCGCCACGACCTCGGCACCCTGCTCGCCGGGCTGGCCGACGCCCTGTGGGGACGCCGTGACCGGTCCGCGGTCACCATGGTCCGCTACTGCGTCGTCGACCTGCCCGGCGCGCTGCTCCTGCAGGGCAGCGACCTGAGTGACCCGGTCGCCCACCACGCCCTCGAGCACGCCGTCCGCGGCATCGTCGCCCAGCCCCCACCCCGGAGCTGACCCCAGCCCTGGGTCCGCACCGGCGGTCAGGTGCCGTCTGCTGTCATGGGGACGTGGACCTCAGCACCGCCCTGCGCCGCCTGCCTCCCGACCCGCGGGTGGTGGTGAGCGGCAACCACGCGACGCCGTGGCACACCCTCGGCCTGCTCGACGCCGCGCTCGACACCTACCGGCTCTGGGCGCTCAACGGCCAGCCCGGGCTGCCCGCGCGTGACGGCGTCGTCCTCGAGACGTCGTTCGTCGGTCCCGGCATGCGCCGCAGCCCCCGGCTGAGCTACGTGCCGTCGCGGCTGTCGCTGGTGCCGCTGCTGCTGGGCACCGCACAGGTCCCCGACGTCGTCCTGCTCCACACGACCCGCCCGCGCGACGGCAAGGTCTCGCTCGGGATCGAGGTCAACGTGCTGCCCGCCGCCGTCGACGCCGTACGCCGGCGCGGCGGCCTGGTCGTCGCGCAGGTCAACGACCGCCTGCCGTGGACCTTCGGCGACGCCGAGCTCGACCTCGACCTCGTCGACGTGCTGGTCGAGGCCGACGAGGTGGTGCCGGTGCCGGCCCACGTGCCGATCGACACCGATGCCGCGCGCATCGGCGCTCTCGTCGCCGAGCGGGTGCCCGACGGCGCCACGCTGCAGGCCGGCATCGGCGCGGTGCCGGACGCGACCATGCACGGCCTGGTCGACCGGCGCGGCCTGCGGGTGTGGACCGAGATGTTCTCCGACTCGGTGCTCGCTCTGGAGAAGGCCGGCGCCCTGGACCCGGCGGTGCCGATCACCGCGTCGTTCCTCTTCGGCTCCGCGGAGCTCATCGACTGGGTCGACGGCAACGAGCGGATCCGGATGGTGCGCACCGAGGTCGCCAACGACCCGGCGCTCATCGCCCGCAACCCCGCGATGGTCAGCGTCAACACCGCCCTCCAGGTCGACCTGTTCGGCCAGGCCAACGCCTCGCGCATCGGCGCCCGCATCCACTCCGGCTTCGGCGGGCAGACCGACTTCATCGTCGGTGCGATGCACAGCCCCGGCGGGCAGGCCTTCATCGCCCTGCGCTCCTGGCACCCGCGCGCCGACGTGTCGACGATCGTGCCGATGGTCGAGGAGCCGGTCACGTCGTTCCAGATGAGCGCCGTGGTCACCGAGCAGGGCGTCGCGGAGATGTTCGGGCGCGACCAGACCGCCCAGGCGGTCGGCCTCATCGACCACGCCGCGCACCCCGACGTCCGCGACGAGCTGCGCGAGGAGGCCGTCGCCCTCGGCCTCCTGCCGCCCGGCTCCTAGCGCCCGCGCGCGACCAGGTCCTTGGTCCCGGCGGCGCCGGGCGTTCCGGCCCTACCGCTCGGGTACGCCGTGGCGCAGCCTGGGTGCAGCCCCGGAACGTCCGGCGCGACGAGCCCGCCCCGACAGGAGCACGCGATGACCGTGCCGACACCCGCCACCCACCGCCTGGTCGAGCTGTTGGAGGCCGAGTGCTGGGACCTGCTCACCGGCGCCGTGACCGGCCGCCTCGTCTGGAACGGACCCGACGGACCGACCGCCATGACCGTCAACCACCAGCTCGACGGGCACGACGTGCTGCTGCGCTCGACGCCGTACGGGTCGATCGGGCGCGAGGTCGACGACAGCAGCGTCGCGTTCCAGGCCGACCAGGTCGACCCCGTGGAGCACGCCGGGTGGAGCGTCCTGCTCCGCGGCCGGGCCGAGTTCGACTACGACGCCTCGGCGGTCCCGGTCGAGGTGTGGCCCGAGGGACGCCGCTCGTTGCTGGTGCGCATCAGGCCCACCTCGATCTCCGGCCGCCGGTTGCTCCCCTAGCGTCCGGGCCGGTCAGCCGGGACGCCGGGCGAGGAAGACCGTCTGGTCGACGCCGCACAGCGTCCGCTCGACGGTGAAGCCCACCCCGGCCAGCACGCCGCGCACGTCGGCGTCGTCGACCAGTCCCCCGCCCTTGAGCGCCGCGTCGTGGCGGACGGCCGCCCGGTCGAGCTCGGAGTCGTCGTCGGAGACCGACGCGACGGGCATGACCAGCCAGCCGCCGGGCCGCAGCGCCCGGTGCACGGCGGCGATCCCGCGGTCGAGGTCGACGCGCGGCACGAACACCTGGGGCAGCCAGGCGAGGTCGAAGCGGTCGACGTCGTCGAGGTCGGCGACCGACTGCAGGCGCAGCTCGACGCGCTCCGCGACGGCGCACCGGGCAGCCTCGTCGCGGGCCAGCGCCAGGGCCTCGGGCAGCACGTCGATCCCGACGGCACGGGCGCCGGGCCAGGTGCGGCAGAGCGTCGCGGACACGACGCCCGCGCCCACGCCGACGTCGAGGAACTCGCCACGGCCGCCGACCAGCGCCCCGTGCGCCGAGGCGAGCATCGGCACGACGCCCTCGACCAGCGCCGTCGCGGCCGCGGCACTGGCCGAGCCGCGCGCCCGGATCTCGTCGCGTCCGACCTCGTCGGTGCCGCGCACCTGGCGCAGCGCCTGCTGCAGCTCGCAGGTGACCGCGTCGGCCAGGGCGGTCGGGTCGGCGTAGCACGCGTGCAGGTCGGTCGGGACGAACGTGCCGTCGCCGACGCGCCCGACCTCCAGCACCCCGGCCGCGACGAGCAGCTCAGCGTCGACCAGGTCGAGCGCCGCCTCCAGCGGCTTGCCGTCCATGACCCGCGCCCAACCACCGGTCGCGGCCAGCCGGCCGAGGGCCCCGAGGACGTGGACGTGCCGGGTGGAGGCGATCACGGCACGGCTCCCCCGTTCACGGTCGGTCGAGGTGGAAGCGCTCGGTACCCCGACCTGCATCGTCCAAGCCCGGGGCACGGCGCTGTTCACCCCGAGGGGCTGCAGTTCAGCGCACCCCGGCCGTACGCCGACCGGCCAGCACCGACCGGGCCCGGTCGTGCACCCAGGAGGTCGCGACGCCCAGCGCGAGCGAGGCGAGGAGCGCGAGCCAGGGGTGGCCGGCGGCCTCGAGGTCGGCGTAGACCTGCCAGTGGGTCAGGTAGATCCAGAACGACGCGTGCGCCAGGACGAGCACCACCGCGGCGAACGGCCGCGGCAGCAGCACCGGACGGGCCAGCAGGAGCAGGACGAAGCCGATAGCGACGATGGTCTCGCGCTGCGGGTCGTCGCCGAAGAACCCCGCGAGGCCGACGGCGCCGAGCAGCAGCACCACGGCCTGCTGCCACCACCCGCGCGCCTCGGCGGCCGCCCAGCCGAGCGCCATGCACCAGACAGCGACGCCGACGGCGTACTCCTCGAGCAGGGCGGTCTCGCGACCGACCAGGGCGTGGCGCAGCGCCAGGCAGGCCACGAGCACGGTGACGGCCGCACCGAAGCGGTGCCGGCGCTGCCAGCGGTCGAAGGCCGGCACGAGCAGCAGCGCGACCAGGCCGAGGTGGCCCCAGACGAGGACCTCGAGGAACCAGAAGTGC
>JAOPXU010000208.1 GCA_025964985.1 Nocardioides sp.
AGGCACCGACCTCTCCACCCACACCCGCGCCGACCTCCGCCGCTACGCAGCCAGCCTCAACGCACGACCCCGCCCTACCCTCAACATGAAGACCCCAGCCCAAGCGCTGGACGAGCTGCTGACCAACGGCCACAGCCCCACGTTGCTTAGACCGCTAGACCTCGCCGAGGAGGTCGCTCTGCGACCGTCACGAGACCATTCGCCCGCACCACGCGTCGGTCGAGGAGGTCGCTCTGCGACCGTCACGAGACCACTTCACCGCGAGGTCTGTGCACGACTCGACGTGCACCTGCGGTTGATCGGTCTCGTGACGGTTTTAGCGGGAGCTCCTCGACCGACGTGGGGTGTAGGTCGGGCCACACGTCGGTCGAGGAGGTCGCTCTGCGACCGTCACGAGACCACATCACCGCAAGGTCTGTGCACGACTCGACCTGCACCTGCGGTCGACCGGTCTCGTGACGCCTTCCAGCGGGAGCTTCTCGACCGACGTGTTGCTAGCGGAGGGCGGCGGCCTCGACGAGCGCCGGCCCGTACCAGGTCAGCAGTCGCCCGCTCACGAGCTCGGTGGGCGTGAGCGTGAAGGCCTCGGGGCCGTCGGTGGCGGTGAAGACGTAGGGCTCGTCGGGCAGCAGAACGACGTCGGCGCCGGCGGCGTCGAGGTCGGCGAGGTCGACGGCGGGGTAGCGCTCGGCGTGGTCGGCGTAGACGTTGCGCCAGCCCAGGCGGTGCAGCAGGTCGGTGGTGAAGGTGCGGGCCCCGACGACCATCCACGGGTCGCGCCAGATCGGTACGGCGACCGAGCGGGTCGGCGCCGGCACCGCGCCGCACCACAGGTCGCGGGCCTCGGCGAGCCAGGTCGGGCGGGACCAGCCCATCGCGTCGAGGAGGCGCTCCATCGAGGCCACCGAGTCGGGCACGGTCTCGATGTCGGTGACCCACACGGCCACGCCCGACTCGCGCAGGCGGCGTACGTCGAGCTCGCGGTTCTCCTCCTTGTTGGCGACCACGAGGTCGGGGGAGAGGGCGCGGATGGCGGCGAGGTCGGGGTTCTTGGTGCCGCGGACGCGGGTGACGCCGCGCTCGTCGAGGTCGGCGGGGTGGGTGCACCAGTCGGTGGCGCCGACGACGGCGCCGGGCTCGACGGAGACCAGGGCCTCGGTCAGCGACGGCACCAGCGACACGACCCGGCGCGCCGGCCCGGCGAGGTCGAGCGCGACGCCCAGGTCGTCGACGGTCATCGCCGCAGGGTGAGGCCGCTGGCGACGTCCAGCGCCCATGCGCGCGATGCGATCTCCTCGTCGAGGCCGGTGGCGACGTCGGCGGGGATCGGCTCGGAGCGGCGCGACTCCATCGAGACGTGGACGTAGAGGATCTCCATCGTGCAGGCGATCTTGTCGCGCGTCTCGTCGAGCACGAACGAAATGCCGTGCAGCGCCTTGCCGGTGCGCGCCACGAACGCCGGGCGCACCGAGAACGGCTCGCCGAGGCGCAGCTCGCTGAGGTAGCGGATGTGGTGCTCGACGGTGAAGAACGACAGCCGCCGCTGCTCGATGTAGTCGCCGTCGACGCCGAGCTCGCCGATCCGCTTCCACGGCGCCCACGCGCCGAGGTCGAAGTACTTGGTGATGTTCATGTGGCCGTTCTCGTCGATGTAGTCCTCGGGCACGGTCATCTCGAAGAACGCCGGGAGGCTCCGGACCTGGTCGATCGACGGCAGTGTGGTCACGCGCCGACGCTATCGAGCGCCGGACCAGACCGGTCCGCCGCGTCCCGCCGTTCGGCGTACGACGCGTCCCGGCTGTCCCTACCGTCACAGGGTGACGTCCACACCCACGCGGCTGCTCGGTGCCGTCATGACCCTGTCCCTGTCCCTGACGGCCCTCGTGGGCTGCAGCTCCGGCGAGGAGGAGCCGCCCGGCGAGGACTCGTCGTCGAGTGCGGGCGCCCCGGAGGGCGAGGGCTGGACGGTCCTGCACTACTCAATGGCCGACACCGACCTCGAGCCCTTCATGGTCGAGGACGTCAACGAGCTCGGCAGCGTCGGCGCGACCGACGACCTGCACCTGCGCGAGCTCATGGACCGCTCGGCCGAGTACGGCGACGACGAGGTGCTCGACCAGGGCACCTGGATCGGCGCGCGGGTCTTCGACATCGCGGAGCCCGGCACCACCGAGCTGGTCGAGGACCTCGGCGACGTCGACACCGCCGACCCGGCCACGCTGGCGACGTTCATCGCCGACGGCATCGCCGCGCACCCGGCGGCCCACTACGCGCTGATCATCAGCGACCACGGCGCCTCCTGGCCCGGCATCGGGCCCGACGAGGGCTCGGAGTTCTCCGTGCTCGACCTCGCCGAGATCACCACCGGCATCGCCGACGGCCTCGAGCAGGCCGGCGTCGACAAGCTCGACCTGCTCGGCTTCGACGCGTGCCTGATGGCCAGCTACGAGGTGGCCAGCGCCGTGGCGCCGTACGCCGAGCGGCTCGTCGCCTCCGAGGAGCTCGAGCCCGGCCACGGCTGGGACTACACCTCGCTCCAGGTGCTCGCCGACGACCCGGCCACCGACGTCGACACCCTCGGTGCGGCGATCGTCGACGGCTTCGCCGCCCAGGCCGAGGCCTCCGGAACCTCCGACACGATCACCCTGTCGATGCTCGACCTGACGCAGATGCCGGCGGTCGACGAGGCCCTGGCGGCGTTCAGCGGCGCCCTGTCCGAGCGCGCGGCCACCGTCGCGCCGGTCGTCGGCCGCGTCGAGGCCGAGACCCTCGGCTTCGCCCGCAGCCCCGACGAGACCCAGGACAGCCACATGGTCGACCTCGGCATCCTGGCCTCCTCGATCGGCGTCGAGGCGCTCGACGTCTCCGACCAGGCCGACACCCTCGTGCGCGCCATCAACGACGCGGTCGTCACCAGCGTCGACGGCACCGCCACCCGCGGCGCCACCGGCCTGTCCATCTACTTCCCGCCGGCCGAGGACCTCGTCAAGCCCGAGTACCTCGAGGTCACCAGCGCCGAGACGTGGGCGGGGTTCCTGGCCTCCTACTACGACGCCGGCGACGCCATCCCCGAGGCCGAGCTGCCGCAGTTCACCAACCCCGCCGGCGAGGCCGAGCTCGAATACGACGGCGACGGCTTCTCCATCACCGGCACCTACGACGCGGTCTCCACCGACAACCTGTCGAGCTCGACGATGCAGTACGCGATCCTCGGCGAGGACGGGTCGCTGACCTACATCGGCGAGGAGAGCGGCTTCCTCGTCGAGGACGAGCCGGTCGCGGTCGGCTTCTACGACCTGACCTCGCTCGTCATCAGCGACGGCGAGGACTCCGCGCCGGCGTACGTCTCGCTCGACTACAGCGAGGAGGGCGGCTCGTCGTACCTCAACGTGCCGCTGACCTACTACGCCGCCGCCGACGTCGACCGCGTCGACCCGCAGGACGTGCTCCTGGCGCTCGTGCTCGACGAGGAGATCGTCAGCGAGACCTACTACGTGCTCGACCCGGAGACCGGCGCCTACGGCGAGCTCGTCCCCGACCCCGACGGCCTGATCGTGCCCAACGTGCCCACACTGGCGCCCGACGGCACCGAGACGTGGGGGCCGACCACCGACATCGGCCTGTACGCCGACACCACCAACCTGACCTACGAGTTCACGCCGCTCGACCCCGGCACCGTGATCCAGATCGACCTCAGCGTCACCGACTACGGCGACAACAGCAGCACGGTCAGCGGCCAGGTCGAGGTGCCCTAGGGCTGCTCGCGGCGCTCGTGCAGCCGCTGCTGCGCGGCCGGCAGGTAGGCCAGGCAGGGGGCGTCGGTGCCCTGGTGCTTCTCGTGCAGGTGGAAGGTCCAGCGGTCCATGGCGGCGAGGTAGCCGTTGTCCTCGCCGGGCCGGTACGCCGACCACTTCTTGTCGCCCTTGGCGGTGCACTCGGTGCAGCTGATCTTGTAGACGAACGCGCCGTCGGAGCCGACGTCGATGCTCACCGACCCGAGCGGGCCGGCCTCCACAGCGGCTTTGCGCGTGCGGGCTGAACGGCTGGCGACCATGGGCCCATCGTCCCACCCCGGTCGATCGAGCCGCGGAGCGGGCGCGGGACCTGCTGGGACGATGAAACCCGCACTTGGCCGATGAAGTTCCATCGGTCAAGTGAGGGTTTCACCGGCCGGCCGGTGAATCCGGCGCCCGGCCGGCCATACCCGGCGCTATCGCTTGTAACTCACCGTTCGCGCTGCTTCCCCGCCCGTAGACGGGTGGGGGAGCGACGCGAACGGTGAGTTACAAGCGATCCGCGCCGAGCCCTAGGCGGTGGCGGCCAGCGCCTCCCCGGCCTCGTTGCCCTGGACCCGGTGCAGCTCGGGGTTCGAGCCGGCGGTGAGGTGGACGAGGTCGCGGGTGGCCAGGGCGGTGCAGAACTCGCCGTGCATGGTGGCGACGGCGAGCGCGTGCACGACCTCGGCGGCGTGGGCGACGCCGTCGTGCCCGACGCGGGTGGTGGTGGCGCAGGCGTCGTGGGCGAGGTAGGTGTCGTAGCCGAGGTTGCCGGCGGTGCGCACGGTGGTCTCGACGCACATGTTGGTGAAGAAGCCGGCGACGACCAGGCGGTCGATGCCGCGACGGCGCAGCCGCAGCGCGAGGTCGGTGCCGAAGAACGCACCGTTGGTCGACTTCGCGACGACGTCCTCGGACGGCAGCGGCTGCAGGTCGGGCTTGAAGGCGCAGCCGGGGCCGTCGGGGCGCAGCGGCGAGACGTCCTCGATCGACTCGTGGCGCGTGAAGATGACGGGCAGGCCGTGCTGCCGCCAGGCGGCGAGGAGGGCGGCGACATGGGTCTCGGCGGCCGGGTTGTTGCGACGCGCCCCGGGCCCGCCCCAGTGCTCGAGCTGGTCGACGCCGACCTGCGGGTCGATGACGAGCAGGGCGCTGTCGTGGGTGAACCTGTCGATCATGGGGGTGGTCCTCTCGTCGGTCCTACGCGGCCCGGGGCGGCTCCACCCGGTGAGGTGAACGTATGGGCTGCGCTGTCGACGTGCTGATGTCTTTCTGGCTGAGTTCAGGCACGGCGACGACGGACCGGAAGGGACAGGTGACGCATCGTCATGGACGACATCGACCGACGGATCCTGGAGGAGCTGGCCGACAACGCGCGCGCCCCGGCGTCCGAGATCGCCCGCTCGATCGGCCTCAGCCGGGCGGCGGTCCACCAGCGCCTGGCCCGGCTCGAGCGCGACGGCGTCATCACCGGCTACACCGTGCTGCTGCAGGCGCCCGGCGGACGGGGGTCGGTGACGGCGATGGTGATGCTCAACCTCGACGCGCCGCGCTACGCCGAGGTCGCCTCGGCCCTGCAGGGCTGGCCCGAGGTGCGGGCGTGCTGGTCGATCGCCGGCGAGCGCGACATGGTGCTGATCATCGACGTCGCCACCAACGACGAGCTGATGGACGTCACCGCCCGCCTCAACGAGATGCCCGCGGTGCGCGACACCGCCACCCACGTCGCGCTGCGCACGCACTTCGACCGGGCGTCGCGCCCGGCCCCTAGCAGCGACGGGCGAGGTGGAGCGGCACGTCCTCGGTGACCTCGACGACGTCGGGCAGCACGGCCCGCACGCGGGCCAGCAGCCGGTCGTGCTCGGCCGGCGGCAGCACGCGCCAGGCCGAGACGGTCGTGAGGTGGGCGGCGTAGTCGTCGGCGGCCATGGTCGCGCGGCGCTCGACGACCGTCTCGTCGACGGCGGTGAACCCCGGCTGCGCGCGCACCTCGTCGACGGTCCAGCCGCCGCTGAAGCCCTCCGGCAGCACCCCGGCGGTCAGGGCTTCGACCTCGCGGCGCAGGTCGGGGTCGGCCAGGTCGCGCGCGGTCCCGAACACGGCGAGCGCCCCGCCCGGGCGGAGCGCCGCGGCGGCCCGGGCCCACCGCGTGGCGGGGTCGGTCCAGTGGAACGCCGCGGCGGCGTACAGCAGGTCGACGGGGCCGACCTCGGCCAGGTCGAGGGTCTCGAGGCTCGCGCCGACGACGCGTACGCCGAGGCCCGCGACCTGCTCGGTCAGCACGGCGCGCATCCCGGCGTCGGGCTCGACCGCGACGACGTCGAGGCCGCGGCGCGCGAAGAGCACGGTCGCCTTGCCCGTGCCGGCGCCGATCTCGAGCGCCCGGGTGACGGGGCCGTCGGCGTGGGCGATGGCGAGGTCGGCGACGACGTCGGGGTAGCCGGGCCGGTAGCGATGGTAGGTCGCGGCGTCGGAGCCGAAGCTGAGGGCGCGGTCCACGTCGCTCACGATGGCACGGGGGCCGACGGTGCGGGTCCCGCCTTGCCGGCCTCGGCGTAGGACCGCACGACCGCGGTCGTGAGCGGGAAGTCGATGGCCAGGTCGCGGAACAGCAGCCCGGCTGCGGTCGCGGCGGCCGCCCGGGCCTCGGCCACGACCGCGTCGGCGAGCTCGGCGGGGGTGTGGACCACGATCTCGTCGTGCAGGAAGAACACCAGGTGCGGTCGTTCGACGAGCGGGCCGTCGCCCAGGCGCCACAGGCGGTTGCGCAGGTCGGCGATCCAGCACAGCGCCCACTCGGCGCCGGTGCCCTGCACGACGAAGTTGCGGGTGAACCGGCCGAACGCGCGCCGGCGCCGGGCCTGGCGGTCCGGGTCGGCCGGCCCGTCGTCGTCGAGGTCCCAGGCGTCGCCGAGGCCCGGTGACCCGCGGCCGAGCAGCGTCCGCACGACCTGGCCGCGCTCACCGGCGCGGGCGGCGTCCTCGACCAGACCGAATGCGTCGGGGTAGCGGCGGGTGAGGCCCGCGACCATGCGCCCGCTCTCGCCGCTCGTGGCGCCGTACATCGCGCCGAGCAGGCCGAGCTTGGCGT
>JAOPXU010000072.1 GCA_025964985.1 Nocardioides sp.
GGCGACGAGGTCCTGACCTACTCCGAGCTGCTGGCCCGCTTCGCCGCGGTCGCCGGGCTCGAGCGGCCCCAGGTGCCGCTGCTGTTCGCGCCGGTGCGGCTCGTGGGCGAGGGCGTCGCGGCCCTGACCGGTATCCCGCGCCCGACCATCGGCGCCCTGGTGCGCAGCCTCACGCACGACATGGTCTGCCGTGACGACGACGTACGCCGTGAGCTCGCCCCCGGGGTGCCCTACCTGCCCCTCGACGAGGCCCTGGCCCGGTCGCTGGCCGGGGACACCGCCGCCACCACCAAGGACGGCGACGTCCAGGGCGAGGCGGACAGCGACCCGGCGTGGGTCGGCACGACCGTCAGTTGAGCGGTCGCACCGAGTCGGGTACGCCGCCGCCCGCGTGCACGGCCTCGACCAGCTCCGCGAGCGCGGTGAGGGCCACGCGCTGCGACAGCGGGCCGTAGGAGACGCGGGCGACGCCGAGCTGCTCCAGGCGAGCCAGCGCCGGCGTGCCGGGCAGCCCGATCGTGGTGAGCCGCTGGGGACCGAAGGCCTCGACGAGCGTCTCGACCTGCTGCTCGTCGAGCTTGCCGGGCACGAAGACGACGGGGGCGCCGGCGTCGAGGTAGGCCTTGCCGCGCGTGACCGCCTCCGCGAGCGGGTCCGCGGCTCCCTTGACGAACGCGTCGGTGCGGGCGTTGAGCACGAAGTCGGGCACCCCCTCGGCGGCCGCGGCGGCCATGATCGCCTCCACCTGGGCGGTCGCCTCTGCGAGCGGCTTGAGCTGGTCCTCGATGTTGGCGCCGACGACGCCGACGCCGATCGCCTTGCGCACCGTCTCGGCCGCGTCGCCGTAGCCGGCCTCGAGGTCGGCGGAGACCGGCAGGGTCGTCGCCGCGACGATGCGGCGCACCTCCTCGATCATCTCGTCGACCGGGATCCGCTCGCCGTCCTCGTAGCCGCGCGAGGCGGCGATCGAGTGGCTGGCGGTGGCCAGGGCCTGGGTGCCCTCGAGGTCGGAGACGACGGTGGCGCTGATGGAGTCCCACACGTTGACGACGGTCAGCAGGCTCGGCTCGCGGTGCAGGGCGAGGAGGCGCGTGGCGGCGTCGGCGGCTGTGCCCGGGGTGCTGGAAGTGGTCATGGACGGAGCATGTCAGCCGCTCACCGAGTCACGTGTTGTGACCAATCTCAACAGTGCGCGCATCATCCATGTCATATTCGGGCATACTAAGAGCGTGGAGACTTCCCGAGAGCCCGCGCAGGTCACGCCCGACCTCCGCGTCAGGGCGAAGAACATCGACGCGGCCCTGGTGGGCACGCGCATCAAGCTGGCCCGACAGCGCGCCGGACTGACCCAGGGAGAGGCCGCCGGTGACCAGATGTCGACGGCCTACATCTCCCGCATCGAGGCCGGTCAGCGACGTGCCAGCGCCGACCTCCTGGTCGCCCTGGCCAACCGGCTGGGCTGCGACCCCGACGAGCTCCTGGCCCCCGACGAGGACGTCGCCGCGCGCGAGCACCTCGCCCGGCTGACCCTCGAGCTCGACTACGCCGAGCTCGACCAGCGCACCGGCCAGGCCGAGTCGGCGCTCTCGCGCGTCGACGCGCTGCTGGCCGACCCCGAGATGCCGGCCGAGCTGGCCGTCAAGGCGCGGTTCCTGCGCGGTCAGGCCCTCGAGACCTCGGGCCGGCTCACCTCGGCGATCAAGACCTTCGAGGACGTCGTCGCCCTGAGCGGCGACGCGCTGTTCCGCATCCGCGCGCTGCTGGCCCTGAGCCGTTGCTACCGCGAGGAGGGTGACCTCGCCCGCGCCTGCGAGATCGGCGAGCGCGCGGCCGAGCTCGTGAGTGCCGCCGATCTCCACGGCAGCGCCGAGGGCGTCCAGCTCGCCGTCACCGTCGCCGCCGCCCACTTCGAGCGGGGTGACGTCAACTACGCCCTGCGCATGTGCGAGCGCGCGGTCGAGAGCGCGGAGCGGCTGGAGTCGCCGCTCGCCCGCGCCTCGGCGTACTGGAACAGCAGCGCGATGTACCAGCGTCAGGGCAACCTGGCCAACGCCCTCCCGCTGGCGCAGAAGGCGGTGGTGCTGCTCGAGCAGACCCACGACGCGCGCAGCATGGCGCGGCTGCGCACCCAGCTCGGGCTGCTGCAGCTCGCAATGGACCCGCCGGAGGTCGAGGGTGCCGAGCTCAACTTCGAGCAGGCGCGCGTCGAGATGCTGCACAACGACGCCAGCCCGTTCGACCACGGGCGCAACGACCTCGGTCGTGCCCGCTGCCGGCTCCTCATCGGTGACGCCGAGGAGGCCGAGCGGCTGGCCGAGGACTGCTTCGAGGCGGTGCGCGAGCACAACCTGATGCTGAGCGCCCAGGCGCTGTGCGTGCTGGGGCAGGTGGCAGCGACGCGCGGCGACATCGACACGGCGGTGACGCGCTTCCGCAGGGCGCTGCTCGTGCTCGACGGTGTGGGTGCCGAGCGGGAAGCGGCGCAGCTCTGGTTCGAGCTGGCCAACCTGCTGCAGGAGTACGGGGCGATCGACGACGCCATCGAGGCCTTCCGCAAGGCGGGTGCCTCCACGGGTCTCACGCCGTCGACGATGACGACCATGACGCGCAAGGCGCCACAGGTCTAGGGGGTCAGCAGCACCAGCTCGTACCGTCGCGCAGCGACTTCGGAGCCGCCTCGTCGGCTCCACCGGCCGACACGGCGCTCCCGATGAGGGCGGTGGCGAGCAGGGAGGAGACGAGGAGGGCGCGGAACTTCGACATGGGTTTCTCCTTGGGTCGGCTGGCCTGGTGGCTTGCCTGGGGGTTGGGTTAATTCTGTCAAAGAAAGAGGCAAACGTCCCGGTTGTCGTCCCCCATTCGAGGTAATTCGTGAATTCCCCGCATTTCGTGCATGCGCGGGTCGCCTCAACGACCCCGTCAGCCACTTCCCTCACTCTGGTCCCACGCCGGTCTAGACCTGTTCGGACCTGGGTGATCGGTACCCCCCGGGGTACCGACGGTGAGTGATGAGCAGACATCGGCCCGGACGGGCGTGCGGCCGGTGCTCCGGTCGCCCCGCTACGAGGTGCCTGTCGTGCCGCGGACGCGCCACTCCCACCGCCCCGGACGACGAGCCGGTCGCAGCGGAACGGTCCCCGTCGTGGGGGCGGTGGTCTCGGTGGCCGTGGCCCTGACGAGCGTCGCGGCGCTCGGGCAGCCGCGCACCGGCCGGGCCCCGGCCTCGCCGCAGACCACGATCAGTCCGGCCCTGCCCCCGAGCGGCGGGTTCGCGGTCGCCGCCGAGGAGATGGACGAGACGCTGCGCGACCGGCTCACCGACGGCTGGCCCGGGATCGGCGAGGTCGGCCTGGGCGGCGACCGGGTGTCCACCGACACCGAGGGAGAGCTCGCGCGCGTCGTGCGGGCCGGCTCGGTCGTGGTCGACACCGCCCGCGGACCAGGCCTCGTCGAGGTCGACGTACGCCGCACGGCCGGGTCGTGCGCGACGGCGCCGTGCCGCTCGACGACCCGTCGGCCCGGCACCGCGCGCACGCCGTCGCTGGTCCAGGTCGTCGTGGCCGACGAGGGGGTCGAGGTCCGGGTGCGCGCCTGGGCGGGCCCCCGGCCCGAGGGCAGCGCGACCCTGCGCGGGCCGGCCCTGCCCGTGGAGGTGCTCCGCGACCTGGCCGCCGACGCCGTGTGGCGCCGCTGAGGGGTCCTGGACGCACTGACGGCCCGACCCCGGAGGGTCGGGCCGTCACGGTGCTGCTGGGCTCAGCGCACGTCGTAGCGGTCGAGGTCCATGACCTTGGCCCAGGCGGCGACGAAGTCGTGCACGAACTTCTCCGCGGCGTCGGCGCTGGCGTAGACCTCGGCGACGGCACGCAGCTCGGAGTTGGACCCGAAGACCAGGTCGACCCGGCTGCCGGTCCA
>JAOPXU010000286.1 GCA_025964985.1 Nocardioides sp.
TCCCACGCGGAGACGAGTGACCCGTAGCGACGGGCCGCCGCGGCCACGAACCGGCCGAAGCCGACCGGGTCGGGCTGTCCGAGACGGCTCCAGGACGGGCGGAAGCCCACGACGGCGAGCACGCGCAAGTCTGATGCGCGCGCGGCTGCGAGCAGCCGGTCGGTGTCGGTCCAGTCGAAGCGCCCGGGTCGCGCCTCGATGCGCGCCCAGCTGAGGTCGAGTCGCACCCGGTCGGCGCCGAGGCGGCGGATGGCGAGGAGGTCGGCGCGCTGGCGGGCCGGGGACAGGTCGATGATGCCGAAGCCGGGGCTGACACCGACCGGGATGCTTCGAGGCGCGGGACGTGCAGCACCGTCGGCCGCCGCGCTGCGCACCGCGTGAGGAGCGGACGCCGCACCGATCGCGAGAGCCGCGGCGACCAGCAGGACCAGGGCGAGCACGAGCAGGACGAGGGGGGCGGGGACCCGCGACCGGGCCGGAGTCGGCGACATCAGCGACCCCGGAGCCCGTGCACGGACTGGGCTGCACGCGTCGCCGCGCCCACAAGGGCCGAGGACGGACGGCCGCCGTGGTGCACGTCGACCGTCTCGTAGGACGAGGTCGCCCACTGGTTCTTGGTCTGCGACTCCCCCAGCAGCTGGTCGATGCGGCGTACGCCGTGGCTCGGCGCCCAGCGGAACGTCTCGCGCAGCAGCAGGTGGCCGGGGCTGTAGTCGCCGGCGTCCGGGTCGAAGCGCGCGATCCACAGCGCGAGCGTCGACACGTCCTGGTCGACGAGCATGGCGAGCGTGAACGAGACCGGCCGGTCGCCGACGTAGCCGACGAGCGCCACGCCGCGTCCCGCCGCGACCTCGCCGCGCAGGTAGTCGAGCACGAAGCCCTCGTACGGCGGGCGCAGCAGGTGCTGGCGCGGGCGGGCGGCCTCGGCGATGTCGAAGACGGTGCGGATGTCGGGCAGCAGGGCCTCGAACCGGGTGGTGCCGACGGCGATCTCGACGTGGTGCTCGACGCCGGCGGTTTCGAGGGCGGCGTCGGCGCGACGCAGCGTCTTGCGGAGGTTCTTCGACGCCGGGGTCGCCAGGTGGGCCAGGCCGTCGTCGCCGAGGTCCATGACCGGGCACCGGTCGCGCGGCGTCACCGTCGTACGCCGGCCGGTCGGGTCGAGCGACCACAGGGCGGGCAGCGCGGGGCTGGCGGCGCGGCTCTCGACCAGGTCGAGCACCCGCCCGCGACCACCGGCGGCGGTCCAGAGCGCGACGGCGGCGTGCTCGTGGCCGGGTCGCACGAGCGCCTCGGCGATGGTGCCGAGGCCGTGGCCGAGCCAGCGGACGACCTGGACGGGTCCGACGCGCCGCTCGTGGAGCGGGGCCAGCGCGACCAGGCGGCCGTCCTCGCGGACGGTGACGAGGCGGAGGTGGCCGTGGCCGAGGTGGCGCCACCAGGCCAGCGAGTGGGCGGGGCGGACCAGGGCGCCGGCGTCGCAGGCCGAGGCGAGCTCGTCCCACTCGGGCGCCAGGGCGTCGGCGGCGGCGAGGTCGTCGACGACGGCCACGACGAGGTCGGGGCGCACGGCGGTGGCGGTCACGGAGCCACTACGTCGAGCTGGTGGTCGGGCCACGAGGACGCCGGCCGCGACAGGTGGTAGGCCAGGCGCACCCGGTCGTGGTGGGCGCCCATCGTCAGCCGGGGCAGGCGGTGCCGGTCGTCGCCGACGCGGACCCGCCCGTTGAGGAACGTGTACGACGCCCCGTAGCCGGCCTCCTCGACGGCCTCGCGCACGGCGGGGCTGTGGTGGCCGAACGGGTAGGCGAACTGGGTGACGGCGTGGCCGGTGATGTCCTCGAGCTCGGCGCGGCAGCCGCTGACCTCGTCGCGCAGGCCGGCGGCGTCGAGCTCGGTGAGCGAGGGGTGGGTGCGGGTGTGGGCGGCCAGGTCGATGCCGTGCTCGACGGCCTCGACCAGCTCGGCGCGGGTCATCAGGGCAGCGGCCCCGAGCCACCACGCGGGTCGATGACCCCAGGAGGTGCTCGGCGTCATCAGGGTGGCGGGGACGTCGAGGTCGAGCAGGACCGGCAGGCCGTGCCGCGAGACACCGCTGAGCGCGTCGTCGAAGGAGACTGCCGCGAGCCCGTCGAGGTCGTCACCGCGGACCGCGCGGTCGCTGATCTCGCTCATGGGCACGAAACGGAAGCCCAGCTGCCGCACGGTGCGCAGGTGCGCGCGCAAGGATGACGCGGTGACCTCGAGGCCCTCCGCGCCGTGGCTGTCGGCGACCACGTCGTGGTAGCAGAGCACGACCGCGCCGCCGCGGGGCGCGCGGCGCGACATCAGGCGCCCGCCCGCCGTGGCGAGGCTGCGGACCTGCTGCGCCCGGCGTCGTACGGCGCTCACCGGGACGCCGCCTGGGCGAAGCGCTCGCGCGCCTCGCTCAGCGTGTCGACGACCCGACGGGTGCAGGCGGCGGCGTCGTAGCGCTCGAGGAAGTGGGCGCGTGCGGCCTCGCCCTGGCGCACCCGGAGGGCGGGGTCGCGCACGAGGCGGCGCAGCGTGGCGAGCAGGGCGTCGTCGTCGTCGGGCTCGACGAGCGTGCCGCAGGCGGGCGGGACCATCTCGGGCATGGCGGCGATCCGCAGCCCGACGACGGGCCGGCCGGCGGCCGCGGCCTCGATCACGGCGTTGGGCGCCTGGTCGATCGTGCTGGGGAACACGAAGACCGCGGCGGCCCGCAGCTCCTCCCACAGGCGGCCGGAGCCGACGGTGACGTCACTGACGGCGCGCACGTTGCGACCGGGCGGCACCTCCTCGGGCGTGACGATGACCAGCTCGCACTCGTCGGCGAGGTGGGCCTGGTGGAGCCGGTGCAGGCGCAGCGCGCCCTTGCGCTCGAGTTGCCGGCCGACGAAGACCAGTCGGGGCAGCGACCCGGTGTCGTGGGTGCCGGGCGCCGCGCCGCTGATGCCGTCGGGTGCGGCGATGCCGAACGGGAAGACCCGCAGGCGGTCGTCGTCGATGCCGTAGCTGCTGCGCAGCGAGCCGGCCACCCACTCGGTGTTGGCGACGACCAGCGTCGAGGCCGCGTACGCCGCCCCCTCGAAGCGCTGGGCCGCGGCGACGGCCTTCGGCGTGAACCGGGTGGGCTGGCGGTTGGGCAGGCGGTAAGCGTTGGTCTCGGCGGTGGCGTCGGTCGAGATGACCGAGGGCATCGAGCGCAGGAGGTCGACGCTGCGCAGGGCGGCATGGCCGGTGTAGACGTGCACCACGTCGAACTCGGCGGCCCGGCGACGCAGCTGGCGGCGCACCCACTGGCTCAGCGCGAGCTGCGCGCGCAGCGCTTGCAGGTCGAGGTCGAGCCGGCCCAGCCCGGGCA
>JAOPXU010000295.1 GCA_025964985.1 Nocardioides sp.
TATTTCGGACCGATGTCTGTCAGCCTCCGGCGTACGGATTCTGGTCGGCCAGGTGCAGGGCGTGGTCGGGCCTGAACGGCACCGTCTGCTGGAAGAGCCACGGCCGGTTGATCCACAGATAGGCGTCGACGTGCGTGGCGGCCAGCCGGCGGATCCGGGCCGGCAGCCCCCAGCGGCTGTCGGCGACGTCGGTCGTGGGCGGTACGCCGAGCGCGACGCACAGTCGCTGCTCGGCGGTGCGGCACATCGGCGCCCAGTTGATCGGCTCCGGCTTCGGCACCTCGACGCGGTACTGCTTGCCCGAGAACCCCCGCCCGTTGTCGGCGGTGTCGACGACGAAGTGCCTCCCGGGGATCCCGCGCGCGGCGAGGGCCGCGACCACGCGGGAGCCGAAGTTGACCGACTGCCGGGTCGTGTCCATGTGGGTGACGCTCAGCGCGAAGCCGCGGGCGTCGGCGACACCGGCGTCGACGAGGAGCCGGACCGCCTCGGAGATGTCGTCGCGGAACCAGCCCGGCGAGCCCATGTCGATGTAGACGCTGGTGCGCGGCAGGGCGCTGAGCACGCGGGCCGACCAGCCGATGAGCTTGGAGTAGACCTTGGAGCGACCAGGGGCGCAGCCGGCGAAAGGACCGTCGGGCTGCAGGACGAGCGCGGTCAGGGTGTCCCCGATCGCGCCGGCGACCTCGTTGATGTAGCGGCGGTAGCCGGCCTTCTCGGCCGCGGTGGGCAGGCGCTTGCAGTTGTCGCCCTCCCAGGGGTCCATCCGGAAGATCGTCATCTGGGTCAGGACGTCGGGGTCGCCGCCGGTCTGCGCCCGGATGTACTCGCGGACCTTGTCGCCGACCTGGCCGGAGCTCAGCCAGCGGCCGAACCACTTGGCCTTGGGCTGCAGCAGGATCTCGCCGATCGCAGCCCTCTGCTCACCCTCGGCGGCCAGCCACGGGTCGTACGAGTGCTCGGCGTGGCCGAGGTAGACGCCCCACTCGTGCCCTGCGAGCGGGTTCGAGGGGTTGGCGTCGAGGCGCGGGGTGGCGGCGCCGTAGGTGAGGACGCGCCGCTCGCCGACCGCCCCGCTGCGGGCGTCGGCGACGACCGAGCGGACGCCGACCTGGTGGGTGCCGCCCTGGGCAAGACCCTCCACGACGGCGCTGTGCGTGGTGGCGTCGACCGTGGCGCGGACCTTGCCGTCGACGACCACCTCGTACGACGCCGGGACGCCCTCGGCGGGGTCGGACCAGGTGAGCGTGAACGCCGGGGCGCCGCCGGAGCGGACGTCGACGTCGACGGCGGTCGGCACGCCGGGTGCGGACGAGCCGGGGTCGGCGGGGGCGGCGGGTGCGACGGCGAGGGAGGCGAGCGGGACGAGGAGGACCGCAGCAGTGGCAGCGGCCAGGACAGGACGGTGGGGGGACCTGAGGCGCATGGTGCGTCCAGTGGACGTGGTCGCAGCGACGCGGACAAGGGGATCGGGCACAGTCTGACCGATCGCGTGCCAGGACTAGTCAGGTCGGGCCAGGTGGGCCTGACCGACTCCCGTCAGGGCGCGAGGCGCTCGGTCCGCCAGCCCTCGCCGGCGACCCGGCGGTAGACGAGGCGGTCGTGCATCCGACTGGGGCGGCCCTGCCAGAACTCCACGGCCTCGGGCCGCACGAGGTAGCCGCCCCACTCCTCCGGCGGCGGCACGTCGTCGGTCCCGTCGGGGCCGCCGAACCGCGCCGCGACCTCGTCGTACGACGCAGCGAGGGCCTCGCGACCGGGCACCGGTCGGGACTGGTGCGAGGCCCAGGCGCCGAGCCGGGAGCCCCGCGGGCGCTGGGCGAAGTAGGCCTCGACGTCGGCGCGGGGCAGCAGCTCGGCGACGCCGTCGACGCGTACCTGCCGCTCGAGCGGGTGCCACGGGAACAGCAGCGCGCACCGCGGCTGGGCGGCGAGCTCGACGCCCTTGCGGGAGGCGAGGTTGGTGAAGAAGCGGAAGCCGTCGGTCCCGACGCCCTTGAGCAGCACGGTGCGCGCGGCCGGCTGGCCGTCGGCCGCGACGGTCGCGACGACCATCGCGTTGGGCTCGTGCACGCCGGCGGTGCGGGCGTCGTCGTACCACCGCTCGAACATGGTGATCGGGTCGACGGCGAGGTCGCTCCCGGCCAGCCCGCCGGCGGCGTAGTCGTGTCGCGCGGCGGCCAGGTCCCTGCTCAAGTCACCCACCCGTCGAACCTAGCCGGAGCGGTGCGGCACAATGCCGGACGGAGCAGCAAAGAGGCCTCTCACGACTCAAGGAGCGCGACATGACCGAGGTACACCACGGACTCGAGGGAGTCATCGCGTTCGAGTCGGAGATCGCCGAGCCCGACAAGGAAGGGTCGGCGCTGCGTTACCGCGGCGTCGACATCGAGGACATCGTCGGGCGGGTCCCGTTCGAGAACGTGTGGGGGCTGCTGATCGACGGCAGCTACACCCCGGGCCTCTCCCCCGCCGAGCCGTACAACCTGCCGGTCCACACCGGTGACGTCCGCGTCGACGTGCAGGCCGCCGTCGCGATGCTGGCGCCGGCGTTCGGCTTCGGGCAGACCTACGACATCACCGACGAGCAGGCCCGCGAGGACATCGGCCGGCTGGCCGTCATGGTCCTGTCGTACGCCGCACAGTCGGCCCGCGGGCTGAACCAGGCCGTCGTCCCCCAGAAGACGGTGGACGCGGGC
>JAOPXU010000338.1 GCA_025964985.1 Nocardioides sp.
CAGGAGATCAGCGACGACATCCTCGGCTACGGCCCGATCGAGCCCTTCCTGCGCGACCCCGACGTCTCCGAGGTCATGGTCAACAACGCGACGCGGATCTACCTCGAGAAGAAGGGCAAGCTGATCCTCGCGGACGCGACCTTCACCGACGAGGCCCACCTGCGCCGCATCATCGACAAGATCGTCTCCCGCATCGGGCGCCGCGTCGACGAGTCCAGCCCGATGGTCGACGCCCGCCTGCCCGACGGCAGCCGCGTCAACGCCGTGATCCCGCCGCTCGCCATCGACGGCTCGTCGCTGACCATCCGCAAGTTCTCGGCCGACCCGCTCACCGTCGACGACCTCATCAACTTCGGCACGCTGAGCCCGCAGACCGCCGACTTCCTCGACGCCTGCGTGCGCGGTCGGCTCAACGTGATCGTCTCGGGCGGCACCGGGTGCGGCAAGACGACCACGCTCAACGTGCTGTCCTCGTTCATCCCGGCCGACGAGCGCATCGTGACGATCGAGGACGCCGCCGAGCTGCAGCTCAAGCAGGACCACGTCGTACGGCTGGAGTCACGGCCGTCCAACATCGAGGGCAAGGGCGCGGTCACCATCCGCGACCTGGTCAAGAACTGCCTGCGCATGCGGCCCGACCGGATCATCGTCGGCGAGGTCCGCGACGCCTCCGCGCTCGACATGCTGCAAGCGATGAACACCGGCCACGACGGCTCCATCTGCACCCTGCACTCCAACAGCCCGCGCGACACGCTGTCGCGCATGGAGACGATGGTGCTGATGGCTGGCATGGACCTGCCGATCCGCGCCATCCGCGAGCAGGTCGCCTCGGCGGTCGACGTCGTCGTCCACCAGACCCGGTTCAAGGACGGCACCCGCCGCATCACCCACATCACCGAGGTCGAGCGGATGGAGGGCGACGTCATCACGATGCAGGACGTCTTCGTCTTCGACAACAGCGCCGGCTTCAGCGCCGAGGGCAAGTCGCTCGGCCGGATGCGGGCGACCGGCCTGCGCCCCAAGTTCCTCGAGAAGATGGCCGAGGTCAACGTGCGCGTCGACCCCATGATCTTCGCCTCGGACCGCATGTGAACGCCGTACGCCGCCTCCTCGCCACGGCCGGCGCCGCCGGCCTGCTGGTGCTCAGCGGCGCGAGCGGCGCCCACGCCGCCGACGGCCAGATCGTCAACGTCGAGCGCACCGACGAGGGCCTCGTGGTCTCCGTCGACGTGCCCGCCGACGCCGAGGTCGACCTCGAGGGCGTCAGCGCCCTCGTCGCCGGCCAGACCTTCGAGGCGACGGCGTCCCGCATCACCGACGGCGTGAGCCGCGTCCAGCGCACCACGGTCCTCGCGATCGACACCAGCAACTCGATGGCCGGCGCCCGCTTCGACGCGGCCAAGCTCGCCGCCACCACCTTCCTCGACACCGTCCCCGACGACGTCGAGGTCGGCATCGTCACCTTCGACTCCGACGTCCAGACCGAGCTCGACCCGACCACCGACCGCGACGAGGCCCGCCAGGTCGTGCAGAGCCTCGGCCTCAGCAAGCAGACGCTGCTCTACGACGGCGTCCTGCAGGCCGTCCGGCTCGCTGGCACCGAGGGCCAGCGCTCGGTCCTGGTGATCTCCGACGGCGCCGACACCAGCACCACCTCGCTCGAGGACGTCACCGAGGCCGTCGCCGAGTCCGAGGGCGTCATCGTCGACGTCGTCGCCCTCGAGCAGGCCGGCGGCTCCCCCGCCCTGCTCGCCATCGCCGGCGAGGACGGCGAGGTCATCGCGGCCGACCGCGGCAGCCTCGCCGCGACCTTCTCCGCCCAGGCCGACGTCCTCAGCCGCCAGATCGCCGTCACCATCGCCGCCCCCGCCGATGTCACCGCCGGCCAGATCGACATTGCCGTCACCCTGCCGACGTCCATCGGCGACGTCTCGGCCATCACGACGTCCCTCGCCACCGACGCGACCGGCCCCGCGGTCGACCCGCTGCAGGCCATCCCCGCGGAGCCCGTTCCCGCCACCTCCGCCGGCACGCCCGAGTGGCTCATCTACGTCGGGGTCGCCGTCTTCGGCGCCGGCCTCCTCGTCGCCCTCGTCATGCTCGCCCCCGCCAAGCCCGTGGTGATGAGCGCCGAGGAGCGCGTCACGACGTACGCCGCCAGCACCTTCGCGGGCACCAGCGTCGCCCTGACCAAGGACGAGCCCCAGTCGGACCTGAAGAAGCAGGCCAACGACGCCGTCGCCGGCATGCTCGAGCGCAACAAGGGCCTCGACGAGCGGATCGGCCAACGGCTCGAGGGCGCCGGCAGCGAGCTCAAGCCCTCCGAGTGGCTCCTCGTGCACGCCGGCCTGTTTTTCGCCATCTCTTTGGTCGGCTTGCTTCTCGGCGGCGGTAACCTCATGGTCGGGATCGTCTTCATGGCCCTCGGCGTCTTCCTGCCGTGGCTTTACCTCGGGTTCAAGGCAAGCCGCCGCCGCAAGGCGTTCAACGCTGCGCTGCCCGAAACTCTGCAGCTCATGTCCGGCTCGCTCTCCGCCGGCCTGTCCCTCATGCAGTCGGTCGACACCATCGTCCGAGAGGGCGCGGAGCCCATCCAGTCCGCATTCCGCCGCGTGCTGGTCGAGACCCGGATCGGCGTCTCGCTCGAGGACGCTCTCGACAGCGTCGCCGACCGCTTCGACAGCCGCGACTTCCGCTGGGTCGTGATGGCCATCAAGATCCAGCGACAGGTCGGCGGCAACCTGGCCGAGCTGCTCAACACCGTCGCGGCCACGATGCGCGAGCGCGAGTACATGCGCCGACAGGTCGCCGCGCTCGCCGCTGAGGGCAAGCTGTCCGCGATCGTGCTCGGCGCGCTCCCGCCGGCCTTCCTTCTCTACCTCCTCGTCGGCCAGGGCGACTACGTCAAGGTGCTCTTCACCGACCCGCGCGGACTGATCATGATCATCGGCGCGGGCCTGTGGCTCGGCGTCGGAGTCTTCTGGATGAGCAAGCTCGTGAAGGTGGAGGTCTGAGATGGTCCTGGTGTTCGCCCTCGGGGTCATCCTCGTCGTCTTCGCCATCGTCCTGATCTCGATGGCGTTCAAGGACGACTCCAAGGGCGGGGTCAACCGGTCCCTCGCCGTGCTCGAGGCCATGACGACCGCGCCCGCCGAGCTCACGAAGGAGATCGACCGGCCGTTCGAGGAGCGGGTCCTCAAGCCCCTACGAGCTCGTCTCCTGTCGATCGGGCGCCGCCTGACCGGGGCGGACAGCTCGGACCGGTTGCAGCGCAAGCTGGACTACGCCGGCAACCCACGCGACTGGAGCGCCGACCGGGTCGTATCGGTCAAGGTGCTGGCCGCCATTGTGCTGCTCGTGGTCGGCTTCGCCCTCGGCCTGGTGCTCGGTGTGGGCGTCTCGACCCTCGTCCTGATGACCGTCGGCGGACTCGTCACTGGGTTCTTCCTGCCCGACTTCTACCTCTACCAGACCGCCTACAACCGGTCCGAGAAGCTCGCGCGGGAGCTGCCCGACGCCGTCGACCTGCTCACCATCTCGGTGGAGTCCGGCCTGGGGTTCGACGCCGCCTGCCAGCAGGTCTCGCGCAACACCGAGGGCCCGCTGTCCGAGGAGTTCGCGCGCATGCTGGCCGAGATGCAGATCGGTCAGACCCGCTCAGCCGCCTTGCGGGGCATGGCCGAGCGGTGCAACGTCCCCGACGTCAAAACGTTCGTCGGCGCGATGGTGCAGGCCGACGCCTTCGGCATCCCCATCGGCGGCGTGCTGCGGGTCCAGTCCAGCGAGATGCGCGTCAAGCGCCGGCAACGAGCCGAGACCAAGGCGCAGCAAGTGCCGGTCAAAATCACCGTTCCCTTGATTTTCTGCATCCTCCCGTGCCTCTTCGTCGCCGTCATGGGGCCAGCGGCGCTCCAGATCATCGACAACATCGGTGGTAGCTGACCGCGTGGCGGGCCGGCGCACGCAGCGCATCACAGTCGGCGCCCGCCTGTTCACGCTCGTCGCCCTGAGCGGGCCGATCCTGTGGGGTCGTGACGAGACCGAGCTCGTCGCCCTTGCGGGCGTTGCCGGTGTCTGGGTGCTTGCGACCCTTGCCGAACAGCGTCGCGACTTGGCCCGGAACGTACCGGTCGTCGAGGCCGCCCTCACGGGCCTGGTCTGTGGGCTCACGCTGGGCAACTCGCCGGCCATCCTCCTCGCGCTCGCCGTCCCCCCGTTCACCGCCGCAGTCGTGCGC
>JAOPXU010000351.1 GCA_025964985.1 Nocardioides sp.
GGATGCCGCGCTCCGGGTCGACCCGCAGCAGGAACCCGGCGCCGATCACGAAGAACGCGATCAAGGCCAGCAGCGCGGGCCGGTAGGAGCCGCTGAGCTGGAAGACCAGCCCGAACGTCAGGGTGCCGAGCCACGACGTCCCGCGCTCGCACGCGTTGTAGAGGGCGAAGTACTCGCCCTCGCGACCTCGCGGGATGAGCAGGCTGAAGAACGAGCGCGAGAGGGCCTGCGTGCCGCCGAGCACGACCCCGATCCCGACCGCGACCAGCAGGAACAGCGGCACGTTCTTCTCGGGCAGGAGGAAGGCCAGGACCACGATGCCGATCCAGGCGAAGACGCCGTACAGGATCGGCCGGTAGCTGCCGATGCGCTGGGCGATCCGCCCGAACAGGATCGCCCCGCCGAAGGCGACGAACTGGATGAGCAGGATCGTGCCGATCAGGACGCTGTCGCCGAAGCCGAGCGTCTTGGAGCCGTAGGTGGAGGCGGCGTAGATGACGGTCTGGATGCCGTCGTTGAAGAACAGGTACGCCGCCAGGAAGGTCAGCGTCATCGGGAACTGGCGCAGCTCCTTCAGCGTGCGCCACAGCTGGCCGAAGCTGCGGTCGAAGACCGTGCCGCCGACCTCGACCGGGTCGACCGGCGGCCTGTCGCGCAGCCGCAGGAACGGGATGATGGTGAAGGCGGCCCACCAGATCGCCGCGGACAGCAGCGACAGCCGGACGGCGAACCCGCTGCTCAGGCCGATGGCGTCGTGGCCGAGGAACATGCCGAGGTTGATGGCGAGCAGGACGCCGCCACCGAGGTAGCCGAACGCCCAGCCGCGCGAGGAGACGTGGTCGCGCTCCTCCTCGGTGGAGATGTCGACCAGGATCGCGGAGTAGCTGACCAGCGAGCAGCCGGCCAGGACGCTCGAGCAGACCACCGCGACCGCCCCGATCTGCCAGTCGTCGTCCTTCATGAAGAACAGCAGGGAGGCGGACCCCGCGCCGGCCCACGCGAAGCCGGCCATGTGGCGCTTCTTGTGCGGCGAGCGGTCGACGACCGCCCCGACGATCGGCAGCACGAACGCGCTCAGGATCGTGGCGAAGCTCGTCAGGTAGAACGGCAGCGACCCCGCGGCCAGGTCGAGGCCCAGGAGGGCGACGGTGTTGCCGCAGGTGGCGGCGTCGTCGAGGTTGTCGGGACAACCGGCGGCCTTGCCGGCGACCTCGATCATGTACGGCGCGAACATGACGCTCAAGATCGTCGTGAAGTAGGCGCTGTTGGCCCAGTCGTACCAGTACCAGGCCTTCTGCTCCTTGGCGCGCTCGAGCGGCGCGAGGTCGGCGAAGCCGGTCATGAGTCCCTCCCCAGGACGTTCATCGGTGGAACCACTGACCGCGCTCCGTGAGCACGTCCTTCAACGTGTCGGTGCGATCGGTGAACAGGCCGTCCACGCCGAGGTCGAGCAGCTCCCTCATCTCCTCGCCCTCGTCGATCGTCCAGACGTGCACATGCTTGCCTGCCGCGTGCGCTCTGCGCACGAGCCGCGCCGAGGTGACCACCACCCGACCCCGGCGGCGCGGCACCTGGAAGGCGTCGAAGTCGGCGCGCCGGCGCACGCCGGTCAGGAACGCCGCCACCTCGACCGGCGCCGCCGACGTCGCGACGCGGCCCTGGGTGAGGCGTCGGAACTCCGTCAGCCGATCGCGCGAGAACGAGCCGACCAGGACGTCGTCCCACAGGCCGCGGGCGGCCACGAAGTCGGCGAGCGGGCGGACCGCGCCGTCGGCCTTGAGGTCGATGTTGAACCGCGAGCCGGGCAGCTCCTCGACGAGGGTCGCGAGCGTCGGCACCTGCTCACGCCCGCCGATGCGCGCGCGTCGTACGTTGGCGTGGGTGAGTCCCGCGATCGGCCCCTGCTGGTCGCTGACCCGGTCGAGGACCGCGTCGTGGAACGCGATCAGGACGCCGTCGGCGGTGACGTGCACGTCGGTCTCGAGGTAGCGGTAGCCGAGCGCGGCCGCGTGGCGGAAGGCCTCGAGCGTGTTCTCGAGGCCCTCGATCTCGGGGTGGTAGGCGCCGCCGCGGTGCGCGACCGCGAGCACCGTGCCCGGCTGCTCGAGGACGTCGTCGAGGTAGACGCGTCCGGTGCGTGGGGTCACCGGCGCAGTATCGCGGGTGCAGGTTGGTCCGGTGGTGGTCCGGGTCAGGTCGTCTGGACCGGCCGCGGTGGTCTCGTGACGCTCCCCAGGGGGAGCTCCTCGACCGACGTGGATCCCGTCCTCGAGATCGGCTGCGGTGGTCTCGTGACGCTCCTCAGGGGGAGCTCCTCGACCGACGTGCATCCCGTCTCCGAGATCGGCTGCGGTGGTCTCGTGACGCTCCCCAGGGGGAGCTCCTCGACCGACGTGTGGCTCAGATGTCCCTGAAGGTCTCGATGTTGGCGCCGAGGGTGTTGAGGCGCTCGGCGAGGTCCTCGTAGCCGCGGTGGATGACGTAGGTCGAGCGGAGCACGGAGGTGCCCTTGGAGGCCAGCATCGCGAGCAGGATGACGACCGCCGGGCGCAGCGCCGGGGGGCAGACGAGCTCGGCGCCGGAGAACGACGTCGGGCCCTCGATCATCACGCGGTGCGGGTCGAGGAGCTTGACGTGGCCGCCGAGCTTGGTGAGCTCGGTGAGGTAGATGGCGCGGTTCTCGTAGACCCAGTCGTGCAGGAAGGTCTGGCCCTCGGCCACCGCGGCGATGACCGCGAAGAACGGCAGGTTGTCGATGTTGAGGCCGGGGAACGGCATCGGGTGGATCTTGTCGAGCGGCGCACGCAGCTGCGAGGGCTTGGTGTGCAGGTCGACGAGGCGGGTGTGGCCGTTGCGGGCGACGTACTCCTCGGAGCGGTCGTACTGGAAGCCCATCTCCTCGAGCACGGCGAGCTCGATCTCGAGGAACTCGATCGGGACCCGCTGGATGCTGATCGACGACTTGGTCACGATGGCGGCGGCCAGCAGCGACATCGCCTCGATCGGGTCCTCGCTGGGGGCGTAGTCGACGTCGACGTCGATGGTCTCCAGGCCGACGATGCGCAGCGTCGTGGTGCCGATGCCGTCGACGGTGACGCCGAGCTTCTGCAGGTAGAAGCAGAGGTCCTGGACCATGTAGTTGGACGAGGCGTTGCGGATGACGGTCTCGCCCGGGTGCAGGGCGGCGGCCATCAGGGCGTTCTCGGTGACGGTGTCGCCGCGCTCGGTGAGCACGATCGGCCGGGTCGGCTCGACCAGCGGGTTGACCCGGGCGTGGTAGCTGCCGTCGGTGGCCTTGACCTCGAGGCCGAAGGGGCGCAGCGCGGTCATGTGGGGCTCGACCGTGCGGGTGCCGAGGTTGCAGCCGCCGGCGTAGGGCAGGTCGAAGGTCTCGGCGCGGTGCAGCAGCGGCCCGAGGAACATGATCACCGAGCGCGTGCGGCGGGCCGCCTCCTCGTTGATCTGGGTGAGGTCGAGGTCCTTGGGCGGGGTGATCTCGAGGTCGTTGTCGTCGCCGATCCAGCGGGTCTGCACGCCGAGGCTGTTGAGCACCTCGAGCAGGCGGTTGACCTCCTCGATGCGCGCGACCTTGCGCAGCGTGGTGCGCCCGCGGTTGAGCAGCGAGGCGCAGAGCAGCGCGACGCCGGCGTTCTTCGACGTCTTGACGTCGATCGAGCCGGACAGCGTGGTGGGGCCCTGCACGCGCAGGTGGGTGGGCCCGGCGCCGAGGGCGACGATCTCGGAGTCGAGGGCCTCGCCGATGCGGGCGAGCATCTCGAGCGAGAGGTTCTGGTGGCCCTTCTCGATCCGGTTGATCGCGCTCTGGCTCGTGCTGAGCAGCTCGGCGAGCTGGGACTGGGTCAGTCCCCGGTGCTTGCGGGCGTCCCGGATGAGGTTGCCGATGCGTCCCTTGTAGTCCACAGCCATGCCGAGAACCGTAACTCACATGTGAGATAACGCGCCAAGTCGAGGCGGGCGTGGCGCGCGTCTCGTCGTACGCCGGTCGCCCCGGTCAGCACCGGGCCCCGGCCGGTCCTGGGGCCGCCTGGTTGGATGCCAGGCATGAAGGCCACGGTGATCCACGGACCCCGCGACATCCGCTTCGAGGAGGTCCCCGACCCCACTATCGAGGCGCCGACGGACGCCATCGTCAAGGTGCACGCGTCGTGCATCTGCGGCTCCGACCTGTGGCCCTACCGCGGCGACGACAAGACCGGCTCGGCCCACACGATCGGGCACGAGTGCCTCGGGGTCGTCGAGGAGGTCGGCGCCGACGTCCGCCACTTCAAGGCCGGCGACTTCGTCGTCGTGCCGTTCGACCACTGCGACAACACCTGCCCGGCCTGCCGCAACGGCGCCCACTCGGCATGCGACAACTTCGGCATCACCACCAGCGGCCAGGGGGAGTACGCCCGGGTCACCCAGGCCGACGGCTCGCTGGTCAAGACCGACGGCGTCCCCGACGCCGACCTCATCCCGTCGCTGCTGACGCTCTCCGACGTGATGGCCACCGGCTGGCACGCCGCCGTGGCGGCCGGCGTCCGCAAGGGCGGCACCGCGGTCGTCGTCGGCGACGGAGCCGTCGGGCTCTGCGGCGTGCTGGCCGCCTCCCACATGGGCGCCGAGACGATCATCGCGATGTCGCGCCACGAGCCGCGCCAGGAGCTGGCCCGCCGCTTCGGCGCGACCCACGTGGTCGCCGAGCGCGGCAAGGACGGCGTCACCGCGGTCAAGGACATCCTGGGCGGCGTGGGTGGCGACGCGGTGCTCGAGTGCGTGGGCAACGGGCCGGCGTTCGAGCAGGCCTTCCGGGTCGCCCGACCCGGCGCGACCGTCGGGTTCGTCGGCGTGCCGCACGGCGCGGAGGCACCGCTGCGCCTGATGTTCAGCAAGAACGTCGGGCTGGCCGGCGGCATCGCGCCGGTGCGCCGCTACCTGCCCGAGCTGCTCCAGCTCGTGCTGGACCGCACGATCGACCCCGGTCAGGTCTTCGACATGACGCTGCCGCTGGAGCAGGTGGCCGACGGCTACCGCGCCATGGACGAGCGCACCGCCATCAAGGTCCTGCTGCAGCCATGAGGCCGCCGGACGTCAGGGGTGGCTCAGGCGTCGACGAGCACGCGGGCGGTGGCGCCCGGCATGACGCACGGCTCGCAGCCGCAGGTGTCGCTGCACGCGAGGTAGGTGTGCACGGCGTGGCCGCAGCGCGCGCACGGCAGGTCGTGGGTCAGGTGGCTGGGAGCCTGGTCCTGGGTGTCCCACATCGGGCCACCTCCTTGCTAGCTGCTCGTCGTGTCGGTCTGCTGGTGCTCTGACGCTAGGGACGACTTCTCAAGAACGCCGCAACGGGCGCTCCGGAGCCGGTCAATCCTGCGACCTCCTCGACGGTAGGACGGACGGCGCCGCATCTCGGCGCAGTCGGGCCGATCTGGTCACAAGGGACTACCAACTCTGTCCAGGTGGGCCAGGTGGGGGGCGCTCGCCATGGCCCGTCTCGCACCTGCGGGTGGGCTGGTGCGCCGAGGGAGCGGGGTACGTTCGGGACATGAGCGAATCGAACACCCATTCGACCGACCCGACCGACGAGAGCAGCACGACCGACCAGCCCGGCAGCGGTGAGGTCCTCGGCGCCGACGCGCCGTCCACGACCGAGAAGGACCCCAGCGACTGGGTCACCGGCGACGAGCCGATGACCGGCGCCCAGCGCAGCTACCTCGACACTCTGGCCCGCGAGGCGGGGGAGACCCTGCCGGCCGACCTCAACAAGGCCGAGGCCTCCGAGCACATCGACCGGCTGCAGTCGCAGACCGGTCGCGGCGCGGAGTCGTAGCGCCCCAGCTGGCACAGGACTTTCACACGCCTTCCAGTGGGGTGACCCGGGCAGCAGGTCCGCGGCTCTAGGTTCGCGCCGTGACCCCCACGTCGCACGATCCCGAATGCCCCGCAGGTCCTGCCGACCTGTCCGGCTCGCTACGACTCGCCGCCGCCGGTGATGCCACCGCGGCCGCCGCCGTCTACGACGCCACCATCGAGGACGCCTGGCGGCTCGCGATGGCCATGACCGGTGCGCCCGGACCCGCTGCGGCGGTCGTCGAGGCCGGCTACCGCCGGGTCTGGGCCGAGGCCGCCGGCGCCGGCGTGTCCGGCGTCGTGGTCCCTGCCCCGCTCTCGCGCGGCTGGGTGCTGTCCTGGGTGCAGACGGCCGGCCGCGAGTCGGCCGCCCTCGTCCTGCCCGCCTGAACCCTGCTCGACCCGCGCCGGGGAGTTCCTCGGGCTAGGGTCCGGGGCGTGCCGGAGTTCCGCGCCGACGACGCGTCACCCACCGCCCGGGCCCTCGTCGCCCTCGAGCTGATCCAGGACCGCCCCGGGGTGACGGGCGAGCGGCTGGCCGAGCGGCTCGGCGTCACCTCGCGCGCCGCCCGCCGCTACGTCGGCATCCTGCGCCAGGCCGGCATCCCGGTCGAGTCGAGCCCCGGTCGCCACGGCGGCTACCGGCTCGGCCGCGGCTTCCGGGTGCCGCCCCTGATGTTCTCCACCGACGAGGCCCTGGCCCTGGTGATGGCCGCCGTGCGCGGACGCGGCGCCGTCGGCGGGGACGGCGTCGTCGACGCAGCGCTCGACAAGATCGTGCGGGCCCTGCCGGCGGCGCTGGCCGAGCCGGCCGAGGTGCTGCGCCGGATCGGGTCCGGCCAGCCCGAGCCCGACGGACCCGACCCGCGCCTGGCCAGCGACCTCGCCCGGGCCGCACGTGACGGCGTACGGCTGCGGCTGGGCTACCGCAGTCGGCCGGAGTCCGAGCGGCGCGAGATGGTCGTCGACCCGTGGGGCGTCAACCTGCGCCACGACCGGTGGTACCTGCTGTGCTGGTCGCACTCGGCCGAGGCCCGGCGGGTGCTGCGCCTGGACCGCGTCGAGTCGTGCACGCCATTGTCCGAGCGCTTCGAGCCGCCGGCCGGGCTCGACGTGGTGGCCACCGTCGACGAGCACCTGTCCGAGGGCTGGGAGCACCCGGTGTCGGTGGTGCTCGAGGCGCCGCTCGACGAGGTCGCCGCCTGCTTGCCGCGCAGCCTGGGCCGGCTCGAGGAGCTCGGGCCGCGGCGTACCCGGCTGGTCGGGAGCACCGACGACCTGGAGCAGTACGCCTGGCGGCTGCTGCGGGTCGGGGCCGCGTTCACCGTCGAGGCACCCGACGAGCTCGTGACCGCCTGCCACCGCCTCGGACAGATCCTGATGTCGGCCGGTCCGCAGCGATGAGCCTGGGCCCGTCCACCTGTCTGAGGTCGGTGCCCACTGCCACTGCTGGTCCCGCTGCGCCGATCCCGAGGAGCCGTCCATGACCGCCACCACCGAGCCCGCTGCCGACCACCACGACCTGATCCGCGTCGTCGGAGCACGGGTCAACAACCTCAGGGACGTCAGCGTCGAGCTGCCCAAGCGCCGCCTGACGGTGTTCACCGGGGTGTCGGGGTCGGGCAAGAGCTCACTGGTCTTCGGCACCGTCGCGGCCGAGTCGCAGCGCCTGATCAACGAGACCTACAGCACCTTCGTGCAGGGGTTCATGCCGTCGTTGGCGCGTCCCGACGTCGACGTGCTCGAGGGCCTGACGACCGCGATCATCGTCGACCAGGAGCGGATGGGC
>JAOPXU010000368.1 GCA_025964985.1 Nocardioides sp.
GGCGTCGCCTCGGTGAAGCGCTGCGGGTCGTCGAGCTCGAGGTCGCCGTAGACCTCGTCGGTCGAGATGTGGTGCAGGCGGGTGCCGTGGCGGCGGGCGGCCTCGAGGACGCAGAAGGTGCCGACGATGTTGGTCTGGATGAACGGGCCCGGCTCGCTGAGCGAGTTGTCGTTGTGCGACTCGGCCGCGAAGTGGACGACGGCGTCGTGGTGGCCGACCAGCGCGTCGACGGTCGGCTGGTCGGCGACGTCGCCCACCACCAGGCTGACGCGGTCGGGCGGCAGGCCGTCGAGGGACTCGCGCGAGGCGGCGTAGGTCAGCTTGTCGAGGACCGTCACGACCGCGTCGGTGTGGTCGACGAGGTGGTGGACGAAGTTGGAGCCGATGAATCCGGCGCCGCCGGTCACGAGGATTCGCTGCACGCCGCTCATCCTGCCTGCTCCAGGTCGGCCGCCACCATGCGGCCGACGATGTCGGGAAAGTCCACGCTCGGCTCCCATCCCAGCGTGGAGCGTGCCTTGGTGCTGTCGCCCACGAGCTCGGTGGCGTCGGCAGGTCGCACCAGGGCCGGATCGACGGTCACGAGCCCGGCCCAGTCGTCGATGCCCACGTGTGCGAACGCCGTGGCCACGAAGTCGCGGACCGAGTGCGAGCGGCCGGTCGCGATGACGTAGTCGGACGGCGCGTCGGCTTCCGCCGCAGTCACGAGCGCGGCGACGTAGTCGGGCGCCCACCCCCAGTCGCGACGCGCGTCGAGGTTGCCCAGCTCGAGCCGGTCGGCGCGCCCACGGCTGATGGCGGCGACGGTCGAGGTGATCTTGCGGGTGACGAACTGGGCCGGCCGACGGGGCGACTCGTGGTTGTAGAGCACCAGGCTCGAGGCGTGCAGACCGCGCCCGCGGTAGACGTGGACCATCAGGTGGGCGAAGGCCTTGGCTGCGCCGTACGGGTTGATGGGCCGCACGGCCGTGGCCTCGTCCTGAGGCGTCGTGTCCGGCTGTCCGAAGATCTCGGCGCTCGAGGCCTGCACGAACCGGACGGCTCGCCCGGTGCGCTCCTGTGCCTGGTGCGCCGACTCCAGCAGTCCCACCGCCGCGGTCCCGTTCACCGCTGCGGACAGGTCGGGGGACGTCCAGGACTGGGCGACCGAGCTGATCGCCGCGAGGTTGAAGACGAGGTCGGGCGCGAGGTCGAGGACGAGCGTGCGCGTCGCCTCGACGTCGGCGAGGTCGCCGACATGACGATGGACCTCCGCCGGTACGTCGGAGGTCGCGTCCGCCGCCAGGGCGAGCGCGTGCACCTCCACCCCGCGCGCCAGCAGGGACTCGGCCAGGTAGCCGCCGTCCTGGCCGCCGATGCCGGTGATGAAGGCCCGGGTCATTTCCAGCCGGCCTGCACGGCCTCGATGTCGGCCGCCACCATCAGGCGCACGAGCTCGCTGAAGCCCACCCGGGGCTTCCAACCCAGCCGGTCCCTGGCCTTGGAGGCGTCGCCGATCAGGTGGTCGACCTCGGCTGGGCGGGTGAAGCGCTCGTCGAACCTGACGAAGCGCTGCCAGTCGTCGATCCCGACGTGGGCGAACGCCTCCTGCACGAACTCACGGACCGAGTGGGTCTCACCGGTGGCGATCACGTAGTCGTCCGCCTCGGGCTGCTGGAGCATCAACCACATGGCCTCGACGTAGTCGCCGGCGAAGCCCCAGTCGCGTTCGGCGTCGAGGTTGCCCATCACCAGCTCGTCCTGGAGACCGAGGTGGATCCGCGCCACGGCCTGGCTCACCTTGCGCGTCACGAACTCCGGCCCGCGACGGGGGGACTCGTGGTTGAAGAGGATCCCCGACGAGGCGTGCATGCCGTAGGACTCGCGGTAGTTGACCGTCATGTAGTGCCCGAAGACCTTGGCGACGCCGTACGGCGAGCGCGGCCACAGCAAGGTCCGCTCGTGCTGCGGCACCTCCTGGACCTTGCCGAACATCTCGGAGCTCGAGGCCTGGTAGAACCGCACGCGGCTGGGGTCGTCACCGGTGTGGAGGCGCAGGGCCTCCAGCACGTTGAGCACGCCCTTCGCGGTCACGTCCGTCGTCAGCGCCGCCTGCTCCCAGGAGTAGGCGACGAACGAGACGGCGCCGAGGTTGTAGACCTCGTCGGGGTCGGAGTCGCGCAGGGCGCGCAGCAGGCTCGACAGGTCGGTCAGGTCGCCGTTGTGCAGCGTGATCGTCGGCAACAGCTCCTGGACGAGCTCACGCTTGGGGTTGTTCTGTCCCCGGATGAGGCCGTGGACGTCGTACCCCTTCTCGGTCAGCAGCTCGGCCAGGTAGAGGCCGTCCTGCCCGGTGATGCCGGTGATGAGAGCAGAGGGCATGGCGGAAGGATCGCACGACCGGGCTCGTGGGCCGCGGCATCCGTGCCCGAGGATGGGCGGCATGCGCGGAATCATCCTGGCCGGAGGCACCGGAACCCGACTCCACCCGATCACCCACGCCGTCAGCAAGCAGCTGATGCCGGTCTACGACAAGCCGATGATCCACTACCCGCTGTCGACGTTGATGCTGGCCGGGATCCGTGACGTCCTGGTCATCACGACGCCCCACGAGGCCGAACAGTTCGTGCGGCTCCTGGGCGACGGCTCGAGCCTCGGCATCTCCATCTCGTACGCCGTCCAACCCAGTCCGGACGGGCTGGCCCAGGCGTTCCTCATCGGCGCCGGCCACATCGGCGACGAGCGGGTGGGCCTGGTCCTGGGCGACAACATCTTCTACGGCGGCGGCCTCGGCACCCGGCTGCGCCGGTTCGAGGACCTCGACGGTGCGGCCGTCTTCGGCTACCGCGTGGCCGACCCCAGGGCGTACGGCGTGGTCGAGTTCGACGACGACTTCCGTGCTGTCTCGCTGGAGGAGAAACCGACGCATCCTCGCAGTCACTACGCCGTGCCCGGTCTCTACTTCTACGGCAATGACGTCGTGGACAAGGCGGCCTCGCTCACCCCGTCAGCGCGGGGCGAGCTCGAGATCACCGACCTCAACCGCCTCTACCTCGAGGAGGGTCGCCTGCAGGTCGAGGTGCTCCCGCGCGGGTCGGCCTGGCTCGACACCGGCACCTTCGACGACCTGAACGACGCCAGCAACTACGTGCGCGCGATCGAGGCACGCCAAGGCACCAAGGTGGGCGCGCCCGAGGAGGTCGCCTGGCGGATGGGGTACATCGGGGACGCAGAGCTGGCGACTGTCGCCGAGCCGTTGGTCAAGAGCGGCTACGGCCGTTACCTGCTGGGGCTGCTCGACGACCGTCAGTAGGCCCCGTGCGAGCCGACGACGGCCTTCCAGGTGCGCATGAGGATGGCGAGGTCCTGGACCATGGACCAGTTGTCGACGTAGAACAGGTCGAGACGCATGGCCTCCTCCGGCGACAGGTCGCTGCGGCCCGAGACCTGCCAGAGCCCCGTCATCCCGGGGCGGACCAGCAGACGCCGCTGCATGTGACCGCGGTAGAGAGCGACCTCACCGGCCACCTGCGGGCGTGGACCGACCAGGCTCATGTCTCCGCGCAGGACGTTGAGGAGTTGGGGCAGCTCGTCCAGGGAGTACTTGCGCAGCCAGCGACCGGGGCGCGTGACCCGCGGGTCGTCCTTGACCTTGAAGAGCAGCTCGTCGCAGCCCTGCGCCGCCACCAGCTCGGCATGCAGGGCATCGGCGTTCTGGACCATCGTGCGGAACTTGAGACAACCGAAGCCCACGCCGTCCTTGCCGACACGGGTGTGCGAGTAGAAGACCGGCCCCCGGTCGTGGCTCCAGATCCGGAACGCCGCCATCGCCAGGATCGGCGCGAATGCGAGGAGCAGCATCGAGGCGCCGACCACGTCGAAGCTCCGCTTGGCCCACCGCGTGGCGCCCGCGGTCTGCGGCTTCTCGATGTGGATGAGCGGGAGGCCGCCGGTCGGTCGCATCTTGACGCGGCGTCCGCTGATGTCGGCGACGCCGGGAGCGACCAGGACGGCGACGTCGTCGGACTCGAGGTCGTAGACGATCTCCCGGAGCCGGGCACTCGAGCCGAACGAGTTGTCGGCCATGAAGAGGACGTCGGCGTCGAGCTCCCGCACGGCGTGGTGCACATCGTCGACATGGCCGACCACGGGGACGCCACCAGGGGTGAACTGGTGGCCGTCGTCGGTCAGGGCGCCGACCACGCGGTACCCGAGGTAGGCCTCACGCGCCAGGACGGTCGCGATCTCGTCGACGTGGACAGCCGTGCCGCTGAGCAGCACCCGCTCGGCCAGGGCGCCGCGACTCCGGGCGCTGCGCAGGGCCACCCGCAGGGCGACGCGGCCTACCAGGAGCATCGGCACACCGACTGCGAAGGCCAGGATGAAGAAGCCCCGCGACAGGTCGTACTTGGCCAGGTAACAGGTGATCCCGACCGCGGCAGCGGTGATCGTGCTGCCACGGACCACGCGCTTGAACTCGTCCGACCCGGCGCCGAAGATCTCGCGCTGGTGGCTCCCGACCAGCGCGAGGGCGATCAACCACGTGGCGACCAGCAACGGACCGGTCACGGCGAGGGAGTGGGGCACGCCCGACGCCGGCTCGAGGACCTCGAGCCCGCCCCGCGCCAGGACGGCGACGAGACAGGTGGCGACGATCAGGACGAGATCGAGGAGGACGGCGCACGCGGGGAGTGAGCCCAAGGCTCGGCTGGCACGGGTGGCCACCCGGGGCTGTGCGGCGGGCGGGTCGAGGAGGAGGGTCACGGAGCAGGTGCCTTCGGTCGAGTGGGGACCCCGCACCAGCAGGTGCGGACAGGCGCGCCGTCCCGAGCGACGCGCACGAGTACCCGCTCAACGGCGTTGCTGCCCCCGGGTTACGCCCGGGGGTACTTCCGGTGTGACCAACGTCGCAGCGGTCTAGACAGCGTCCTTCGGGGCAGTGCCCCAGCGCAGCGTCGGGTGGTGGTAGCCCTCGGGCCACGCGCGGACGGCGTCCTCCTGCGCGTGCAGCAGGTGGATGACGAGCTCCTCCGGCGTCGCGAAGTCTGACGGCTCGATCGGCTCCCGCAGGGCGAGGCCCAGGCTCCCGTCAGCCGAGCGGTGGGCTGTCATCACGACGACCAGGCTGTTGGTGCCGGCTGCCAGACGGGCCGCGCCGGAGGAGCCGTAACGCTTCTTGCCGAGGAAGTCGACGGGCATCTTGCCGGGCACGTCGGTCGCGACAGCGAGGGTGTTGCCCTCCAGGAGGAGCCCCGCGAGCACGCCCGCCCCGCCGGCGACGTTGACGCCGATGCCCCCGGTCGAGGAGCCGGTACGCACGTGTTGACGCAGGAAGGACGGCGCGTCGGGTCCGCACATCTCGGGTGCGAGGGCGATGTGGATCGGAGCGTCGGCGGCGCTGACCGAGGCGACCGCCCCCTCGTAGTGGCCGTGGTGGAGGAAGCTGATCACGACTCCGCGTCCGGTGGCCCGCGCGGTGCGCAGGTGGGCGATCCCCTCGACCGGCTGGTGACAGATCATCCTCGGGTGCCAACGCAGCTCCGAGCGCCAGGTGTCGCGCTCGACGTAGCGTTGCGCGACCTCCTCGATCTCGGTGTCGCCGGCCACCTCGGACAGCAGGAAGCCCATCTCGGCGCGCGCGGTCTCGAGCGGTCCGCTGCGTCTGTTCTTGGTCCGGACGCGGGCCCGCACGACGGCTGGCACCAGCGCGTCCGGCACAGCGAGGCGCAGACGCTCGCGCGGGGTCGGCGGGATCGCGTTGTGCTGGCCGATCAGGAACTGGTCGGGGGACTCGCTGCTCACGGGTGGTTCCTTCGGGGGTGGCGGACCAACGGGCAGGAACCCTCAGGCCCTGGCTCGGCGACCTGGTCGGTCGTGGGACTCGTAGGAATACTGGTAGTAGGTCCTGCCTGCGATCGGGACCTGGTTCAGGACGACGCCGGCGACGGGGGCGTCGACCGCTCCCAGCACGTCGATGGCCTTGCGCAGCTCCTGCTTCTTGGTGCGCCGCGCCATGCAGACCACGATCACGGCGTCCGCGACCATCGCCGTCACGGCGGCGTCGGTCACGGCGATGAGTGGTGGCGTGTCGACCACGACGCTGTCGTAGGTCTCGAGCAGCTGCTCGATGACGCCCCGGAAGGTCTGGGAGCCGAGGAGCTCGCTGGGATTGGGCGGGACCGGCCCGCTGGTCAGCACGTCGAACCCCGGCCCGGCGTGCTGGACCACCTCCGCGATGGTGGCCTTGCCCGAGACGACGGTGGTGACGCCGACGTCCGGTGACAGGCCGAGGAGGCTGGCCAGGCTCGGGCGTCGCAGGTCGGCCTCGACGAGCACGGTCGAGCGTCCGCCCTGGGCGAGCGAGGCAGCCAGGTTGGTGGCAGTCACCGTCTTGCCGTCGCCCGGGAGCGCACTCGTGACCATCAGGCAGCGAGGGGGGTTGTCGGGGTCGAGGTAGGAGAGGTTCGTGCGCAGCTTGCGGTAGGACTCTGCCCAGACGATGTCGGTGGACCCCGGTTCAAGCACGGGTTCGGCCAGGATCGCGGAGCTGATGGGCACGACCCCCAGGGTCGCGAGGCCGGTCGACTCGGTCACGTCGTCCTCGTCGCGCACGGAGGTGTCGAGGGACTCGCGCACGGCCGCCCCGGCTATCCCGAGACCGAGACCCGCGAGCAGTCCCACGGCGAGGTTGAGGGCGGGGATCGGCGTGCTGGCCCGCGACGGTGCCGTGGCCGGGCGGATCACCGTGACCTTGACGGGTGACTCGGCGTCCTCGTCGATCCGGTCGAGGGACTCGACGACGCCCGTGAACTGGGACGAGACCGCGTTGGCGATCTCGGCCGCGCGCTCGGCCGACTCGTCCGCGACCGTGATGGAGATCAGCACCGTCTGCGGCACCGCCTCCGCCGTGATCTTGTCGTCCAGCTCGTCGACGCTGAGGTCGAGGCCGAGCTGCTCGATGACCGGGACGAGCACCAGCGGGCTCTCGGCGATGTCGGGGTAGGACTTGACGCGGTTGACCGAGAAGAGCTCGCCCTGCGCGAGCGCGTCGGCCGACCCGCCGGACGACGCGAGCGCCACGAACAGCTGCGACTCGGCTCGGTAGGTGGACGCCACCTGGCTGGTGAAGAGCGCTGCAGCGGCCACGCCCAGCACCACGAAGGTGACCACCACGCGCCATCGCCGAGCGAGGGTGGTGAGGAATTCGAGCATCTCGGGACGTCACTTTCGGAGCGGGGCAAGGCAGGGGGCGCTCAGCGCTCGGGTCACTGTAGTGATGCCGACCGGCTGCCGGGGTACATCGCTGCGGCAGCGCGCGTCGTCGCAGGTCGCGACCAGGGCGGCGTCTTGCTCGTAGTCTTCGTCCGTGCTCCCGACGAACCTCCGACTGCCGTGGCAGCGCCGCGAGCGCCCTCCCGCTCCGCGAGGGCGTGGGCGGCTGGCCAACGTGCTGCTGGTGGTCGCACTCGCCCTCACCGTCCCGCTGGTGGCGATGGCCGTCAGCCGGGGCGGCGACGCTCCAACAGGAGCGGACGGCCCGGGTGCCTCGACGGGCGCGGTCCCCGGGCTGGGATCGCCGGCGCCCACCACGGCCGCACCGTCCCCTCCCGATCGCCGACGAGGACCTGAGCAGCGAGTCCAGGCCCGTCTGGCCGCCGCCCTGTCCGCCAGGGCGTTCCCGCAGCTGCAGCCGTCGCCCGGCGGCACTGCGGCGTGGGCGGAGTCGGCGATGCGCAACGGGTGCCTCGACCGGCCGGTGCGCGACCCGGAGCCCTGTGACTTCGGGCCGAGCGGCAGTCGGGACACAGTCGTCGTCGTTGGTGACGACGCGGCGGCCGGGTACGTGCCGGCCATCCGCGCGGCCCTCGGTGAGAGGTTCCTCGTCAGACCCTTCGTCCTGGACGGCTGCCCCGTGTGGAACGCGCCGGTCACGCGCGCCGACGGTCGTCCCTTCCCGGAGTGCGACGCCTACCGCGCCTCCGTCTGGGCCGAGGTGCGGCGCCGAGCTCCCGACGTCCTCGTCCTGACCAGCTCGTGGCGGGCCGGCGCCCGGGTGGTCGCGACCGGTACGGACGACGCCGTCGACGACGTGCTCGCCGGCTACCTCGAGTCCCTGGACGAGCTCGTGCCCTCGGCTCGCCTCGCAGTCGTGCTGGCGCCGCCGCCGGGCGGCGAGGACCTCCAGGTCTGCCGTGCCCCGGCAGCCCGGCCGCGCGCCTGCGTGGCGCAGGTGCCCGAGCCCTACGAGGTCGTCGCCGAGGCCGAACGCCAGCTCGCCGAGCAGGCCGGGGCTGTCTACGTCGACAGTCGGGACTGGTTCTGCGTCGACGACGCCTGCCCCGCCTTCGTCGGCAGCACGCCCGTCTACGCCGACGGGGTGCACCTGACCGAGGCCTACGCGAAGGAGCTGGCGGACGTGGTGCTCGCCGCCCTGGCCGGCGCAGCAGACCAGGTGCGGACCAGCGGGACCGGGTAGTACGTCTCGGTCATCGACCGGTCGACGGTGCGTCCAGGTCGTGCGGTCGCTCTCCGGGGGCGGCGACGACTGGGAAGCGCAGCGATCCGCGGTGGTGGAGGTGGTCATGGCGGCCCGGAGTCTGGTCGTAGCCAGGCTTCTGTGGCCGTCCTCGGGCGGCGGCGTGGGCGCAGCACGCCAGACCGAGCACGAGCAACGGCTCGCAGAGGAAGGACCCAGCGACGCTCTTGGTGACGACCACCGACGTCACGACCGTCGCGGCGCCCAGCCACGTGGTCGTCCGGGCCGCTCGCCAGACCAGCGTGACGCACACGGCAGCGAAGAGGACCGTCCCGACGACCCCGACCGTGCTGAGGAGCATCGGCCACAGGCTCGACGGCTTGTTGCTGCCCAGGCCGACCCCCGTGCCGTAGACGTCGACGAACAGTTGCAGCGAGTAGACGTCGGACGCGGTGCGCCGCTCGTAGCTGTCGCTGTCGACCTTGTTGCTGAAGAGGTTCGAGGCGTATTCCAGGATGACCGGGAAGAACACCAGCACGGCCACGCCCGTGAAGCACGCGGCGACCGCCAGGTGGCTCAGGCCGCGGCCGGTCCGGAGGGCTCGGACGGTGAGCATCACCGACGTGAGCCCGAGCACCGCCAAGCCTCCGACCAGGGCGGTCCCGGACTGGGCGAAGACGATGTTGACGGCTGACACGACGGCCAGCAGTCCGTAGACCGCACGGAACCGTTGACCGGAGTAGAGCATCACGAGGCAGAGGGCGAGGGCGGCGGTGGCGTAGTGGGCCAAGGTCGACGGCTCGGTGAAGACTCCGCGCAACCGGTAGGCGGTCGCGGTGTTGATGTCGATGTAGCCGTAGGTGCCGGAGTCGACCAGCGACGTAGGGAACCAGAGACCCGCCCGGTCCGAGAGCAGCCGCCAGAAGCTCAGGCCCATCGAGCCGACGAGCCCCGGGAGCAGGATGTGCGTCGAGAGCTGGGGGCGGGAGGCCAGGAAGCAGATGATGACGACGGACAGGGCGAGGTACGCCGGCTGGGCGACGTTCGATCCGGTGTAGGCCAGGGCCACCGGGGCCGGGACACCTCCGGCCTCGGCCCGGTTGTTGATGACCGTGATGCCGGCCCACAGCGCCGGACCGGCGAGCGTGATGACGGCGGTCCACGCGGAGAAGGCGAGCAGCAGCGTCGAGCCGGGCCAGCTGAACAGGGCGATGCGCTGTCGGAACCAGGCCCACCCGACCAACAGGGACAGCACCAGCGCAACTATGAAGAACGGGGTCAGCTGGAGACCGGGGACGGCGACCGCTGCCGTGATGGGCAGCGTCAGGGTCGCGCCGAGCAGCCATGGGAACCGGTTGCGCCAGTCCGGGAGGCAGCAGGCGATCGCGAGCGCCGTGATGACTGCCAGTGGTGTCACCGGCGGATCGTACCGGCGGCGACGGGGGCGCGGACGGATTGCGCACACCTGCGGGCTTCCGGGGGCTAGCCTCGGGCGGTGCCAACGGACTTGCCGTCATCCGCGCCGACGAGCGTTCCGGACGCCGGTGGCGGCGGCGGGGGTCGCTCGGGGGCCGTGCTGCTCCAGGCCGTCACCAGCGTCAGCACCCTGGTCCAGGTGCTGCTGTTCGCCGCGGTCCTCGGTCGGCAGGACTTCGACGACTACTCGGTGTGGATCACGATCACGGCGTTCCTCGTGGGCCTCGGGCAAGCCGTCGGCGTCGAGCGGGTCCTCGTGGGGCGTCGCACGTTCGCCGAGGGCCTGGCCAGCGCGCGGATCCTGGGGCTCGTCATCGTCCTGGCCCAGGTCGGCGTCGCGGCTGCTCTGGGCAGTGTGCCGCTCGCCGTCTGCTCGCTCGCAGCGCTTCCCTACGTCGCGTGGGACTTCGCCCGGTTCAGTTCCGAGACCCAGCAGTCGATGTCCTACTTCAAGCGCGACGGCCTCGTCCTGGTCGTCCAGGTCGTCCTCGTGGTGGGCGCAGCGGTGTCGCCCCTGGACGAGGGCTGGCTCCCGGTGGTCTGGTGGGCCTCGGGGAGTGTCTTCTGGCTGGTGTTCGCCGCGACGCTGGGGTGGTCCCGCACCACCGTCGGCTCCGGGCTGCGTTCGCTGTGGTCCGACCGGCGGCAGGCGTCACCACTCCTCCTCGACGCCGCGCTCGCCGGGGTCCCGCTGGTCGTCGCCCTGGCGCTCGCGCGGGCGCAGGGCTCGCCGGGTGATGCCTCCGAGGCGCGGCTGGCGCTGACCCTGCTCGGCCCGGTCACGGTCGTCGGGCTGGCGGCCCGTCGCCTCGTCTACCGACGAGCGGCGTCAGGACGACTCGACCGCAGAGGCCAGCTGATGTTCGCGGCGAGCGTCGTGGTCGTCTTCACCACCTGCCTGGTGCTGCTGGCCCTGACCCGGACGCCTCTCTACTCCCTGGTGCTGCCGAGCTTCGTCGGCCTGTCGTGGGCGGCGGTCCTGGGGTTCGCGACCAACCACGGCTCGTTGATGGCGGTCATGCTGCCGTCGGCCTACCTGCGGGCTGGCGGTCGCTCGCTCGCGATCGGGGCCGCTCGCTTCCTCTCGACGGTCGCCGGCCTCGCTGTGGCGCTGTGGCTGGCCCCTTTCGACAGTCCGGCCGATGTCGCCTGGTCGGTCGCCAGCGGGTCCATCGCCTACATGGTCGTCATGTGGGGGCTGCTCCTGCGCCCGCCGGCGGCCCCCGGAGGACCACTGGCCTGAAGCGCTGCGCCGACACGGTGTCGCGAGTAGAGTCTGCGCCCGCGGGAGACGCCAGGTGGTCTTCCTCACCCCCCTCAAACCACCTGGACAGGAGCGACACGATGGCCGATGCGGTCCTCATCAGTGGTGGAGCCGGGTTCATCGGGTCCGCGCTGGCCCGGCACCTCGTCGCGGCCGGCATCGGGGTCACGGTGCTCGACAACGTGTCCCCGCAGATCCACTCTGCTGGTTCGGGGCGCGAGACCGCGACGGCTGAGCTGCGTGACCTGGTGCGGTTCGTGGAGGGGGACGTGCGCGACCGCGCCGCCTGGGACGCGGCCTACGACGGCCAGCAGGTCGTGGTGCACCTCGCGGCCGAGACGGGCACGGGCCAGTCGATGTACGAGGTGGCGCGTTACTGCGACGTCAACGTCACCGGCACTGCCCACCTCCTGGACCTGCTGGCCAACAGCACGCACTCCGTGCGCCGGGTGGTCGTCGCCTCTTCACGCTCGATCTACGGCGAGGGGCGCTACGTCGACAGCGCGGGGGTCGCGCACCACCCGCCGGCCCGCGACCGAGCGGCGATGCTGTCGGGTCGCTTCGACCCGGTCGGACCCGGGGGAGAGGCCCTCGTCGCCACCGCGACCGACGAGGGGTCCCGCATCCACCCGTCGTCGATCTACGGCATCACCAAGTCGACCCAGGAGCAGATGGTCCTGGTCGGGTGCGCAGCGCTGGGCGTCGACGCCACGGCGTTGCGCTACCAGAACGTCTACGGCCCGGGGCAGTCGTTGAGCAACCCCTACACCGGCATCCTGTCGATCTTCACCTCGCTCATCCAGCGGGGCGCCGACATCAACGTCTTCGAGGACGGTCTGGAGTCACGCGACTTCGTCTACATCGACGACGTCGTCGAGGCGACAGCGCGAGCAGTGCGCTGTGACATCGGCGGCCAGCACGTCTACAACGTCGGCACCGGTGTCCCGCTCACCGTGCTCGAGGTCGTCGAGACGCTCGGGTGCGTGCTCGGCCGACCCGCGTCGTACGCCGTGAGCGGCGACTTCCGCGCCGGCGACATCCGCCACAACTGGGCGGACACCGGGCGACTCGAGGCCGAGCTCGGCTTCACCCCGAGGACCGGGTTCCGTCAGGGCGTCGAGCGGTTCGCTGCGTGGGCGGAAGGCTTCGACCCGGTCTCGCCCGACGGCTACCGCAGGTCGCTCGACGAGATGCGCGAGCGGAAGCTGATGGCCTGATGGACACCGAGAGCACCCAGGGCGAGGTCCTCGTCGTCACCCCCAGCTTCTTCGGCTACGAGGAGTGCGTGGTGGCCGAGCTCGCGTCCCGCGGGCGGAGGGCGACGCTGCTCGACGAGCGGCCGAGCAACTCGTCGTGGGTCAAGGCCTCGGCCCGGGTGGCCCCCGCCCTGATCGCCACCCGACTGCGACGCCACTACCGGCAGGCACTGCGCGACCTCGAGGGACGCACGCTCGACCTCGTGCTCGTGATCAAGGCCGAGGTGGTGCCCCTCGAGTTCCTCGAGCGGCTGAGGCGGATGAACCCTCGCTGCGTCTTCGTGTTCTACGCCTTCGACTCCTTCGCCAACAGCCCACGCGGACGGCAGCTGCTGCCCCACGTCGACCACGCGTTCAGCTTCGACCGCGACGACGTCGCCCGCGTCGAGGGTCTTCGCTACAAGCCGCTGTTCCACACCCAGGACTTCGCCCCCGGCCCGCCGTTGGCGGAACGCGCCATCGACCTCGCCTTCGTCGGTACGTTGCACTCCGACCGGTACGGCGTGTGCCAAGCCCTGGCTCCGGCAGGTGCCACCCACGACTACTTCTTCTACTCCCCGGCACGCTGGCACCACGAGCTGACGCGCCTGCGCGACCAGACCATCCGCCGCATCCCGACGTCCGACGTGTCCTTCACCAAGCTCACCCGCTCCGACGTGGCCCGGTGCTTCTCGCGCGCACGGGCGGTGATCGACGCCCAGCGCACCGGCCAGTCCGGCCTGACCATCCGTACCTTCGAGGTGTTGGCGGCCGGCACGAAGCTGATCACCACCAACGCCAACGTCCGGGACGAGCCGCTCTACGACCCTCGCTGGGTGCTCGTGCTGCCCGAGGACCGAGCGGCCTGGGACCTCGACGAGGTACGTCGCTTCGTCGCCGACGACACGGCCCCCCCGGCCGAACGGCTGGCGCCCTACTCGCTCGAGCGCTGGGTCGACGAGTTCTGGGACCTCGTCCCTAGTCCTCCGGTCGACGCCGGACGGTGACGGCCGGGTGAGGATCGCGATCGACACCCTCGGTGCGCCGACGAGCTCGGGCGGCATGCGGTCCTACGCAGACGAGCTCGTCGCGGCGTGGCGCGAGACGTACCCGCAGGACGAGCTACTGGTCATCGGCTACCCGTTCGTCCGCGCACACGCCGGTGTCGGTACCGAGGTGCGGGTGCGAGACGAGGGCACCAGGTCGCGGATCTGGGGCCAGTGGGTGGTCAGCGGCCTCGCCGCCCGGCGCTGGCGCGCCGATGCGCTGGTCTCGGTGAGCAGCGTGGTCAGCCCGATCTTCCCGCGCCCACGCCGGGTCTGCACCGTCCACGACTGGCGCCACAGGGTCAGTCCGCAGGAGTTCTCCCGGGGCCAGCGGCTCTACCGCCGGTCGTGGCAGTGGTCCCTCGAGCACGCCGGCGCAACGGTCGTGATCTCCAGCAAGACCTACCGGGAGACGGTGCGCTTCGCCCCACGTGCCCGGGCCCGGCTGATCGAGAACGGCCGTGACCACGCTCGACGCTGGGCCACGAGCGCGCGCTCGTCAAGGGACGCGGGCGACGGACCTCCCCTGGTCCTGACGTTCGGACACTTCCCCAACAAGCGGCCCGAGCTGGTCCTGGACGCGGTGGCCCGTACCGGCCGCGACGTCCGGCTCGTCGTCCTCGGGGCACGCGACGCCTACGCCGCGGAGCTGAAACACCGTGCCCGAACCCTGGGCCTGGACGGCGTCGAGCTGCCGGGCTTCGTGGCGGCCGAGGTCTACCAGGACCTCGTGCGCGCTGCCGACGTCGTCGTGCTCGCCTCGTCCGACGAGGGCTTCGGACTCCCGGTCGCGGAGGCCGGCTACTTCGGTGTCCCGTGCGTCGTCACCGCCGACAGCGGGCTCGCGGAGATACACGGCGACCGGGTCCTCGAGGCCGGGCCGGACCCCGATGCGTTGGCGGCTCGGATCAGCGAGGCGCTCGTCGGTGGGCGGTCCGCGGTCGCGGTGCCGTCTGACAGCACCTGGGCGGCGACGGTCGAGGGGGTGCGGGCCCTGTGCTCGACCGGACGGTGAAGCGCCAGGGAAGCGGCGTGGCGGGCTTTCTCAAGGTCGAGGTCGCGGCGACCCTGGTCCGGCTCCTCCGTCTCGTTCTCCCGGCGCGCCGCGTCGCCGTCGTGATCAGCGGCGTCCCGACCGAGGGCAACGCGGTCGAGGTCGTCCGGCGGCTGCTGTCGGACTACTCCGGACGCGTCGTGTGGCTCGACGGGCCTTCCGACGCCTTCTGTGTCGCCCAGGGGCTGGCCTCTGCCGAACGGCAGCCCCGCTACTCACGGGCCGGGGTCCTGGCCTACCTGACGGCCGAGGCCGTCTTCATCACCCACGGCGCCTTCGGGATGCCGCGCACGGTCCCGCGCAAGCTCACGGTCAACCTGTGGCACGGATCTGGGATGAAGACGATGCCGCAGGGGCTGCTCCTGGGGCCCACGCCGCGGGGACCGGCAGCGGACCTGCTGGTGTCCGCCGCGCGGGTGTGGGGGGAGTACTACGCCGACCTCAGCGGTGTCGCCCGGCATCGCGTGGTCTACAGCGGCAACCCGCGGGTGGACGCTTTCGCGCGTCCCCTGGACCAGGCGGCCCTGGCCGGTCTCGGCGTCACAGCGCCGTTCGTGCTGTGGATGCCGACCTTCCGCACGAGCACCGGTGGGTCCGGGTGGAGCGACAGCACAGCGCCGGACAGCGCCGAGGTCCTCCGCTCGCTCGCGGTCTCGGTCGCTGAGGCGTGTCGCGAGCGTGGTATCGGACTGGTCGTCAAGGCCCACCCGCTCGACGCGGAGCTCCGTGACCTGGATGGCGCGGTCGGACTCACGGACGACCTCCTGCAGGGGCGGGGCGTGGCCCTCTACGAGCTGCTGGGCGCGGCGGTCGGCCTGCTCACCGACGCCTCGAGCGTCTGGACGGACTACCTGCTGCTCGACAGGCCCATCGGATTCGTGTTCCCCGACCACGAGGCCTACCGGTCCGGACGAGGCGTGCACCCGCCCGACATCATGGATTGGCTCCCCGGCGAGATGCTCGTCGACCGCCCGACCATCGAGCGGTTTCTCGACGTACTGTCGGCGGGGGGCGGGGTCGAGGCCCGACACCTCCGTGCGCGCACAGCGAACCGGATCGGGCTGGCCGTCCCAGCCGTCGGCGCCACCTCCGCGCTCTTCGAACGCCTCGAACAGACTGGGACCGCCTTCGCGCGAGCGCTTCGCGGTCCCGCGGACCCCCGTCCACCCCTGCCGCCCCTACCCGTCCCCTGACCCCCTGGAGCCCGTCGTGGTCCTTCCTTCGTCCTGGCGTCCCGTGCCGTGCGCCGACCTCGTCCGTCTGGGCGCTCCCCACGACGGCGGCTACGTGCTGCCGCGGGCCGCTCTCGGCCGGGCCCGAAGGCTGGTCAGCATGGGTCTGAACGACGACTGGAGCTTCGAGTCGGACTACCTCGACGCCACCCAGGGCTCGGTGCTGTGCTTCGACCACACCGTCGACGGGGAGTTCTGGGCCGAGAAGACCCTCAAGAACGTGCTGCGCCGTCGATGGGGCAAGGTCGGTGACGTACGCCGCTACCGCTCGTTCTTCGCTCGGCCCGACGCGGAGCACCGCCGGACCATGGTCGGTTTCGACCGACCCGGCAGCGTGTCGCTGCGCACCATCCTCGCCGAGGTCGGCGACGTCGAGCTCGGCCTCAAGATCGACATCGAGGGCTGGGAGTACCGACTGCTCGACCAGCTGGTCGAGCACCAGCGGCGGTTCGCGTTCGTCGTCCTGGAGTTCCACGACGTCGACCTCATGGCCGACCGGATCACCCGGTTCCTGGACGCAGCCGACGAGCTGGCCGTGGTGTGGGTGCACGCCAACAACTTCGCCGGGCACGACGAGCAGGGCGACCCCATCGTCGTGGAGATCTCCCTGGCGGCGCGCCGACACCTGGATGGCGCCGGCCCCACCGAGCCGACGACCGATGGGAACGCCGACCAGCACACGAGCCCCAACGACCCGACCGCTCCCGAGCTGGTCCTGCGGTTCGCCTCGTCCTGACCGCGGGCCGGTCGGCGTCCGTCCCTAGTCACAACGGACCATCAGGTCCCGGCCTCCCACCCCTGCCGGCGGGTGCCGCTCGATCGGCACACTCGTCGACATGACCCTGCTCCTGATCCTTGCCGGCCTCCTGGCCTGGTGCGTCGTCCCGCTGCCGCTCGCGGTCGCGGTGGGCCGGGCGATCGGAGCACGGAGTGCCGACGAGCCGACCGGACGAGATCGCTCGGTCTACGACCTGGCCGCCTGACGGGTCCGCACGACGTACGACGCGTTGCCGACGACCGGAGGGAGGTCGTCGGCGGCGCGCGGACGTCGTTCTCGCGGTCCTGACCAGGTGGACATGGCCCGGACGGACAGACAGAGGGCCTGGTCGGGCCATGGTCCGACGCATGCGCTGCCTCCACGATGGTGGAGTGACGATTCTCTGTGTCCTCGTGGCTGTCGCCTCCTGGGTCCTCCTGCCTCTTCCCCTCGCGGTCGCCGTGGGTCGGTCCTTCGCCCGCGGCGCAGAGCCCGATGCGGTCGACGTCCTGGCCGAGGCCTCGACACGCGCCTGGGTGGAGGCGGAGCTGATGCGTGAGCTCCTCGCCGAGCTCGAGGTCGTCTCCGACCCCGACCCCGAGCACGCTGTCGGCTGACCGGCTCACGCCGCTAGCCTGACGGGATGAAGGTCCTCGTCACCGGCGGCGCCGGCTACATCGGTTCGACCACCGCCAAGGCCCTCGAGGAGGCCGGCCACGTGCCGGTCGTCCTCGACTCGCTGCTCAACGGC
>JAOPXU010000383.1 GCA_025964985.1 Nocardioides sp.
ACGCTTCGGCGGGCTCGGCGCGCTCGGTGGCCGGCTCCTGGTCCGCCTCCCCCTCGAGCTGGGTGGCGAGCCGTGCGAGGAGGGCGTCGACCTCGGACATCCGGTAGCCGCGGAAGGCCAGCGAGAAGCGCACCCGGCGCACGTCGGCGGCGGCGAGGTCGCCGGTGGCGGGCACCAGCGCGTCCGGCCGGTCGTCGTACTCGTCGGCCATCGGGGTGCCGCGGCCGGCGGCGACCAGCGCGATGCCGCCCATGGCGAGCACCACGACGATGCCGAAGAACCAGGTCATGCGCCCTCGCCCTGCGCGGCGGTCATCAGCGCGACCGCCTCGTCGACGTCGTCGGTCAGCACGAGCCGGTCGAGGTCGGCAGCGGAGATCTTGCCGTCGGCCATGACCGTCCCGCGCAGCCACTCGAGCAGGCCCGACCAGTAGGCGGTGCCGAGCAGGACGACGGGGAACGCGGTGACCTTCTGCGTCTGCACCAGGGTCAACGCCTCGAACAGCTCGTCGAGGGTGCCGAGGCCGCCGGGCAGCACGATGAAGCCCTGGCTGTACTTGACGAACATCGTCTTGCGGACGAAGAAGTAGCGGAAGTTGATGCCGACGTCGGCCCAGCCGTTGAGGCCGGACTCGAAGGGCAGCTCGATGCCGAGGCCCACGCTCAGCCCGCCGGCCTCGCTGGCGCCCTTGTTGGCGGCCTCCATCGCGCCGGGTCCGCCGCCGGTGATGACCGCGAAGCCCGCCTCGACGAGCTTGCGGCCGACCTCCTCGCCCTGCGCGTACGACGGGTGGTCGGCCGGGGTCCGCGCGGAGCCGAACACGCAGATGGCGGGTCCCAGGTGGGCCAGAGCGCCGAAGCCCTCGACGAACTCGGCCTGGATGCGCAGCACGCGCCACGGGTCGGTGTGCACCCAGTCGCTGGGGCCGCGGGTGTCGAGGAGTCGCTGGTCGGTGGTGGTGCCGTCGACCTGGTCGCGCCGCTGGATGACCGGTCCCTTCTGCTTCGACTTCACGCGTCGCCTCCCGTCGGTCCGACCGCCGGGCCGCCCAGCCACTCGCGCAGCACCTGCTCGCAGTGCTCGATCTGGGCGACCGGCACGAACTCCTCCTGCTTGTGGGCCAGCATCGGGTCGCCGGGTCCGAAGTTGACGGCCGGCACGCCGAGGACGGTGAAGCGGGCGACGTCGGTCCAGCCGAACTTCGGGTTGACCCGGCCGCCGACGGCCTCGACGAACTGCTGCGCCGCCGGCCGGTCGAGGCCGGGCAGGGCGCCCGGCGCGGTGTCGGTGAGGCGGACGTCGTAGCCGTCGAAGAAGTCGCGGACGAACGCCTCGGCGTCGGCCTCGCTGCGGTCGGGGGCGAAGCGGAAGTTGACCTCGACCACGCACTCGTCGGGGATGACGTTGCCGGCGACGCCGCCGCTGATCGCGACGGCGTTGAGACCCTCGTGGTACTCGAGACCGTCGATCACCGGGCGCCGCGCCTCGTAGCCCTGCAGGCGGGCGAGCACGTCGGCGGCGCCGTGGATGGCGTTGACGCCCTTCCACGAGCGCGCCGAGTGGGCCCGCTCCCCCGCGGTGCGGACCTCGACGCGCAGGGTGCCCTGGCAGCCGGCCTCGACGACGCCGTCGGAGGGCTCCATCAGGATCGCGAAGTCAGCGGTGAGCAGCTCGGGGTCGCTCTGGGAGAGCTTGTTGAGCCCGTTGAACTCCGAGTCGATCTCCTCGCACTCGTAGAGCACGTAGGTGACGTCGCGCGCGGGCTCGGGCACGGTCGCGGCCAGCCGCAGGATGACCGCGTCGCCGCCCTTCATGTCACAGGTGCCGAGCCCGTGCAGCAGCCCGGCCTCCTCGTCGAGACGGCTGGGCAGGTTGTCGTTGAGGGGCACCGTGTCGAGGTGGCCGGCGATGACCACGCGCTCGGCACGCCCGAGGTCGGTGCGGGCCACGACGGTGTTGCCGCGGCGTACGACGGTCAGGTGGGCGAGGCCGGTGAGTGCGGCCTCGACGGCGTCGGCGATGGCCTGCTCGTCCTGGCTGACCGACTCGATGTCGACCAGCTGACGGGTGAGGGTGACGGCGTCCGCGGAGAGGTCGAGCTGCATGGGCGCCAGTCAACCAGCCGCTCGGGCGCGCGCTCCGCGGGGTGGATCTCCACAGATCCGTGCCGAATGTGCCGATCTGCCCCCATGAGCCCCGCAACAGGCGTTACATGGGACCCACCACTGTGAACGATCCAATCCGTCATCCACACGGCAAGGAGCACAACGATGTGCACCCACTCACCCGCATGTCCTGACACCACCTCCGAGAGCTGCTGCTCGGCCCACGTCGTGGCCGACCACAGCGAGCAGGGCTGGTGCCGACTCTGCAACGGCGTCATCCTCTTCGACGACGGCGGCTACCTCACCCCCGACGGGCGCGCACTGACGCTCGCGGGCTGACCTGCTCCGGCCGGCCCGGGTCAGTCCGGCGGGAACACGCAGAACTCGTTGCCCTCCGGGTCGGCCAGCACCGTCCAGCGCGGCCGCTCCCACAGGTACGTCGCCCCGCGGGCGAGCACCTCGTCGACGCGGCCCACGACGTCCCAGTGGACGCGGTGGGGCTGCGTGCGCGGCTCGGGGACGGCGTTGAAGTCGATCGTCATCCGCTCGTCGACGGCGACCCCGCTGAGGGTCCACCAGTCGTCCTCGGGCTCGGTGGTCGCCTCGACGCCGAACAGCCCACCCCACCAGCTCGCCTGGGCCTCGGGGTCGACGCAGTCGACGCCGATGCCGTGCAGCCGGTAGTCGGTGAGCGCGTCGCCGGTGCGCAGGAACGCGCAGAACTCGTTGTCCTCGGGGTCGGCCATCATCGTCCAGGCCAGCCCGGTCTCCTCGGCCGGCGCCAGCACGCGGGCACCGAGCGCCTCCAGGTCGCCGACCGCGGCGCAGTAGACGTCGAGGTGCACGCGGTTCTTCACCACGTGGGGCCGGTCGACGGCGTTGATCCACACGGTGTGGCGCGGGGTCGGTCCCTCGAGCCTGCGGTGCTCGGTCGGCCCGACCACGTCGAGGCCGCTCACCGCCGCCCAGAACCGCGACTGGGCCTCGACGTCGAGGGCGTCGAGACAGAGGTCCTGCCAGGTCACGAGGCTCATGTCGGCAGTCAACCAGCGCGCCGCGGGGTGCGGAAGATCGCGCAGAGCCGGCGTGTTCTCCCTGGGCAGGACGACCACCCACGACCCGCCCAGGAAGGACGCACCACCATGTGCACCAGCTCCCCGGAACACACCGGGGCCATCGACCACGACTGCACCGGCGACCACGTCGTCGCCGACCACAGCGAGCAGGGGTGGCGCCGCCTGTGCAACGGCGTCATCGTCTTCGACGACGGCGGCTTCCTCACCCCCGACGGGCGGGCCGACCGGCCGGCGCGTCCCACGCCCGCGGCCTGACGGCCGACCCAGCCGACCCCCAGCACACCCCCAGACGCGATGTTGGGGGTCGGCCCCTCAGGCGCAGGGGGTGCCTGGGCGACGAGTGTTCGGGACACCGGAGCCGCAACGAGGCGGCTCCTCTCCCCGAAGGAACGTCATGAACCACACCGCCCGCCTCCTGCCCGCCCTCCTGCTCACCGCCGCCGTCTCGACGGTGTCCGTCGCCGGCACCGCCACCGCGGCGAAGATGATCACCGGCAAGGACATCAAGAACGGCACGATCACCAGCATCGACGTCAGGAACGGGTCGCTGGCCCGCGCCGACCTGCGCGCCGTGAGCCGCACCTCGATCGTCGCCGCGCCGTCGCCCGGCGGCATCGTGCTGCCGACGTGCACCGACACCGCGCTCGCCGACTGCGACGCCCTGCGCACGGTCGCGATCCAGCCCGGCTCGCAGCTGGTCACCGCCACCGGCACCATCGACAACTTCATCGCCGGCCAGCCCGCCCTGTCCAACCGCTGCGGGCTCGTCCAGGCCGGCACGGTGCTGACCGAGGCCCGGCTCACCCTGGCCCCCAACGGCGACCCGGGCGAGAACACCCAGTTCACCCTGCAGCAGGTCGTGACCGTGCCCGACGCCTCGGCCCCCGTCTCGCTGCGCTGCACCGAGATGGCCGGCGAGGACCTGCGCCTCGAGACCGCCGAGCTGACCTCGGTCCGCACGGGCTACTGAGCCCGCGCGGCCTCAGGCCCGGACGACCCCGATCGTGGCGCTCTCACCGTCGCCGAGGGTGACCTCGGTCGACCCGCCCGGCCCCACGTCGTACGACGTCGCGAGGGTCTCGCCGGTCACCAGCTCCTGGTGGGTGCGGGCCGCGGCCAGCACCGCCTCGGAGCCGCCGACGGTCAGGGCGATGCGGTCGGAGACGTCGAGGCCGGCGTCGCGGCGGGCCTGCTGGACCGCGCGCACCAGGTCGCGGGCCAGGCCCTCGGCGGCGAGCTCGGGCGTGACGGCGGTGTCGAGCACGACGAAGCCGCCGCCGGGCAGGACCCCGACCGCGGCGTCGGCGTCGGTCGAGCCGGCGACGGTCTCGAGCGTGTACTCACCCTCGACCAGCGCGAGCCCTCCGGCGGTGACGGTGCCGTCGTCGGCCACCGCCCAGTCACCGGACTTCGAGCCCTTGATCGCGACCTGGACCTCGCGGCCCAGCCGGGGTCCGGCGGCGCGGGCGTTGACCGTGAGCTTCTGCTCGACGCCGTAGGCCGCAGCCTCGTCGCTGTCGGCGGCCAGCAGCCGGACCGTCTTGACGTTGACCTCGTCGGCGACGATCGACTCGAACCCGTGCAGGGACCGGGGATCGTCGACGACGACGGTCAGCGTCGACAGCGGCAGCCGGTTGCGCAACGAGGCGGCCTTGCGCAGCGCCGAGGTGGCCGAGCAGACCTCGCGCACGAGGTCCATGGCGGCGACCAGGGCGTCGTCGCCCGGCAGGGAGTCGGACGTAGGCCAGTCGGTCAGGTGGACCGAGCGGCCGCCGGTCAGGCCCTGCCAGACCTCCTCGGTGGTCAGCGGCAGCAGCGGCGCGGTGACGCGGCAGACCGTCTCGAGCACCGAGTGCAGCGTCGCGAACGCCGCGGCGTCCTCGTCGAAGAACCGGCCGCGCGAGCGCCGGATGTACCAGTTGGTGAGCACGTCGAGGAACGAGCGCGTCGCGTCGCACGCGTCGGCGACGGCGTAGTCGTCGAGCGCGACCGTCATCTGCTCGACGTACTGGCTGGCCTTGGCGAGCACGTAGCGGTCGAGCGGGTGGCTCGAGTCGGTCGACCCGGTCACCTCGACGCCGGCGGCGTTGGCGTAGAGCTGCAGGAAGTACCAGCTGTTCCACAGCGGGATCATCACCTGGCGCACCGAGTCGCGGATGCCCTGCTCGGTGACGACGAGGTTGCCGCCGCGCAGGATCGGGCTCGACATGAGGAACCAGCGCATCGCGTCGGCGCCGTCGCGGTCGAAGACCTCGCTGACGTCGGGGTAGTTGCGCAGCGACTTGCTCATCTTGTTGCCGTCGCTGCC
>JAOPXU010000391.1 GCA_025964985.1 Nocardioides sp.
CTTGTAGCCGTTGGTCTGGATCGCCGAGTAGTGCACGAAGACGTCGTCGCCGCCGTCCTCCTGCGCGATGAAACCGAAGCCCTTCTCGGCGTTGAACCACTTCACGGTGCCCTGAGCCATTGCTCAAATCTCCTTAGTCGGGGCGAGAGCCGCCACGTCGGCGACCCGCAACAGGTGCGGTGACACGTCGCTCCGACCCATGGGATGACACCACAAACCAGAAACGCCGTTGGATCACGTACTCCTCAGGCGATCAACCAGCTGGAACTTGCATCTGTTGCACGTCCGACCTTACCAACAGCGACGCAGAGGAAAAGCCCTCCCACCCCTCGATCCTGCGCACGCGTGTGAACTTCGCGCGACGCCGGGGTGACGGGGCGGCCAGGTCGTCCTGCGATACTGCGGAGCGCGGTCGTACGACGGGTCGTCGGGCCGCCGCGGGCCCCTAGCTCAATTGGCAGAGCTGAGGACTTTTAATCCTTAGGTTGTGGGTTCGAGTCCCACGGGGCCTACCGAGGGGCCACCTCGCAGCGCCCGGACGCAGGCGCGCCGGGACCCGGCCCGACACACGTTTCCGTCGCTCCGGACGGGGCCGCGGCTCAGCCGCTAGAGGGCGTGGGTTAGCGTCATCGAATGCCTGAGGTGGATGACGGGTCGACGCCCCCGCGCAGCGACGACGAGCGCATGTGGTGGAACCGCGGTTACGACTTCCGGAGCTCGTTGCTGACCTGCCGCCGGTGTGGAGCGATCGTGAAGCGTTCCGACACCTACGTCCAGGGACGCCAGTACTGGCAGGTCCACGACGAGTGGCACGCCAGCCTGACCGGCTGAGCGGCGCACTGACGGGCGGGTGACCGTGGGCGCCGGCGTCGAGACGTGTCCCAAGCAGATGACCTTCGGGCCCTGCGGCGGGGTGCGCGACGACGGCAGCTGCGAGATGCGCCCGCACCCGTGCCCCTTCGCGACCGGTGCGCTGCCCGTGCCGTGGCCCGGTCCGGGCCCCGGTCCGGGGTCGTCGCCGCCCGCCTCGGTGCTGCTGGACGCCCTGGCCACCGGCCGGGCCGTCCTGACCGACCTCTCGCTGCCGCCGTACGACGAGCACGCGGTCGGCGACATGGTCCGGCTGCTCGCCGGGTCGTGCGACGCGTTCCTCGTCGGGGAGCACCAGGACCGCCCGGACTGGCCGCCCACGGTCATGACCCGGCTCGTGACCGACGCCGGCGGCGTGCTGTGGACGACCCTGGCGTGCCGCGACCGCAACCGGGTCGTCCTCGAGCAGGAGCTCGCCGGGCTGCGGCTGGCCGGCGTCGACGGCGTCCTGTGCGTCACCGGTGACGGGCGCGCCCCGGGCGTGCGCGACGGCGTCACGCAGGTGTTCGACCTCGAGGGGACCGAGCTCGCGGCCCTCGCCGCCGCGAGCGGCCACGCGGTGGCGGTGCCGGAGTCGCCGGAGGCGTTCCCCCGCGAGCTGCGCCCGGGCCGCCTCGTCGAGAAGCAGCGCGCCGGGGCCCACGTCGCGGTCCTCAACCACGTGAGCGCCCCGGAGCAGGTCGCCTCCTACGTCGCCCGGGCGCGCGGGCTCGGGCTGACGATCCCGGTGGTGGCCGCTGTCGCCGTCTTCACCGACGAGCGGTCGGCGCGGGTGCTGCAGCGCTTCCCGGGCCTCCACGTCGACGACGCCGTCGTCGAGCGGGTCCTGTCCGCCCCCGACGTGCGCGCGGCCGGCATCGACGCCGCCGTCGAGGAGGCGCGGGCGCTGCTGGCCATCGAGGGCGTCGAGGGCGTCAACCTGTCGGGTCGCGGCAGCTCCTTCGACGAGTTCCACGGAGCCCAGGTCAAGGTCGAGATCGGCCAGCGCATCAAGGAGGACAGATGAGCGACGACGCCATGGTGCAGGAGTTCGACACCTACGCGACGTGGACGGCGGACGCCGTCGCAGAGCTGGGCCCGGACCACGCCCTCCCGGCGGCGTGCCGCGGCAGCGGCAGCCCGGCGGCGCTCGACTGGCTCGTCGACCGGATGGGCCTCACCCGCGGCGACCGGCTGCTCGACAGCGGTGCCGGCGTCGGCGGACCGGCGGAGCACGCCGCCCGCGCCGCCGGCGTCGAGCCGTTCCTCGTCGAGCCGATGGAGGGTGCCTGTCAGGCCGCGGCCCGGCTGTTCGGCCGTCCCGTGGTCGTCGGCGACGGCGCCTCCCTCCCCCACCGCGACGCTGCGTTCGACGCCGCCTGGTCGCTCGGGGTGCTGTGCACCGTCGGCGACAAGGTCCGCCACCTCGCCGAGCTCGTCCGGGTGGTCCGTCCCGGAGCGCCGGTCGGCCTGCTCGTCTTCGTACGCCGGGTGGACCGGCTCGAGGAGCAGCCCGAGGGCAACTCGTTCCCGTCGGAGGCCGAGCTGGCCGCCGCCCTCGACCGGGCGGGGCTGGAGGTCGTCGACCAGGCCTGGGTGGCCGACCTGCCGTCGGCGCCCGACGACTGGTCGCGCGCCGTCGACGAGGTCGAGGACGTCATCCGCCGCGACCACGGCCGGGAGGACGGCCACCGGGTCGCCGAGCAGCAGTCCGAGCTGGTCGGCCGGCTCATCGGCGACGGGCAGGTGGCCGACCGGCTGGTCGTGTGCCGCACCCCGACCGGCTGACGCCGGCGTCAGACCGGCTCGGCGACCACGATCGAGTTGCTCTCGTAGAACTCGCCGTTGAAGTCGGTGCAGGTCACCAGGATCAGCCGCGCACCACCGGGTGACTCCTCGGTCTGGCCGAAGATGTCGCGGGCGCGCTCGGCGACCTCGCGGTAGCTGACGACCAGGTTGTCGGTGACCCGGTAGCGGTGCCGCCCGGTCTCGGTGACGAGCACGACCTTGCCCGAGTCGAGCTCGGGCAGCAGGTCGAGGGCGCCGCCGCCGTTGCTGACGGTGTGCCCGGTGATGACCACCCGGCCGACGGTGTCGCCGGGCTGAGCGCTGCCGTCCCACCAGCCGGTGACGTCGGGGTCCTCGGGCGGCTCGAGGACGGCGTCGGGGCCCAGCGCGATGTCGACGATCGGGGCCTTGATGTCCAGGGACGGCACGACCAGCCGGGTGGGGGCTGCGGGGACCGGCGCGGGGGCCTCGTCCTCGGGCGGCTCCGGGGTCGGGGTCGGGGTGACGGTGACGGTCTCGACGACCGGCGCCGGTGCGGCGGAGGGTGGCGGGGTGTCGACGAGCCGGCGTCCGGTCAGCACGCCGCCGGCGAAGACCACCGCGACGACCAGGGCCGGGACGACGACGAGCAGGACGGCCCGACGCCGCCGCCCGGAGCCGGGGCTCGCGGGGTCGGCGGCGTCGAGGTCGCGGTGTGTGGCGCTCAGCTGCCGAGCACCCGGCGGAAGGTGTGGATCCCACCGGCCGCGGCGAGCAGGGTCATCACGACGATCGCGACAGTGGCGATCTGGCCGTTGATGGCGCCGTCGGTGGTGACGGAGGCGGCGTTGCTCTCGCCGGCCGGCACCGAGGTCGGCACGTCGGGGCCGCCCGGGTTGCCCGGGGTGCTGGGCGTGCCGGGCGTCGTCGGCGGGTCGGCCGGCGGGTCGGTCGGCGGGGCGAAGCGGCTGTTGGTGCCGCAGGAGGAGCGGCCGATCTCGAGGCCCACGAGCTCGACGCCGAAGTCGGCGGCGGCGGGCAGCAGGCTGAGGTCGAGCGCGGTGACCTCGATCGACCGGTCGCCACGGGTCTGCTTGTTGAGCGTCACGTCGAGGATGTTCTCCTCGAGCGGCCCGAGCTGGTCGGCGACGGCCGAGATGATGTTGGCGTTGAGCGTGTTGACGATCTGGTCGGCGGCGCCGCCGAGGGGGGCCAGGATGCCGCCGAGGGTGGTCGTCAGCTGGGTCTCGAGCCCGTCGCTGATGGTCTCGAGGACGACGTCGAGGTCGGTGAGCACCTTGGTGTTGGGCGGCGGGTTGGTCGGGAAGTTGACGAGGGCGAGGCGGCCGACGGGTGCGGGGAACTGCACGAAGAGGCCGGCGTCGGTCAGCTGGCTGTCGCCCTCGGCACCGGTCGTCGTGGCGGTGCACTGGCTCTGGACCGTGCCCAGGTCGAGGACGACGCTGGGGTCGCCGAGCGCGGTGAGGAGCGTCTGCACGGCGGTCTGCGCCCCGCCGAGGACCGGGTTGAGCAGCGGCTGGAGCAGGGCCTGGAGCTGGGCGTCGAGGCCGGCGAGCAGGTCGGACTGGATGAGGGTGACGTCACCGAGCTCAAAGGTGCCGGCGTTGATCGTCGCGTTGTCGCCGGGCGTCAGGCAGAAGCCCTCGTCGACCGAGACCAGGGTGGCGCCGTCGCCGGCCAGGCCGGCACAGGCGGCCGAGCGGCCGTTGCGCTGGACCACGGTGGCCGTCGCGTCCTGGGACAGCGTCCCTGCGTTGATGAACGGCTGGTTGCCGAGCACGGTGATGAGCGGGTCCTGCGTGCCGGTGACGGTCTCGCGCCGGCCGTCGTGGACCGCCTTGACGGTGCCGCTGTCGGTCGGGGTGCTGGCGACGGTCAGGACGAGGGCCGTGGCGTCGGACTGGGCGACGGGCTCGGCCGCCATGCCCGGGGCTGCGGCGAGTGCCACCAGTGCGCCGGCACCGGCGAGAGCGAGAACGGACCGCGGTCGGAGGGACGGGACAGGGGGGAGGCGCATGGAACGACCTGTCGATGGGGGGCTGACGATGGGCTCACTGTAGGGGTTCAGGGCGGAATTGCCGGCGAACGTCCCACCACACCCTGTGGCGAGCGTCCCTGCGCGCTCGCGGACGACGGCCCGGACGCTAGGCGGCCAGGAGCAGGGCGGCCGCCTCCACGGCCAGGGACTGCACGGCCGCTGCGGTCGCAGCGACCTCCGCCGCGACCTCGCGCTCGAACGACGTCCCGGTGGCCGCGACGGCTGCCGCCCTCGCTGCCACGGCCTGGGCGACCAGGTCCGCCGACTCCGCCTCGGCCTCGGCGACGCGGTGGGCGGTGGCCTCCACGGTTGCCGCGACCTGCGCCGCTCGTTGCACGGCGCCGTGGCTGATCGGGTCGGGCTCGCTGTGGTGGACGAGGAGGGCGGCCTCCTCGGCCGCGCGCCGCACGCGGGTGGCCGCGGCGTCGGTCCGGTAGCGCAGGGCGGCTGCGTCCTGGGCCGCCTGCTCGGCGACCACCGCGGCCACC
>JAOPXU010000408.1 GCA_025964985.1 Nocardioides sp.
GTGAGGGCGGACCCTTCGCGATCCCGTTCGACGACGCCCAGCTGGCCCACGCGCTCGGCTTCGGGGCGCTGGCGATCATCCTCGCCGAGGGTGGCCTCACCACCGACTGGCGGGAGATGCGGCCCAGCATCCGGCTGGGACTCTCGCTCGCGACCCTCGGTGTGGCCGTCTCGGGGGCCGTCGTCGCCGTCGGTGCCCACTTCCTCCTCGGTCTCCCCTGGGAGCTGGCGATCCTGCTGGGGGCCGTCTGCTCGCCCACCGACGCGGCCGCGGTGTTCTCCGTGCTGCGCGTGGTGCCGCTGCCGCAGCGGCTCGTCGGCTCGCTCGAGGCCGAGTCGGGGCTCAACGACGCCCCGACCGTCGTCCTGGTCACGCTCATCTCCACCGGCGCCGTCGCCGAGAGCGGCGTGCTCGGCATGGTCGGCATCATCGTGTTCGAGCTCGTGCTCGGCGTCGTGATGGGCCTGGCCGTCGGCTTCGGCGGGGCCTGGATCATGCGCCGGGTCGCGCTGCCGTCGTCGGGCCTCTACCCGCTGGCCGTCATCAGCCTCGCCTTCCTCGCCTACGGCGCCACGACCGCCCTGCACGGCAGCGGCTTCGCGGCCATCTACGTCGCGGCGCTGGTCCTCGGCAACGCCGACCTGCCCCACCGCCAGACCACCCGGTCCTTCGCCGAGGGCATCGCGTGGCTGGCCCAGATCGGGCTGTTCGTCATGCTCGGCCTGCTGCTCTCGCCGGGCCGGATCGGCCTCGAGGTGGTCGGCCTCGCGCTCGTCGCGGGCCTGCTGCTGACGCTGGTGGCCCGGCCGGTCTCGGTGCTGGTCAGCAGCGTCGTGCAGCCGATGCCGTGGCGCGAGCTGTCGTTCCTGTCGTGGGCCGGCCTGCGCGGCGCCGTCCCGATCGTCCTGACCACGATCCCGCTCAGCGAGGGCGTCGACGACGCCGAGCGGCTCTTCGACATCGTCTTCGTGATGGTCGTGGTCTACACGCTGATCACCGCGCCGTCGCTGCCACTGGTCGCCCGGGTGCTCAAGGTGACCCGGCGCTCCGAGCCGCGCGACCTCGACCTCGAGGCAGCGCCGCTCGAGCGGGTGCAGGCCGACCTGCTGCAGATCACCATCAGCCCGGTCTCGCGCCTGCACGGCGTCGAGGTCGGCGAGCTGCGGCTGCCCAAGGGGGCGTCGGTCTCCCTCGTCATCCGCGACGGCGAGACCCTGGTGCCCGAGCGGCGTACGGTGCTGCGCCACGGCGACGACCTGCTCGTGGTCACGCCGCGGCGCCACCGCGTGCGCACCGAGGACCGGCTGCGGCAGGTCAGCGCCAAGGGCCGACTGGCCCAGTGGCTGGGCGACTGAGCGGGGTCAGCCGAGGTCGGCCGGCCCGCAGACGGTGCCGTCCTGGCCGACCTTGACCTGGAAGCGGCCCTTGCGGACGCCCGCGAACTGGTCACCGACGACCACGGTGATGCCCGCGACGCCGGCGTCGCGCTGGATGACACGGACGTTGCCGCCCAGGTAGGTCAGCACCAGCCGGACGGCGGGGGTGCGACCCTCCGGCGACCAGATCTGCGAGGCGACGACACCCGGCTCGGGCTGGTTGGCCACCTCACCGCCGTCGAAGCCCTGCTTCTCCAGCGCCTCGAGGGTGGTGCGGGCCAGGCCCTGCTTGTCGCCGGCGTTGATCACGCTGATCGTGACGCCGCCGGGACGCAGGATGTCGCCCTTGCTGATGCTGCTGTCCTCGCAGACCGGCGCGTCGGCGTTCTCGGGGAACGGCTCGGAGACGGCGTTCAGGCCCTGGGTGACGGCGAGGACGAGCAGCAGGGCCAGGACGCCGAGCGTCGCTGCCGTGCGGACGTAGCCGAGCGTGCGTGGCGTCACGACACCTCCTGGACCTGGTGGACGCGGGCGTGCAGGACGTTGCGCTGGTGCAGGGCCGCGCGCAGCGCGCGGTGCAGCCCGTCCTCGAGGTAGAGCTCGCCGCGCCACTGCACGACGTGGGCGAACAGGTCGCCGTAGAAGGTGCCGTCCTCGTCGAGCAGGGCGACCAGGTGCAGCGTGTCCTTGGTGGTGACCAGGTCGTTGAGACGCACCTGGCGCGGCGGCAGGGCCGCCCACGCCGCGGAGGTGAGTCCGTGGGCCGGGTAGGGACGCCCCTCGCCGACGCGCTTGAAGATCACCTCGGGAGTCTAAACGGGCCCCCTCCGCTGCTCGTTAGTCTCTCGGCATGACGACGACTCCCGGCGACGCCGCGGTCCCCGCCCAGCCCGTCGAGCCCGTCACCCCCGCTCCGCCTCCGGCTGCCGCGGCCGCCCCGACCCCGGTGCCGCCCGCCGAGGCCGCGGCACCCACCCCGCTCGAGGCGACGGTCGCGGCCGGCTACGCGTTCGAGGGCCAGGCCCTCGAGCTCGGCGGGCTGATGCTCGACGCGACGACCCTGTCGCCGGTCCACGTCCGGATCCCGCTCAGCATGGTCAACCGCCACGGCCTGGTGGCCGGCGCGACCGGCACCGGCAAGACCAAGACCCTCCAGCTGCTCACCGAGCAGCTCAGCGCCGCCGGGGTCCCGGTCTTCGCCGCCGACATCAAGGGCGACCTGTCCGGCCTGGCCACCCCCGGCGAGGGCGGCGACAAGACCGCCGCCCGCGCCTCCTCGGTCGGCCAGACCTGGACCGCCACCGGCTTCCCGGTCGAGTACTACGCCCTCGGCGGCGAGGGCACCGGCATCCCGCTGCGGGTGACCATGTCGGCGTTCGGCCCGGTGCTGCTGAGCAAGGTGCTCGGGCTCAACGACACCCAGGAGTCCAGCCTCGGCCTGGTCTTCCACTACGCCGACAAGGCCGGCCTGCCGCTGCTCGACCTCGCCGACCTGCGCGCGGTCGTCAGCCACCTGACCAGCGACGAGGGCAAGCCCGAGCTCAAGGAGCTCGGCGGGCTGTCGTCGGCGACCGCGGGCGTCATCCTGCGCGAGCTGATCACGTTCTCCGACCAGGGTGCCGACGCGTTCTTCGGCGAGCCGGAGTTCGAGTCGGCCGACCTGCTGCAGACCACGCCCGACGGCAAGGGCCTGATCTCCCTGATCGAGCTGCCCGGACTGCAGGACCGCCCGGCGATCTTCTCGACGTTCCTCATGTGGCTGCTCGCCGACCTGTTCCACGACCTGCCCGAGGTCGGCGACGTCGACAAGCCCAAGCTCGTCTTCTTCTTCGACGAGGCCCACCTGCTGTTCAACGACGCCTCCGAGGCGTTCCTCGACCAGATCGCCCAGACCGTGCGGCTGATCCGCTCGAAGGGCGTCGGGGTCTTCTTCGTGACCCAGAGCCCGACCGACGTGCCCGACGAGGTGCTGGCCCAGCTCGGCTCGCGCGTGCAGCACCAGCTGCGCGCCCACACGCCCAACGACGCCAAGGCGCTCAAGGCGACGGTCAACACCTACCCGACCAGCGACTACGACGACCTCGGCGAGGTCATCACCAGCCTCGGCATCGGCGAGGCCGTGGTCACCGTGATGAACGAGCGCGGTGCGCCCACGCCCGTGGCCTGGACCCGCCTGCGCGCACCCGAGTCGCTGATGGGCCCGAGCGACCCGGCGGCGATGGCTGCGACCGTGGCCGCCAGCCCACGCCACGCCAAGTACGCCGTCGGCGTCGACCGCGAGAGCGCGCGCGAGAAGCTCGCGGCGCGGCTCGAAGAAGGTGCGGCCAAGGACGCGGCCGAGATGGAGGCCGCGGAGGGGTCGAAGCCGGTGCCGAAGCCGAAGCCGGCCGCGAAGCCGAAGCCCCGCAAGGAGGAGCCGAGCGTCGTCTCCGACGTCGTCAACTCCAGCGCCTTCAAGGACCTGATGCGCACGGCGACCCGCGAGATCGTGCGCGGCATGTTCAAGACCGGACGGCGCTGAGCCAGGTCACGCTGTGCGTGACGACGGACCTGGCGCGCGGCGTACGGGTGGGGGAAGGGTCCTCAGGCGGTCCAGCGGACGGACTCGTCCACGAAGTCGGCGAGGGCGTGGACACCGCGGAGGTCGGTCCGCTCGTCCATGAGTCGGACCACGCACTGGGAGTGGCGGGTCTTGAGGGCGGCACGGGCGGCACGACGCTGATCGAGCGTCGCTGCCTCGTTCTTCTCGTTCTCGGTCATGACGCCACAGTGGACGGCCGACTTCTCGCGGAGGTTGACCCAGGGTTACAACCACGTCTCATCCGGACGTGATCTGCCTTACGTTGCTCTCGTGACCACCCTCGATGACCTGATCGCCGTCCACGACATCAGCCAGCTCAAGTACCGCTACCTGCGCTCGCTCGACACCAAGGACTGGGACTCCTTCTCCGACTGCTTCATCCCCGAGGCGACCGGCGACTACAACGGCCTGATGTTCGCTGACCGCACCGCGCTCGTCGTCTTCATGCGCCAGAACCTCGGCGAGGGCATGCTCACCCTCCACCAGGTCCACCACCCCGACATCACCGTCGACGGCGACACCGCCGTCGGCCACTGGTACCTCCAGGACCGCGTCGTCGTCGAGGCCGTCAAGTTCATGCTCGAGGGCGCCTCCTTCTACGAGGACCGCTACGTCCGTACGTCGGACGGCTGGCGCGTCAGCCACACCGGCTACCAGCGCACCCACGAGCTCCACTACAACCTCGAGGACATGCCCAACCTCAAGGTCACCGGGCCGGGCGAGCACCTGCACTGATCGTCTGCGCGGACTCCGTCCGCGCGTGGCGCGCCGCCTCTGTGCGAACGCGCCCGCGCGGCGCGCCGTTCCCCACGCCGGACGGTTCGAGAGCACCGCAGGACCTGCGCGGCTCGAACACACGTTGGTCGAGGAGGTCGCGCAGCGACCGTCACGAGACCTCGGTGGCAGCGGCTACTGGGCCGACGAACCCTCTGCTGGGCCGATGAAGTTCCATCGGCCCAGTGAGGGATTCACCGGCCGGCCGGTGAAACCCGAGGCTGGTGGGGCGACCCCCAGCGACTCCCGGCAGACCTAGAGCGACGGCTCCCGCCAGGCGGTCTGCACGACCTCGACACCGCGCTCGCGGGTGATCAGCCGGCCGCGACCCGGAGTCATGGGCTGGGGGCGCAGGTTGCCGAGCAGGGGGCCTTCGTCGGGCGAGCCGGACAGCATGATCTGCGGCATGGCGAGGTCGCGGATCGACTGGATGACGGGCTCGTAGAGGGCGCGCGAGGCGCCGCCGGAGCGGCGGGCGACCATCACGTGCAGGCCGACGTCGCGGGCCTGGGCGAGCAGGGGCTGCAGCAGTGCGACGGGGGAGTTCTGCTGGGTGGCGACCAGGTCGTAGTCGTCGACGACGACGAAGACCTCGGCGCCGGTCCACCAGGACCGGTTGCGCAGCTGCTCGGGCGTGACGTCGGGGCCGGGGATGCGGCTCTCGAGGTAGGCCGCGAGGTCCTTGAGCGCGGGCTGCGCCTGGGTGGCGGAGGTGAGGTAGTTGAGGAGGTACTCCTCGGGCACCTCGCCGAGCAGCGAGCGCCGGTAGTCGACGACGACGAGCTGCGCCTCCTTGGGCGTCCGGGTGCGGATGACCTCGTGGCAGTGGGTGCGCAGGAAGGCGCTCTTGCCGGAGCCGCCGTCGCCGAGCAGCAGCAGGTGCGGCTGGGTGTCGGGGTCGAGGGAGACCGGGGCGAGCTCCTTCTCGTTGACGCCGACGTGCAGGCGGCGCGAGGCCGGGTCGTCGGACGCCGCGGTGATGCCGGCCATCTCGAGGACGCGGTCGATGTCGATGCGCTCGGGGAGCAGCCGCAGCTTGGGGCCGGACGGGCCCTGCCACGCCGCGCTGACCCGGGCGATCAGGTCGTCGACGCCGTCGCCGAGCGTCTCGGACGTCGCCACGCCGTCGATGCGCGGGAGCGCGCCGAGGAAGTGGAGCTTGCCGGGCACCAGGCCACGACCGGGGCGACCCGTCGGGACGAGCGCGGCGACCTTGCGGTCGATCTCGGAGTCCATCGGGTCGCCGAGCTTGAGCTCCAGCTTGGTGCCGAGCAGGTCGCGCATGGCGGCGCGGAAGTCGTTCCACCGCGCGGCGCTGGCCAGGATGTGCAGCCCGAAGGTCAGGCCGCGGGAGGCCAGCACCTGCAGCGACATCTCGAGGTCGTCGAAGTCGGAGCGCAGCGTGCTCCACCCGTCGACGACGAGGAAGACGTCGCCGTAGCCGTCGTCGGCGCGGCCCTGGGCCCGTCGACTGCGGTAGGTCTCGATCGAGTCGATGCCGTTGGCGCGGAAGTAGGCCTCGCGCCGGTCGACGACGCCCTGCACCTCGGCCGCGATCCGGCGTACGACGTCGGGCTCGCTGCGCGTGCCGACCCCGGCCACGTGGGGGAGCGAGGCGAGCGGGGAGAAGGTGCCGCCGCCGAAGTCGAGGATGAAGAACTGCGACTCCAGCGGCGTCGTGGTCAGCGACATGCTGGTCACCAGCGAGCGCAGCAGCGTGCTCTTGCCGCTGCGCGGGCCGCCGACGATCGCCACGTGGCCCGAGGCGCCGCTGAGGTTGAGCGTCAGGGTGTCGCGGCGCTGCTCGCGCGGGCGGTCCACCGTCCCCAGCGGTACGACGAGCCCGCCCAGCGCACGCCAGCGCGGCGAGACCAGGCCGAGTGCGGGGTCCTCGGTGAGGTCGCCCATCAGCTGGTCGAGGGTGTCGGGCTGGTCGAGCGGCGGCAGCCACACGGCGTGCGCCGAGACGCCCTGGCCCTCCATGTGGTCGACGGCGACGTCGAGCAGCGACTCCTGGGTGTCGGTCGGCGCGGGCGCGGCCTCGACGACGGGCTCCGGCTCGGTCTCGAGCGAGAGGACCTCGGAGATGGTGAACGGCAGGATGCCGCGCACGTGGCCGCCCTCGTCGCGCGGGACCGCGCGGCGTCCGGTCGCCGGGGGACCGGAGACGTAGGCGGCCTTGAAGCGCGTCATCGTCGTCGGGTCGGGCTTGAGGTAGCCGAGGCCGGGCACGGCCGGCAGCTCGTAGGCGTCGGGCACGCCGAGGACGGCGCGCGACTCCTGGGCGCTGAAGGTGCGCAGGCCGACGCGGTAGGACAGGTGGGACTCCAGCCCGCGCAGCCGGCCCTCCTCGAGCCGTTGCGAGGCGAGGAGCAGGTGCAGGCCGAGGGAGCGGCCGAGGCGGCCGATGGCGACGAACAGGTCGATGAACTCGGGCTTCGCCGAGAGCATCTCGGAGAACTCGTCGACCACGATGAACAGCGACGGCAGCGGCTCGAGCGCCTCGCCGGCGGCGCGGGCCTTCTCGTAGTCGCGCACCGAGGCGAAGTTGCCGGCCTCGCGCAGCAGCTCCTGGCGGCGCACCATCTCGCCGGACAGTGCGTCCTGCATGCGGTCGACGAGCGTGAGCTCGTTGGCGAGGTTGGTGATGACCGCCGAGACGTGCGGCATCTCGGACATGCCGGCGAACGTCGCGCCGCCCTTGAAGTCGACGAGCACCATGTTGAGCTGCTCGGGGGAGTGGGTCATCGCCAGCCCGAGCACCAGCGTGCGCAGGAACTCGGACTTGCCGGAGCCGGTGGCGCCGATGACCAGACCGTGCGGGCCCATGCCCTGCTGGGCGGACTCCTTGATGTCGAGGTGGACCAGGCTCCCGTTTTCACCCAGCCCGATCGGCACCCGCAGGCGGTCGCGTGCGGGCCGGGTGCGCCAGGCGGCGTGCG
>JAOPXU010000158.1 GCA_025964985.1 Nocardioides sp.
AGCCGTGGCCCTGGATGTAGATCTGGTCGCCGCCACCGGGGGCGTCCTTGCCGCGGAAGAAGTGGTTGAAGCCGACCTCGTAGAGCGAGGCCGAGGACTGGTACGTCGCGATGTGGCCGCCGACCTCGAGGCCCTTGCGGTTGGCGCTGGAGACCATGACGGCGGCGTTCCAGCGCAGGAAGGCACGGATGCGCTGCTCGACCTCGTAGTCGCCGGGGAACCACGGCTCGCGCTCGGGCGGGATCGTGTTGATGTAGTCGGTGCTGCGCAGCGCCGGGACGCCGACCTGCTTCTCGCGGGCCCGCTCGAGCAGGCGCAGCATCACGTAGCGCGCGCGGTCGCGACCACGCTCGTCGAGCATGGCGTCGAACGAGTCGAGCCAGTCGCGGGTCTCGTCGGGATCGATGTCGGGCAGCTGGGTCGGCAGCCCCTCGTGGATCACCGCTCGCGCGGAGGACCGGGGGTTCTCGTCGGGGGTGGCGCTCGAACCGGTCTGGTCGGCCTGGTCGGGGGAGGTGGGTGTCTCGCCGCTCACCGGTCCATCGTCGCACGCACCCGGGGGCGCGAAATCGACGCCTGCCCTACCTGCGAGTAGCAATCGACGGGCGTCAACACCGGGTCCGTCGGACGCCTACGCCCACCCGGGTCTTGCAGGTTGGGCCCTTCTCCGATGGACTACGCCCACACATCCGCAACTGTTGGAGGCATCTCCCGTGAGCACGACCGCCGGTGGCGGCACCACCCAGTCCGGCCAGACGAGCCCGACCGGACAAGCAGGACCGGCCGAGAGGCTGGGTCTGAGCAACGGCATGGTCGTGCAGGAGCTCGGCTGGGACAACGACACAGACGACGCCCTGAGGGTCGCCATCGAGGACGCGATCGACGCCGACATGGTCGACGGCGACCACGGCAACGTGGTCGACGCGGTCCTCCTGTGGTGGCGTGACGAGGACGGCGACCTGGTTGACGGCCTCGTCGAGGCGCTCACCGACCTCGTCGGTGGCGGGGTCATCTGGCTGCTGACGCCCAAGATCGGACGGCCCAACGCCGTCGACGCCGCCGACATCGCCGAGGCCGCGCCGATCGCAGGGCTGTCGCAGACGACGTCCGCCGCGGTCAGCAAGGACTGGTCCGCGACCCGCCTGGTCGCGCCCAAGACGGTCGCCTGACGTCGCCCCTCCCTCCGGGCCCGGGCCACGCCCTAGGGTGACCTCCGTGCTCAAGAAGCTGACGTCCGGCGCGGTCGCCGCCGGCACCTCGTTGAAGGTCCTCGGGAGTGCGGGCGTCATCCGTCCCTACTCGCCCGCCACGCTGGCCCGCCTGGGCCGGACGCTCAAGGCGTGGGGCACCGGACCGGCCGGCGGCTTCACGTCCTTGGCCCTGCGCGTGCCCGACCAGGTCGGCATCGTCGACGAGCTCGGCGAGCTCACCTGGGGCGAGCTGCACGCCCGCTCCAACTCCCTGGCCCACGCCCTGCGCGGGCTCGGGGTCCAGGAGGGCGACGGCGTCGCGGTCATGTGCCGCAACCACCGGGGGTTCGTCGACGCGAGCATCGCGGTCGCCAAGCTCGGCGCCGACACGATCTACCTCAACACCGCCTTCGCCGGTCCGCAGCTGCTCGAGGTCCTCGAGCGCGACCAGCCCCGCGTGCTGATCTACGACGACGAGTTCGCCGACCTGGTGGCCAGGGCCTCGGTCGAGATCAAGGTCGTCGGCTGGACCGACGAGGGGTCCGGCACCACCGACGGCACACCGACGCTCGAGTCGCTCATCGAGTCGCACGACTCGCAGGACCTGTCCCCGCCCTCGCGGCACGGGCGCATCATCATCCTGACCTCCGGTACCACCGGCACCCCCAAGGGCGCGCCCCGCACCGAAGCCGGTGTCGAGGCCGCCGTCGCGCTGCTCGGCTCGATCCCGCTCAAGGCCGGCTACCGCACCCACATCGCGGCACCGCTGTTCCACACCTGGGGCTACGCCCACCTCGGCCTGGCGATGCTGCTCGGCACCACCGTCGTGCTGCGGCGGCGCTTCGACCCCGAGGGCTTCCTCGAGACGATCGAGCGCGAGCGCTGCCAGGCCGCGGCCGTCATCCCGGTCATGCTGCAGCGCGTCCTCGCCCTGCCGCGCGAGACCCAGGACCGCCACGACCTCGCCGACCTCCAGGTGGTCGCCAGCTCCGGCTCGGCGCTGCCCGGCGACCTCGCCCTGACCTGGATGGACCGCTTCGGCGACAACCTCTACTCCACCTACGGCTCCACCGAGGTCGCGTACGCCGCGATCGCCGGTCCCGAGGACCTGCGGGCCGACCCCGGCACGGCCGGGCGCCCGCCGTACGCGACGACGGTCAAGATCCTCGACGAGCAGGGCCAGGAGGTGCCGCAGGGCACACCGGGCCGGATCTTCGTCGGCAACGGGCTGCTCTTCGAGGGCTACACCGGTGGCGGCCACAAGGAGGTCGTCGACGGGCTGATGTCGTCGGGCGACGTCGGGCGCGTCGGTGACGACGGCCGCCTCTACATCGAGGGCCGCGACGACGAGATGATCGTCTCCGGCGGCGAGAACGTCTTCCCCAAGGAGGTCGAGGACTGCCTCGCCCGCCACGAGGCCGTGACCGAGGTGGCCGCCGTCGGCATCGACGACGACGACTTCGGCAAGCGGCTGCGCGCCTTCGTGGTCGTCGCCGCCGACGCCCAGGTCACCGAGGACGACCTCAAGGGCTGGGTCAAGGAGAACCTCGCGCGCTACAAGGTGCCGCGCGAGATCGTCTTCCTCGACGAGCTGCCCCGCAACTCCACCGGCAAGGTCCTCAAGCGCGAGCTGGCCAAGGACGACGCCGCCGACACCGGCGACACCGGCGACACCGCGGACAGCGGCACGGACGGCGAGTGACCGGGCTCCCTCTCGGGGGCCCGGCCCCCGACTTCACGCTGCGTGACCAGTTCGGCCAGGACGTCACCCTGTCGTCGTACCGCGGGCAGAAGGCGGTCGCGATCCTCTTCTACCCCTACGCGTTCTCGGGGGTCTGCACCGGCGAGATGGCCGGCATCCGCGACCGCCTCGACGAGTTCCTGACCTTTGACACCGAGGTGCTCGGCATCTCCTGCGACCCGATGTTCGCGCTGCGGGCCTTCGCCGACCAGGACGGCCTCAACTTCCCGCTGCTCAGCGACTTCTGGCCGCACGGCGAGGTGTCGCGGGCCTTCGGCGTCTTCGACGAGGAGCGCGGCTGCCCCCTGCGGTCGTCCTACCTGGTCGACCGCGAGGGCGTCCTGCGGTGGTCGGTGCACAGCACCAGCTCGCAGCCGCGCGACCTCGACGAGCACCTCGCGCAGCTCGTCGCCCTGGTCTGAGAACCCCCCTCGCCGCAGGGGGTCTAGACCGGTCCTGAGAATTCCGGTGAAGTTCACCTGAAGGCGTTGACCGCCGCGGACCGGCCGGTAATGTTCGCGTTGTTGAACCGCTGGTGACCCGAGACGCCAGCGGTTCAACTCTTTTTCGGAATCTTTGCTGACCGGCCCATCCGCCCTGAGCCGTGCTCCGAACCACGTCCGGAGCCCGCGCCGGCTTCCGTGGGGGTGACCGGTGCGGGCTCCTTCTTGTCCCCGTCAGACCCGGCTAGGGGCAGGCGTACGTCGTCGCGGCGGTCACGAGGTCGGCGGCCTGCGACTCCTCGACGCCGAACCGCTCGGCGGCCGCCTGCTGCACCTCGGTGTCGCTGTCGCCGGCGTTGATGTCGGCGCAGGTGGTGACGACGTCGGCGAAGCTCTCCTCGTCGAGCGACGGGTCGACCTCCTGCAGGGCGCCGAGCAGCTCGGCCTCGTTGTCGAGGATGCTCACCCGCCACGGGTACGACGGCTGGCCCTCGTAGTCCGACAGCGCCTGCCCGCCGGGGAAGACCCGCTCGTCGGACGCCGTGGGCGCCGTCGAGGTCGACAGCGTGGTGGGGCCGGTCCCGTCGGCCGGCTCCGGCTTGCGGGGGCCGCTCTCGTCGCCGCTGACGTTGCAGGCCGTCGCCACCGTCACCGACAGTCCCGCCGCGAGGGCTGCCAGCGAGCGGCGCGTGCCGCGGCCGGGGCCTCCGCGTCGGAGTCCAGCACGTGCGCCAGCGGTCGCCATCTCGTCCACGCTCTCGTCCACCTTCTCGTCCGTCGTACGTCGGGGCGCGCGGTCGGGCCGGCGCCAGCGGGCCGGTACCCAGCACGCCCGGTCCGAGACGAGGGGGGAGAGGGAGGGGGGGAGGGGATGGGTGGGCGCGGAGGGGATCGAACCCCCGACCACCTCGTTGTAAGCGAGGGGCTCTACCGCTGAGCTACGCGCCCGGGTGGTCGTCGCGGCGGGGCCGCGGACGAACGCACAGCCTACAAGCGGCGCTCCGCGGTCGGCGTCCGGTGCCTCGGCGGCGAGCCGGTGGCCCCAACTGGTCCGAACCAGTGGGTCGCATTCCCATCCGCCCTGCCCTCCGCACCGAACGCGATGTGAGCCGGCTCTCCAATGTGCCGGCGGAACCCGCCTTGGGAGGCAAATCCGCATGAGTGACACCAGCAGAAGGAAGTTCCTGGCCGTGGCCGGGGTGGGCGCAGCCGCGACCGCCACCGCGCTCGGCACGGCCGGCTCGGCCGAGGCCAAGCCCAGCGCCAAGCGCGCGAAGGAGCCCGTGCTCGCGATCGTCGATGACCCGGCGCAGGGCACCGTCCGCCTGCTCGTCGGCGAGCGCGAGGTCGTCGTGCAGGACCGCGATCTCGCCATCCGCCTCCTCAACGCGGCGGGGGGCAACTGACATGTCCTCTCACCGCGAAGCACCGGAAATCGCAAAGGACCCGGCTGCCGACGGCACCGACACCTACGCGTTCATGCACCCGACCGAGCCCGACCAGGTCGTGCTCGTCGCCAACTTCATCCCGCTGCAGCAGCCCAACGGCGGACCGAACTTCTACGAGTTCGCTGATGACGTGCTCTACGAGATCAAGGTGTCGAACACGCAGAAGTGCGTCGCCGACGTGACCTACCAGTTCCGGTTCAAGACGGCGATCCGCAACCCCAACACGTTCCTCTACAACACGGGTCAGATCACCAGCATCGACAGCGAGAACTGGAACCGGCCGCAGACCTACACCGTCGTCCGCATCAAGAACGGCGAGGCCGAGAACATCACCGGCACGCTGCCCGTGCCGCCGTGCAACGTCGGTCCGCGCAGCACGCCCAACTACGCGGCCCTGGCCGACGCCGCCACCAAGACCGTCGGGGGACGCAAGTTCTTCGCCGGCCAGCGTGGCGACGCCTTCCAGGTCGACCTGGGGAGCATCTTCGACCTCGGTGCGCTGCGTCCGTTCCAGAACCTGCACCTGCTGCCGATGGCGGCCATGGACGGCATCAACTCCGTGCAGTCCTACAACGTGCACACCATCGCGATCCAGGTGCCGAGCAGCGAGCTCACCCGCGACGGCAACGACCAGGACGGCGTCGTCCTGAACCGTCGCAACACCATCGGCGTGTGGGCCACGGCCAGCCGCCGCGCGGCCCGCGTGTTCAACAAGTCCAAGGGCAAGTACGGCGGCACCGGACCCGCCGTCCAGGTCTCGCGCCTCGGCAACCCGCTGTTCAACGAGGTCCTCGTCCCGATGGCCGAGAAGGACAAGTGGAACGCCACCGAGCCCAAGGACGACGCGGCCTACGCCAAGTACGTCCAGAAGCCCGAGCTCCAGGGTCTGCTCCCGTTCCTCTACCCGGACGTGTTCCCGAACCTGGCCGCCTACGACAAGCCGCGCGCCGACCTCGACGCCATCCTGCTCACCGGCATCCCGACCGGCGTCGTCCCCGGGTTCCGCAACTACACCGGCCCCGTGAAGGCCGACATGCTGCGGCTCAACATGGCGGTCCCGCCGGCGCAGAACGAGAACAAGCTCGGCATCCTCGGGGGTGACCTCGCGGGCTTCCCCAACGGTCGCCGCCTCGGTGACGACATCACCGCCATCGAGCTCAAGGCCATCGCGGGTGCGACCATCCCGCTCGTGGACCCGAGCTACACCCCGGACGGTGCGGCCAGCCTCCTCGAGGACGGCACCACCGACGCGAACCCCAACAGCCCGAAGCTGCTGGACAAGTTCCCGTTCATGCCGCTGCCCGGCGGCGGGTTCCAGACCGTCCCGGGCACCACGTCGGTCTCGTGACCGTGCCGGCGCCGCACGACCGCCTCCCCGACTCGCCCGAGAACCCGTCCGCGGGCTCCGGGCCGGTCGTCCTCGACATCGGGGGCGACGTCGGGGCGGTGATCGTGACCATGCCGACCGCGATGGTCGGCAAGGAGGTCGACATCGTTCCTGCAGACGCCGACCTGGCGTCGTACGACGGGGGCGGGCACGACCACGGTCATGGCCACGGTCATGGCCACGGCCACCGGCCGCACGTCGCGGTGATCCGGCGCCCGTTGCCGGACGGCCGCGAGGTGCCGACCCTGGTCTACCCCGAGGTCGTCGAGGGGCGCTACCGCCTGCTCCACAAGGGCACCGACGACGTCGTCATGGAGGTCGACGTCGTGGGCGGTCAGGTCACCGAGGCGACCTGGCCGGCCTGAGCACCTCCACGCCACACCTGCACCACCACACCGGGTCCGACCGCTTCTGCGGTCGGGCCCGGTGTGCGTCCGGGCGCGATGAGAGGCTTCTCACCGCGCACTCACCGACGCCTCACCGCCGCTCGACAGAGTCCTGACATCGAGGCCGCGATCCCCGCGGCCCGCACCGAAGGGATCCTCCTCATGAAGCGCACCACCGTCTCCGTCGTCTCCGCCGGCACCCTGGGCCTCGCCGGCCTGGTCGCCACCGGGCTGCTCGCCCTGCCGGGCGCCGCGACGTCGAACGCCGCCGGCGACGACCGCTTCCTCAAGCGCGACGACGACACCCCCGACATCGTCCTGGTCGCCGACGACGACGACGACGACACCAACGACAACACCAACACGGGCACCAACTCGCGCAGCCGCAACGACGGCACCGGCACCGGTGCCGCCACCGGCCGCGACGACAGCCGTGACCGCGGCCAGCGCGACTTCACCACCGACGGCCCCGGCTCTGGCAACCGCGACTTCTCGGCCCGCCAGACCAACGACCGCTCGCGCAACAACACCCGCCGCTGACCGCGCCACACCACCGACGAGAGCAGGGACCACCCATGAGCGACGCCGCCTCCTGGCGTCTGCGTGAGGGCGACGAGATCACCCCCGAGCTGACCGCGATGCGGCTGCTCGGGGGTGGCTCGGCCTACGAGGCCTACCTCGCGTTCGACGAGACCACCCTGGCCCCGGTCGTGGTCAAGCTGGTCCGCCCCGACCAGGTCGACGACGCGGCCACCCTGCGCGGCCTGGCCCGCGAGGTCGACTCGCTGGCCCGCGCCAACCACCCGGTGGTGGTCCGCGGCCTGCGGCACGTCCTCGACGGCGACCGGCCCCACGTCGTGCTCGAGAACATCGACGGGCCGCGCCTGTCCAGCCTCCTGCGTCGCCACGGCCGGCTCTCGGAGCAGCAGTACCTGCCGCTCGCCATCGACATCGCCTCGGCGCTGCACTTCTTCCGCGTGATCGACCTGTGCCACCTCGACATCAAGCCGAGCAACGTCATCATGGGCGCCCCCGCCCGGCTGATCGACCTGTCGGTGGCGCGTACGTCGGAGCGCGCGGCCGGCCTGTCCCACCAGATCGGCACCGACTTCTACATGTCCCCTGAGCAGGCGGCCCCCGGCGAGCTCGGCTCACCCGGCTACGCCAGCGACGTGTGGGGACTGGGCGCGACGCTGTTCCACGCCGTCGCCGGCTACCGGCCCTTCGACGAGGGCGACGCCGGTGCGCGCGACCTCGAGAAGCGCTTCCCGCAGCTGGTCGACGAGCCCTACACGCTGCCCGACGGCGTACCCGCCGAGGTGGCGAAGGTCCTCTACGCCGCCATGGCCTTCCGCCCCGAGGACCGCCCCGAGCCCCGCGAGGTCGCCGACGCCCTCGAGCCCGTCCTCACCGCCCAGCCGGCCCACAAGCTGACCTTCAAGGTCGCCGGCCGCTGATCCGCCGCCGTCCTCGGTCGACCCGTCCCCTCGAGGGGACGGGTCGGCGTCAGTCCGGAGGTCGACCCGGCGCACATACGCGCCGGGTCGGCGTCGTTCGGGAGGTCGACCCGGCGCACGTACGCGCCGGGTCGGCGTCGTGGGGGACAGGTCAGGCGACGAAGCGGTAGCCCATGCCGCGGACGGTGGCGATGGTCTGGGCGCCGAACTTCTTGCGCAGGTAGCCGACGTAGACGTCGACGACGTTGGAGCCGGGGTCGAAGTCGAGGCCCCACACGTGGTCGAGGAGCTGCTCGCGCGAGAGCACGTTGCCCGCGTTGGTCATGAAGGTCTCGGCCAGGGTGAACTCGCGGGCCGAGAGGTCGACCTCCTTGCCCGCCACGGTGGCCCGGCGGGTGCGCAGGTCGAGGCGTACGCCGCCCGCCTCGAGGGCGTCCTGACCTGCCGCGCCGTCGTCCGGCGACAGCTGGCGCAGCCGCAGGCGGACCCGGGCCAGCAGCTCGGCGAACCGGAACGGCTTGGGCATGTAGTCGTCGGCGCCGCCCTCCAGGGCC
>JAOPXU010000160.1 GCA_025964985.1 Nocardioides sp.
ACCTCGACCGGCCGACCCGCGGGGCCGCGGCCCTGCGCGCGATCGGCGACGACCTCGGCCGGGCGGCTGCGGTCAACGGCGTCAGCGGCGCGCGGCTGCGGCACATCCTGCGCACCGACGACACGGCGTACGTGAGCAGCTCGGGTCGCCTGTTCTACCGCGACGTGCGCACGACGCCCGAGCGGCCGACCGTCGTCGGGCGGGCGCCGTTCCCGGACTCCGAGACGTTCACCCTGCACAGCCTCCCGGGCGCGCAGCGCACCATCCACCTCGACTTCGACGGAGCGAACGTCTCCGGCACGTTCTGGAACGCCGCCGAGGGCGGCGGCCTGGCCAACCGCACGGTGAGCGCGTTCGACACCGACGGCGCCCCCGGCACTTTCAGCGCCGGCGAGAAGGCCACGATCCAGCAGGTCTGGCAGCGCGTCGCCGAGGACTACGCCCCCTTCCAGGTCGACGTGACGACCGAGGCCCCCGCGGCGGGGCGCATCGACCGCACCGGTGCGGCCGACCTCGAGTACGGCACCGCCGTCGTCGTCTCGAGCGACGAGGACGCCCACCAGCGCCTGTGCGGCGACGAGAGCTGCACCGGGATCGCGCTCATCGACGTCTTCGACTTCGCCGGCACCGGACCGGGCGACAATCACGCGTTCTACCAGCCGGCCTGGGCGTTCACCCGCTACTACAACAGCGTCAAGTCCATCGCCGACACCGTGAGCCACGAGGTCGGGCACAACCTGGGCCTCAACCACTGGGGCGACGACGAGAGCGCCTACTACCCCGGGCACGGCTCGTGGTTCCCGATGATGGGCTCGAGCCTCAACCCGATCGGCCAGTGGAGCAAGGGCGAGTACCCCGGCGCGATTGCCGAGCAGACCGACGTCCAGGACGACCTCGCCCTGATCACGGCCCGCGGGGCGCCCTACCGCGCCGACGACGCGGGCCCCACCGTCGCCACGGCGTCCACGCTGCCCACCGACCTGCGGGTCATCTCCACCCCCGACGACGTCGACGTCTACGCCCTCGGCTCCTGCAGCGGGCCGGTCTCCGTCACCGGCGCGACCGCGTACGCCGACCCCAACCTGGACCTCAAGCTGTCGCTCCTCGACGCCACCGGGACGGCGGTCGCCACTGCCGACCCGGCCAGCGGCACCCAGTCCGCCGGCGTGGCCTCGGGCATGGGCGCGACCGTGTCGACCACTGCGACCGGAGCACCGCTCTTCGTCGCGGTCGACGGCGTCGGCAGCAAGACGTTCGCCAGCCTGGGCTACAACGACTACGGCAGCCTCGGCGCCTACGAGCTCGAGCGCACCGGCACCTGCGGCGCCCAGGCCGGCGTCCCGTCCGCGCCGCTGTCGGTGACCGCGACCCCGACCGGTGACACGTCGGTCTCGGTGACCTGGAGCGCCCCGACGAGCGCCGGCAGCAGCCCGCTGACCGGCTACACCGTCAGCAGCCCCGGCGCGGCCACGGTCCCCGTGCCGGCGGGCACCACGACGTACCCCGCCGCCGGGCTGCTGCCCGGCACGACGTACACCTTCACCGTCGCGGCCGTGAACGCCGCCGGCCCGGGCCCGGGCGCCACCGCCACCGCCACGACCAGCGGCGTCGCCGCCGGCCCGACCGCCCCGGGCGTCGTCACCGGCCTCGCCGCGGCCTGGGACGTCGCCGCCCAGGAGGCGCTCGTGACCTGGCGCCCGCCGGCCGTCGACGGCGGCTCCGCCGTCGAGGGCTACGACGTCTACGTCGACGACGACTTCGCCGGGTCCCTCGCCGCCGACACCGACGGCGTCATCGCCAGCGCCGCCGACTTCGGCTTCACCCCGGGCAGCGTGCACACCGTCGAGGTCTGCGCCTTCAACGAGATCGGCTGCGGCACGCTCGCCTCCGCGTCGTTCGTCGCGAAGGCCCGCCCCGCCACCGTGCCGGCCGCTCCGCGCATCGGCCGCGCGACCCCGGGTGCCGCAGGTGGCACCCGGACGGCGATCGTGGCCTGGGCGCCCACCTCGACCGGGGGCTCGACGATCACGTCCTACCTCGTGCTGGCCTACAAGTACTCCGGCAGCCGGGTCGTCGCGACCAGGACCTTCAAGGCGGGCGCGAGCGTGCGTCGCGGTCAGGTCCCTGTGGGTGCTGGGGTCTGGCGGTTCCGGGTGCGCGCGCTCAACGCCGTCGGCCGCAGCAGGCCCAGCGGCCTGAGCAACGCCGTCACCGCCCGCTGACCCCGCTCCGGTCACCCCGTCCGGTGGACGTCGTCGCGGCGCCGGCGGGCAGGCTGGAGGCATGTCGACCCACGTCGAGACCCGGACCGCCCGACCGTCCGCCGGCCCCTGGCTGGCGCTGCTCGGCTTCCTCGCCGCGGTGGCCGTCGCTGCGGGGCTCGGTGGAGTGGCCGCGTCGTCGGCCGGCTCGACGTACGCCGCCCTCGACCTGCCGTCGTTCGCGCCGCCGAGCTCGGTCTTCGGGCCGGTCTGGACGGTCCTCTACGTGGCGGTCGCCGTGGCCGGGTGGCTCACCTGGCGCGCCGTCGGCTGGGACCGCTCCCTCACGGCGTGGGCGGTGCAGCTCGTGCTCAACGCCGCCTGGACCCCGCTGTTCTTCGGCGCCGACCGCTACGGCCTGGCCCTGGTGGAGATCGTGCTGCTGCTGGTCGCCGTCGTCGTGACGACCGCCCTGTTCTGGACCCGTCGCCGCGTCGCGGCGCTGCTCATGCTGCCCTACCTCGGCTGGGTCGGGTTCGCGACGTCGCTCAACGCCGCGATCTGGCACCTGGCCTGACGCGGTCGTCCGCTTCAGCCGGTGCCGCAGCGGCCGATAAGGTGCGCGGTGTTGCCTCCGTAGCTCAGCTGGAAAGAGCAGCGGGTTTCTACCCCGACGGTCGCGGGTTCGAATCCTGCCGGGGGCACCCCGAGTCGCCGCCCTCGCGGGCCCGGCCGGCTCAGCCGAGCGCGGTGACGCGCTCGAGCTGCAGGGCCGCCAGGTCGCTCGTCTGGTCGAGGACCCCGCCCCCGTCGCCGTTGAGCGCGAACGTGCCGATGATGGAGACGAACGGGCCGGCCAGGCCGACGACGTAGCGGTAGGCCACCGGGAACGTCTCGGTGCCGGCGGCGATGGTGCCGGTCATGTCGATGCTGAGCTGGTCGTCGGCTCCGGGCAGGTCGACGGCGTCGTCGTAGGCGATCTCGAGGTCGATGGTCAGCCCGTCGTCGTTGGTCGTCGAGACCGACGTGCACGACTGCAGGCTGTCGGTGAACTCCGTGAACGCCGAGGCGACGGCGGCCGGGTCGGTGTAGGCCTCGGCCTTGCTCATCACGCCGGTCTGGCCGTTGTCGTCCTCCATGACGAGGTCGACCTCGGCGTCCTGGTCGGCGTCGAAGCCGGCGGTGTCGCTGAACTTGCCGACCTGCTCCAGGCAGGTGCCCTCGAACGCCACGTCGTCGTCGTCCTCGTCCTCGGGGTCGATCTCGAAGCCCGCCGGCAGGTCGGCGCTGGTGAGCAGCGCGGACGCCAGCTCCTCCTCGCTCGGCACGGCCGCGGCGCTCGAGGCGTCCTCGGTCGGGGTATCGGAGGCGCCCTCGGAGGTGGCCTCCGACGAGGTGACGGCGTCGTCGCCACCGTCGCTGGACTCGTCGCCGCCACCGCAGGCGGTGAGCGCGAGCCCGAGGGACAGGGCGACCGCGGCGGTCGACGTACGGCGGCGCAGGGAGCGGGTGCTGTGGAGGTTCACAGGGGAGGAGCCTAGAGGGCCGTCAGCGGCGCCGAGCGTCCATCCAGGACTCGATCTCCTCGACGCCGCGGGGGAGCGCGGCGGACAGGTTGCGGTGGCCGTCGGTGGTGATGAGGATGTCGTCCTCGATCCGGATGCCGATGCCGCGCAGCTCCTCGGGCACCAGCAGGTCGTCCTCCTGGAAGTAGAGACCGGGCTCGACGGTGAGGACCATGCCGGCCTCGAGGTCGGCGTTCTTGTAGGCCTCGGGCGCGGCCTGGCCGCAGTCGTGGACGTCGAGGCCGAGCATGTGGCTGGTGCCGTGGAGGGTCCAGCGGCTGTAGACCTTCGACTCGGGGTCGAGCGCCTCCGCGGCGGAGACGGGCAGCAGGCCCATGTCGTCGAGCCCGTGGGCGAGGACCGACATCGCGGCGTCGTGGGTGCCGGTGAAGGGCAGGCCGGGGCGGCACACGGCGATGCCGGCGTCCTGGGCCTGCAGCACCAGGGCGTAGAGGTCGCGCTGCAGCGACGAGAACCGGCCGTCGACCGGCAGGGTGCGGGTGACGTCGGCGGTGTAGAGGTTGCGGCCCTCGACGCCCATGTCGAGCAGCACCATCGTGCCGGGGGTGATCGGGCCGCTGTTGTCGATCCAGTGCAGCGTCGTCGCGTGGGACCCGCCGCCGACGATGGAGTCGTAGCCGATGTCGTTGCCCATCGCGCGGGCCCGTCGGAAGAAGGTGCCCTCGATCCAGCGCTCGCCGAACTCGAGGACGCGGTCCCACTCGGCCACGGAGTCGCCGAAGCCGAGGGTGGTGATGTCGCAGGCCTCCTGCAGCTGGTCGACCTCCCACTCGTCCTTGACCAGCCGCATCTCGGAGACGACCCGCGCGAAGTCGGTGTCGAGGGTCTGGTCGGCGGCGACCTGGCGGTCGACCGACAGCGAGACGCCGCGGTGCACGCGGGTCTTGCCCGACCCGGACAGGGCGTCGCCGAGCCGGTCGACGTGGCGGACCTCGAGGCCGAGCTGGTCGGACATCTCGCCGAGCGAGGGGCGCTTGCCGACCCAGAGCTGGCCGTAGGAGCGGTCGCGGAAGAACTCGTCGGTGTCGCGACCGGAGCGCGGCCGCGCGTAGAGCACCGCATCGCCCTCGTCGATGACCAGGACGGCGTCGCTGGTCTGGTTGCCGGTGAAGTAGGCGTGGGCGGTGTCGACGCGGAAGCGGTAGTCGGTGTCGTAGGAGCGCACCTTGTGGGTGCCACCCGGCAGGACCAGCCGCTCGCCGGGGAACATCGCGGCGAGCCGGGCGCGACGCGCGGCCGTGCGCTCGGCGAAGTCGGCGCGGGGCACGACAGCCTCGGTGTCGTCCCAGCCGGTGCGCATGAAGGCCGAGTACGCCGCGGGGACGGTCGGGTCGTGCGACTCGGTGTCGAGCTCGTGCTCGGCCCCCGCGGGCGTGTCCGCCTGGGCCGCAGTGGGGACGTCGGTCGGCTGAGTGTCGTCGGTGTCGTCGCTCACGCTCGTCACTCTACGCTCGACGGGGCAGGCGCGGCCGGGGCCCAGGAGCCGCTGCGGATAGGCTTCACCCCGTGCCCCACCGCCGTCTCGACAGCGTCACGTTCACGGTCGTCGTGACCGTGGCGGTGGCTGTCGGCGCCCTGGTGATGCTGGCCGTGCTGGCCCTCTCCGGCGCTCCCGCGGTGACCTTCGTGGCCGCGCTGCTGGCCGCGCTGCCCGTCGTACCCCTCGTGGCGACGTACCTCTGGCTCGACCGCTACGAGCCCGAGCCGAAGCGCCTGCTCGTCTCCGGGCTGCTGTGGGGCGCGTTCGCCTCGACCGCCATCGCGATCGTCATCGGCGGCGTCGGCGGGCTGTTCGTGCCGGTCACCGACGAGGTCTCGCTGGCCGTCGTCGCCCCGGTCACCGAGGAGGCCGCCAAGGGCTTCTTCCTGCTCCTGCTGCTGTGGTGGCGCCGCGCCCAGCTCGACGGCATCCTCGACGGCATCGTCTACGCCGGCATGATCGGCATCGGCTTCGCCTTCACCGAGAACATCCTCTACCTCTCCGCGGCCTTCAACGGCAGCGACAGCATGGGTCCCGGCGGCATCGCCGGGATCACCTCGACGTTCGTGCTGCGCTGCGTGTTCAGCCCGTTCGCGCACCCCCTCTTCACGGCCTTCACCGGCATCGGCATCGGCATCGCGGTCGGCTCGCGCAGCAGCTCGGTGCGCGTGCTGGCCCCCGTCGGTGGATACCTGGTGGCCGTGCTGGCCCACGGACTCTGGAACGGCTCGACCGTCTTCGGCGTCGGTGCCTTCGGCGTCGTCTACGTCGTCCTGATGGTGCCCGCGCTCGCCGGCCTGTTCGCCCTGGCGCTGTGGGCGCGGCGATCGGAGGCCCGGATGCTCTACGCGGCGCTGCACGACGCCGCCCGCCGCCAGCTCATCCCCGCCACCGACATCGGCTGGGTCGTCGACCTCCGGGCCCGCCGCGCCGCGCGGACCCACGCCCTGCGTACCGGCGGCAAGCCGGCGGCGCGCGCGATGGCCGACTACCAGCAGGCCCTCATCGAGCTCGGCTTCCTGCACCACCGCCTCCTGCGCGGCACGGCCCCCGACGACTGGAGGGAGCGCGGCGCCCTCCACGTCGCTCGCATCCGCGAGGTCCGACCGCACGTCGCGTTCCCCGGACAGGTGGTCCCCACCGCATGAGCCCCGCCCCGCCCCCCACCACGGAACAGTCGGCGAGCGCCGCCGCCGACGAGAGCCGGATGGTCACCGCGCTCGTGCGGCTGCGCCAGACCCTGGTCGCCGCCGACCTGCCGCTCGACCTCCCGGGCTCCGACGACCTGCGCAAGGCGCGCTCGGGCATGGTCGACCAGCTCGAGGACTACGTCATCCCGCGGCTGATGACCCTCGACGCGCCGCTGCTCGCCGTCGTCGGCGGCTCGACCGGCGCCGGCAAGTCCACCCTCGTCAACTCGCTCGTCGGCGAGAAGGTCACCACGTCCGGCGTCCTGCGGCCCACCACGCGCTCGCCCGTGCTGGTCCACCACCCCGACGACGCCCACTGGTTCGGCCAGGACCGGCTGCTGCCCGACTTGGAGCGCGTGCAGCACACCACCAACGACCCCGACGCGCTGCAGCTCGTGGCCTCGACCGCCATCCCACAGGGCCTGGCGGTCCTCGACGCCCCCGACGTCGACTCGGTCGAGGAACGCAACCGGCTGCTGGCCGCGCAGCTGCTCGCCGCCGCCGACCTGTGGCTGTTCGTCACCTCGGCCGCGCGCTACGCCGACCAGGTGCCGTGGGGCTTCCTCAAGCAGGCCGCCGACCGCTCGACCGCGGTCGCGATCATCCTCGACCGCACCCCCGACGAGGCCATCCAGACCGTCTCGACGCACCTGGCCCGGATGCTCGCCAGCCGCGGCCTCAAGGACTCCCCGTTGTTCGTGGTGAGCGAGGGCCGCGTCGACGAGCAGGGGCTGCTGCCCGCCCACCACGTCGCCGACATCCGCACGTGGCTCGAGTCGCTGGCCGACGACGTCGACGCGCGCACGGTCGTGGTGCGCCAGACGCTCGACGGCGCCGTGCGGACGATCACGCGGCAGGCCTACCCGGTCGCCGACGCGTGCGCCGAGCAGATCGAGATCGCCCAGAAGCTCAAGCAGGACGTCGACGCGGCCTATGACAAGGCGGTCGACGACGTGAGTGCCGCGACCGCCGACGGCACGCTGCTGCGCGGCGAGGTGCTGGCCCGCTGGCAGGAGTTCGTCGGCACCGGCGAGCTGCTCCGCTCGCTCGAGACCCGTGTCGGCGGCCTGCGCGACCGCCTCGTCAACGCCATCAAGGGCAAGCCGCAGCAGGCCGAGCGGGTGACCGTGGCCGTCGAGTCCGGACTCGAGACCCTGGTGCTCGAGCACGCCGAGGCCGCCGCCGAGCGCGCCCACGCCGCGTGGGCCCAGCAGCCGGCCGGCGCCGGGCTCCTGGTCGGTGCGCCCGGTGACCTCGGCCGCGCCTCGCGCGACCTGCGGCGGCGTACCGAGCAGATGGTGCGCGAGTGGCAGGCCGACGTGCTCGACATGGTCCGCGCCGAGGGCGCCGACAAGCGCACGACCGCACGGTTCCTGGCCTTCGGCGTCAACGGGCTGTCGGTCGCGCTGATGGTCGTCGTCTTCGCCCACACCGCCGGCGTGACCGGCGCCGAGGCCGGCGTGGCCGGTGGCTCGGCCGTGGTCGGGCAGAAGCTGCTCGAGGCCGTCTTCGGCGACCAGGCCGTCCGCACGCTCGCCGAGCGCGCCCGTCGCTCGCTCGAGCAGCGCATCACCGCCCTGCTGGCCGACGAGAAGGCCCGCTATCTTTCCCGGGTCGACGCGCTCGCGCTGAGCCCCGACGCCGCCGAGGGGCTGCGCGAGGCGGCCCGCCGTGTCGACGACCTGCGCTACCGGGCCGCCAAGTCCGGCAAGACCCCGCCTGGAGACGCCCCGTGAGACCCCCCACGCACCACCCCGTGAGCACCCCGTGACCTCGCTGCTCGAGGGCGCCCGCAACCTCGTCACCAAGGGCACCGACCTCGGAGCCCGCATCGAGGCGCTCGAGACCGCCGCCGCGGCCGCCCGCGGCCGGGTCGACGACGCCACGGTCGACCACGCCGAGACCATCGCCGCCCGCGCGGCCGGCCGGTTGCGGCTCTCGGCCGACCACACCGTCGTGGCCATCGCCGGCGCCACCGGCTCCGGCAAGTCCTCCACCTTCAACGCCCTGACCGGCCTCGAGCTCTCCTCGACCGGCGTGCGCCGCCCGACCACGTCGTGGGCCACCGCCTGCGTGTGGGGCCGCAACGGCGCCGAGGAGCTGCTCGACTGGCTCGGCATCCCGCCGCGCCACCAGACCATGCGCGACTCGCTGCTCGACACGAGCCGCGACGCCACCGCCGCCGGCCGCGCCGACCGCGAGCTCGACGGCGTCGTGCTGATGGACCTGCCCGACCACGACTCCACCGAGGTCAGCCACCACCTCGAGGTCGACCGGCTCGTCGTCCTCGCCGACCTGCTCGTCTGGGTCCTCGACCCGCAGAAGTACGCCGACGCCGCGGTCCACGACCGCTACCTCGCGCCGCTGGCCAGCCACTCCGGCGTGATGGTCGTCGTGCTCAACCACATCGACACGGTGCCGGAGGACCGGCGCCAGTCGATGGTCGACGACGTGCGTCGCCTGCTCGAGCTCGACGGCCTGCGCGACGTGCCCGTCTTCGCCGTCAGCGCCCGCGCCGGCATCGGCATCGACGCCCTGCGACAGGAGATCGCGTCGCGGGTCGCGGCCAAGAAGCTCACCCGCCAACGCCTCGAGGCCGACCTGCGCGCCGCGGCCGGCGCGCTCGAGGAGGCCGGCGGCACCGCCAAGCCGCGCGAGCTCTCGACCGCCCGCATCGGCCAGCTCGAGACCGCCATCGGCGACGCCGCCGGGGTGCCGGTCGTCGTCGACGCCGTCGAGCGCTCGACCCGGCTGCGCGCCGGCCGCGCGACCACCTGGCCCGTCGTCTCCTGGGTCTCCCGGCTCAAGCCCGACCCGCTCAAGCGCCTCAACCTCGACCTCGGCTCGGCCGGCGCCGAGCTGAGCGGCACCCAGCGTCCCCGGCTGCCCGCCACCTCGCCGGTGCAGCGCGCTCGGGTCGACACCGAGGTCCGCGCCCTGGCCGACGACGCCTCGGCGGGCCTCGGCCCGGCCTGGGTCGACTCGGTGCGCCGTGCGTCCACCTCCCGGCTGCCCGAGGTCGGCGACCGCATCGACCGCTCACTGGCCAGCACCGACCTCGGCGCCGACAAGCTGCCCGTGTGGGCCGGCGTGGTCCGAGTCCTGCAGTGGGCCCTGATCCTCACCGCGCTGCTCGGCGCGCTGTGGACCGCCCTGCTGGTCGTCGGCGGCAACATGGCCGACAACGCCCCGCAGGTCGCCGGGATGCCCCTGCCGCTGCTCATGCTCGTCGGCGGCGTGCTGCTCGGGGTGCTGCTCGCCCTCGCCTGCCGCGTGCTGGTGGCCGGGACGGCCCGCACCCGCGCCGCCGTGGCTGAACGCCGCCTGCGTGCGGTCGTCCACGACGTTGCGGCCGAGCTCGTCGTGGCTCCCGTGCAGGCCGAGCTGGCGGCGTATGCGACGGTGCGGAGCCAGCTCGCCACCGTCCTCAAGGACTGACCGCCGCGGTCTTGGTCCTGTGGGAACGACCAGGAGTCGTCCACAGGGAGCGCCCTCACGGGCGTCGTCCACAGGGTCCCGGCCGGTCGGCGGGCACTGTCGGCGCCGCCGCCTTGGCTCGTGCTGCGCCCACCGTGGGCGCACCCCGAGGCGAGGAGATGCGAGATGTCCAACGAGACGATGGTGACCCTGCAGGGCCGGGTCGGCGGCGACGTGGTGCTGCGGCAGGCCGGCGGGTCGGCGGTGGCCAACTTCCGGGTGGCGTGCACGCCCCGACGGCGCACCAAGGACGGCGAGTGGGTCGACGGTCCGACCCAGTGGTGGTCGGTGACCGCGTGGCGCGCGCTGGCCGAGCACTGCGCCTCGTCGCTGCACCGCGGTGACGCCGTCGTGGTGCACGGCAAGGTCGACATGCGCACCTACGTCAACAAGGCCGGCGTCGAGACGCTCGACGTGCAGGTCGAGGCGGCGACGGTCGGCCACGACCTCACCCGCGGCACGTCGTCCTTCACCCGCTACCAGCCTCCGGCGGCCCAGCCGGTGGCCGAGCAGGTCGTCGCGGCGTGACCGCGGGCGGGTGCTCCGGCAGGGGGCCGCCGCTCACCCCGGACGGGCGCGACGCCCAGGAGGGGCCTAGGCTCGGGCGACATGGCGGAATATGTGTACACGCTGCGCAACGTGCGCAAGGCCCACGGTGACAAGGTCGTCCTCAACAACGTCACCCTCTCCTTCCTGCACGGCGCCAAGATCGGTGTCGTCGGACCCAACGGCACCGGCAAGTCGTCGCTGCTGCGGATCATGGCCGGGCTCGACCACGCCAACAACGGCGACGCGATCCTCGACCCCGGCGCGACGGTCGGCATGCTGCAGCAGGAGCCGCCGCTGAGCGAGGGCAAGACGGTCCTCGAGAACGTCGAGGAGGCCGTGGTCGAGCTCAAGACCAAGATGGCCCGTCTCGACGAGCTCTACATGCTGATGGGCGACCCCGACGCCGACCAGGACAAGGTCGCGACCGAGGCCGGTGACCTGCAGTCCGAGCTCGACGCCGCCAACGTCTGGGACCTCGACAGCCGCCTCGACCAGGCCATGGACGCCCTGCGCTGCCCGCCGCCCGACGCCATCGTCGACAACCTCTCCGGTGGTGAGCGTCGCCGCGTCGCGCTCTGCAAGCTCCTGCTCCAGCAGCCCGACCTGCTGCTCCTCGACGAGCCCACCAACCACCTCGACGCCGAGTCGGTGCAGTGGCTCGAGGGACACCTCAAGACCTATCCCGGCGCCGTCCTGGCCATCACCCACGACCGCTACTTCCTCGACAACGTCGCCGAGTGGATCCTCGAGCTCGACCGGGGCTCCACGCACCCCTACGAGGGCAACTACACGACCTACCTCGAGACCAAGAAGGACCGGCTCAAGATCGAGGGCCAGAAGGACGTCAAGCGCGCCAAGATGCTCGAGCGCGAGCTCGAGTGGGTCCGCTCCAACGCCAAGGCCCGCCAGACCAAGAGCAAGTCGCGTCTGGCCCGCTACGAGGAGATGGCGGCCGAGGCCGACCGGATGCGCAAGATCGACACCTCCGAGATCAACATCCCCGCCGGCCCCCGGCTGGGTGACGTCGTCCTCGAGGCCGAGCACCTCGGCAAGGGCTTCGACGGCCGGATCCTCATCGAGGACCTGACGTTCACGCTGCCGCGCGCCGGCATCGTCGGCGTCATCGGCCCCAACGGCGTCGGCAAGACCACGCTGTTCCGGATGATCACCGACCAGGAGGACCCCGACAAGGGCAGCCTCAACGTCGGCCAGACCGTCAAGATCAGCTACGTCGACCAGAGCCGCGGCGGCATCGACCCCACCAAGAACGTGTGGGAGGTCGTCTCCGACGGTCTCGACTTCATCAAGGTCGCCAACTTCGAGATGAACTCGCGCGCCTACGTCGCGTCGTTCGGCTTCAAGGGTCCCGACCAGCAGAAGAAGGCCGGTGTCCTGTCCGGTGGTGAGCGCAACCGCCTCAACCTGGCGCTGACCCTCAAGATGGGCGGCAACCTGCTGCTGCTCGACGAGCCCACCAACGACCTCGACGTCGAGACGCTGAGCTCGCTCGAGGACGCGCTGCTCGAGTTCCCCGGCTGCGCCGTGGTCACCTCCCACGACCGCTGGTTCCTCGACCGGGTGGTGACCCACATCCTGGCGTGGGAGGGCACCGACGAGGACCCCGCCCACTGGTACTGGTTCGAGGGCAACTACGCCTCCTACGAGGAGAACAAGATCGAGCGCCTCGGCATCGAGGCCGCCCGACCCCACCGCGTCACCCACCGCCGCCTGACGCGCGACTGAGCCGGGGGCGACCCGGCCTCAGCCGTCGACGCTGGAGTAGCGCGAGCGCTCCGTGCCGTCGAGCTCCAGAACGACCCGACCGGATTCGCCGAACTCGTTGCCCGCATAGCCCGAGACGGTCGGGCCGTCGCCCTCGCCCTCGTCGAACGTCGTCGTGGGCCCGTCGACGACGACGTACCAGGTGGTGGGGTCCTCGACGAGCCGCTCGGCGGTGGCGATCGCCTCCGCCACCACCGCGGCGTCGACCTCGGCCAGGTCCACCCTGGTGTGGCTCGACGTGCCCTTGCCACCGAACTCGTCGAGGTCGCCCTGCCAGTACAACGACTCCTGGCGCTGGCTCCGGCCGTCGACCGGCACATCGACGACGGCGTAGTCGGGGTAGATGACGGCCCGGAACACCTCGGTGCCGCCGCTGCGGTCCTCGACGTCCTCGAGCAGCTGGGCCAGCCCGGCGGCCGACTGCGCGTCGGGGGCACCCAGGCCTGCTACGCCGTCCTCACCGGCGGTCGAGTGCACGAAGAGGGCACCGCCGGCCACGACGACCAGCGGCACGACGACATAGAGCCAGCCCCAGGGGTGCGTGCGCGCCGTCGTCGCGGCCTTCGGCTTCTTCGGGCGCGTGGCCGGCGCCTCCGGCAGCAGCTCCTCGGTCTCGCCGGACGCGGCGCTCGCGGTCGCCGGGTCGTAGGGCGTCCACTGTTCACCGCTCACGCGGTCAACCTAGGGCGGACGACGCCGCGCGGGTCAGCCCCGGAATGACTAGATCCGACGGGACCGGGCCGGGGACGGCTCAGCGCATCTCGCGGTCGGGATGGGCCTCGATGAGGTGGTCGGCGACGGCGTTGAGGACCCGGCCCATCGCCGCGAAGTCCTCGGCGTCGACCAGGTCGACGAGGTGCTCGCGGACGCCCTCGACGTGGGTCGGGGCGACGTTCTCGAGCAGGAGCCGGCCACGCTCGGTCATCACGGCGCTCACCCCGCGGCCGTCGTCGGCCGAGACCTCGCGCTTGACCAGGCCGGCGTCCTCCATGCGCTTGACGGTGTGGGTGACCCGGCTGCGGCTGTGGGCCAGCGAGTCGGCGAGGCGGGCCATCCGCATCCGGCCGTCGGACTCGGAGAGGCGCACGAGGATCTCGTAGTCGACCAGCGAGATGCCGTGGTTGCGCCGCAGGTCCTCGTCGAGGCGGTCGAAGAGCAGCGTCGAGCCCAGGACCAGGGCGCGCCAGGCGACCTGCTGGTCCGCGTCGAGCCACCGGGGCTCGGGACGGGTCGGGAAAGGGCTGGCCACCCCCGGAGTCTAGGAGAGGTGCCCGCCGCCGTGGTCCGGACCCGCGGACGCGAGGACCCCCGGAGCCGTGGCTCCGGGGGTCCTGTGCAGTGCTGGTGCGCGCTGGCCGCTCGGGTCAGATGCGCTCGAGGATCAGGGCCATGCCCTGGCCGCCGCCGACGCACATCGTGATGAGGCCGGTGGACTTGTCGTGCCAGTCGAGCGAGTTGAGCATCGTGTTCTGCAGCCGGGCGCCGGTCATGCCGAACGGGTGGCCGACCGCGATCGCGCCGCCGTTGACGTTGAGGCGGTCGATGTCGATGCCGAGCTCCTGGTAGGACGGCACGACCTGGGCGGCGAACGCCTCGTTGATCTCGACGAGGTCGATGTCGCCGATGCTCATGCCGGCGTACTTCAGGGCGTTCTTGGTCGCCTCGATGGGGCCGAGGCCCATGATCTCGGGCGAGATGCCGCTGACCCCGGTGGAGACGATGCGGGCCAGGGGAGTGAGGCCGAGCTCGGCCGCCTTGGTGTCGGACATGATCACCACGGCGGCGGCGCCGTCGTTGAGCGGGCAGCAGTTGGCGGCCGTGACGACGCCGTCGGGGCGGAAGACCGGCTTGAGCTGCGAGGCGGCCTCGATGTTGACGCCGGCGCGGGGGCCGTCGTCCTGGGTGACGACGGTGCCGTCGGGGGTGGTGATCGGGGTGATCTCGCGGGCCCAGAAACCGTCGTTGATGGCCTTCTCGGCGAGGTTCTGCGAGCGCACGCCGAACTCGTCGAGCTCCTGGCGCGACAGGCCGCGCATCCGCGCGACGTTCTCGGCGGTCTGGCCCATGGCGATGTAGACGTCGGGCAGGGTGCCGTCCTGGCGCGGGTCGAGCCAGTCCTGGCCGCCCTCGGCGTACTTCATGGTGCGCAGCTCGGCGTCGTGGAACAGCGGGTTCTTGGTGTCGGGCCAGTGGTCGCTGGTGCCCTTAGCGAACCGCGAGACCATCTCGACGCCGGCGGAGATGAACACGTCACCCTCGCCGGCCTTGATGGCGTGGAAGGCCATCCGGGTGGTCTGCACCGAGGAGGCGCAGTAGCGGGTGACGGTGGCGCCGGGCACGTCGTCCATGCCGTTGAGCACGTTGACGACGCGGCCCATGTTGTTGCCGGACTCGCCACCGGGCAGGCCGCAGCCGAGGTAGAGGTCGTCGACGGTGTTGGGGTCGAGCGCGGGGATCTTGTCGAGCGCCGTCTTGACGATGGTGGCCGCCAGGTCGTCGGGGCGCAGGTCCTTGAGCGACCCCTTGTTGGCGCGGCCGATCGGGGACCGCGCGGCTGAGACGATGACTGCTTCGGGCATGCGGGAGGCTCCGGTTCTCTGCTCTGAGTTGTCGCGGGTTGTCGCGGGTTGTCGCGGGCTGTCACGGATGTGTTCCCTCGCAGACTAGAACAGGTACCACCCGCGCGGGCTGCCAGGATCATGGCGTGCGTCACCTCTACCACTGCCCGATGCGTTGGGCCGACCTCGATCTCCTCGGCCACGTCAACAACGTCACCTACGTCGACTACCTGCAGGAAGCCCGCGTCGACATGATGCGGTCGATCGGCCAGCGCCGCGAGTCGCACGACGACCTCGAGGACGGCGTGGTCGTCGTCCGCCACGAGGTCACCTACCTCTCCCCGCTCGGCCTGCGGTTCCGCCCGGTGAGCATCGAGTGCTGGGTCACCGAGGTGCGGGCGGCGTCGTTCACGATGGCCTACGAGGTCTTCCACGACGACGACGAGGCCGACGGCGGCCGCCGGGTCTACCTGCGGGCCACGACCCTGCTGACGCCTTACGTCTTCACCGAGGAGCGGCCGCGCCGGCTCTCCGCCGACGAGAAGGCCGCGCTGGCGCCGTACGTCGAGCCGCCGCTTGCTCCGCCCACCGAGCGGGTCCGCACGGTCGAGCGCGCCGACAGTCGGCACTACCCGCTCCACGTGCGCTTCTCCGACGTCGACCTCTACCGCCACGTCAACAACGTGAAGTACTTCGAGTACTTCCAGGAGGCCCGCATCCGCCTCTTCGCCGACCTCACCCGCGGCAGCGGGGTCGAGCCCGCCAGCGTCGTAGTCGCCCAGACCGACGTCGACTACCTGCGTCCGATACTGCTGCGCCCCCGCCCCTACGACGTGTGGTCGCGCGTCGCCCGCCTCGGCACCCGCTCGATGACCATCGAGGCCGAGATCTGCGACGTCGAGGCCGCCGGCGCCGGCATCCTGGCCCGCTCCCGGGTCACCGTCGTCTTCTGGGACGCCGCCACCCAGCGCTCCACCGAGGCACCCCCCGAGCTGCGCGCCCTCCTCACCTGACGCCCACCCGGCGCGTATGTGCGCCGGGTCAGCGTGCTGGACGAGGTCGACCCGGCGCGTTCACGCGCCGGGTCAGCGCCAGTTGCAGTCCACCCGTCGCCTGCAGGGGACGGGTCGACGTGGTCCGGCAGGTCGACCCGTCGCCTCGAGGGGACGGGTCGGCGAGGAGCCGGGGCGGCTGCTCAGTCGAAGCTGTTGACCATGAACTGGGCGGCGTGGGTGACGTAGTCCCAGAACTGCTGGTCCTGCTCGGGGGTCAGGTCGACGGAGTCGAGGCCGGCGCGGAAGTGCTCGAGCCAGTGGTCCTTGGCGATCGGGTCGACCTTGAACGGTGCGTGGCGCATCCGCAGGCGGGGGTGGCCGCGGCTGTCGGAGTAGGTGGTGGGGCCGCCCCAGTACTGCACGAGGAAGAGCAGGAAGCGCTCCTCGGCGGGACCGAGGTCCTCCTCGGGGTAGAGCGGTCGCAGCACCTCGTCGGTGGCGACGCCCTCGTAGAAGCGGTGGACGATCTTCTCGAGGGTCTCGAAGCCGCCGATCTCCTCGTAGAACGTCACCCCGCCATTGTGCCGTCCGATGCTCACGTCCTGTCGGGCGGCCATCAGGCCGCCGGCCCGGCGGGCTCGTCGCGGCTCCACGCCACGCGCTGCAGGAACGGCATCTCGATGCCCTCGTGGTCGAAGCGCGCCTTGATGCGCTGGCGCATCTCGCGGGCGACCACCCACTGCTCTCCGGGGGTCGTCTTGAGGACGACGCGGACGGTGATGCCGTCGATGCCGAGGTTCTCGACGCCCCAGACCTCGGGCTCCTCGATGACCTGGCCCTTGAAGTCCTCGTCCTCCCACACGTCGTGGGCGACCTCGGCGAGCACGCGGCGGACGCGGGCGAGGTCCTCGTGGTAGGCGACGTTGACGTCGAGGACGGTGCGCGCCCAGTTCTGGCTCTGGTTGCCGACCCGGACGATCTGGCCGTTGGGGACGTACCAGACGGTGCCGTTGACGTCGCGCAGCCGCGTGACCCGCAGCGTCACCGCCTCGACCACGCCGGTGGCCTCGCCGAGGTCGACGACGTCGCCGACGCCGTACTGGTCCTCGATGATCATGAAGACGCCGGACAGGAAGTCCTTGACCAGCGACTGGGCGCCGAAGCCGAGCGCGACGCCGACGATGCCGGCGCTGGCGATGATCGGCGCGATGTCGACGCCGACCTCGCTGAGCATCATCGTGGCGAAGACGGCGACGACGAGCCCGGTGACGATCGACTTGAAGAGGCTGCCCATCGACTCGGCGCGCTGGCGACGGCGCTCGATGGCGACCAGGTTGACCCGGTCGGGCAGCACGCCCTTGGCGGCGCGGACGACGATGCGGTCGATCGCCTTGTGCGCGACCCAGCGGATGGCGACCGCGAGGACCAGCAGTCCGACCAGCACCAGCGGGCGGCCGATCAGGACGTCGGAGTAGTCGGCCAGGCCGCGGTTGCCGGTGATGTCGTAGACGACACCGCAGATGGTCTCGCCGGAGTCGCACGGGTTGCCGGTCGAGGTCGTGGAGGTCAGGTCCGTCGTGGTGGAGGCAGCAACGGGCATGGGTGCATGCTTAACAGGTACGCCGCCGCCGTCCGAACCCACGGCGGCGATAGGCTGTCCTCCGTGACTGGGCCCGTGATCAACCACACCGAGCGCCGCGCACTGTCCCGTGCCGTCGGCCTGACCGGAGCCACCGCCGCGCTCCTCGTGTCCTCGCTGCTCCTGGCCGGTCCGGCCTCCGCCAAGGTCGGCGAGGGCTGGGGCACCCAGGAGCCGGTCGACAAGCTCTTCATCCTGGGCGTGCTCGTCGGCATCCCCGTGGCTCTGTTCATCCTCATCGTCGCCCTCGTCTACCTCCCGGGGCTGGCGCGCGGCGAGCGTGTCGCCCCCGGCGCCACCGGTCCTCAGGACCAGTGGCTGGGTGGACGTCGTACGACGGGCGAGCTCGCCTCCTCCGGCCGCGGCGCCTCCAGCGCCGACCAGTCCGACACGGACGGTGGAGCCGGTGCCCGCTGGTGAGCACCTGAGCGCAGCCGACCGGGCCGCGCTCGACGTGACGATCCGCAAGGCCGAGCAGCTCTGCCGCGCGGAGTTCTCCGTCTTCGTGGGTCAGACCCAGGGTGAGGCACGCGCGTTCGCGCACGGCCTGCACCGCTCGCTGGTCGCCCCGGGGCGCAGCGTCCTGGTCATGGTCGACCCCGGCAAGCGTGCCGTCGAGGTCGTCACCGGCGCCGACGTGCGTCGCTCGCTCGGTGACCACCAGGTCGAGCTGGCCGTCGCCACGATGGTCGCGTCCTTCCGCGACGGCGACCTGGTCGGTGGCCTGCGCCGCGGCATCCAGCAGCTCGCCGAGCACGCCAAGCCGCAGAACACGCTGCACGCCGGCTGACGTCGGAGTTCCCGCCACAGGGGTCTCGTGACGGTCGCCAGGGCGACCTCCTCGACCGACGTGTGGTGCGGTCGTTCTGACGAACAGAGACGGCGCGACCTCCTCGTCACCGAGGAGGCCGCACCGGGTGGCTCAGGCGCGCTCGGCGTCCGTGGCCTGGGCGGCCAGGGCGCGGGCGACCTCGGCGCGGCCCTCGCGGACGTAGCGCAGGGCGCCGGGGTTGGCGTCGGCGCTCTCGAGCCAGGAGTCGAGGCGGGCCAGCAGGTCGGCCGAGGCCATCGGGTGCGGGAAGAGACCCTGCAGGGCGACGGCGGCCTTGTGGGCGCCCAGGCGCTCCCAGACCGTGCCGACGAGCTCGAGGTAGCGCTCGACGTAGGGGGCGAGCACCTCCTGCTGGTCGGAGACCTGGAACGACGTCGAGATGCTGCGGGCGGTCTCGTTGGGCGTCGTCGGGTCGAGCGCGGCGTCCCAGGCCTGCTGCTTGGCCGCGGCGTCGGGGGAGATGGCGCGCGCGGCGGCGGCCTTCTCCTTGCCGCTGATCGTGTTGTCCTCGGCCAGCATCGCGTCGATCCGGGCCTCGTCGGCGCGGCCGGCGGCGCACAGGCCGGTCAGCAGCGCCCAGCGCAGGTCGGTGTCGACGTCGAGGCCCTCGAGCACGAGCGAGCCGTCGAGGAGGGCCTCGAGGTCGGCCAGGCCCTCCTCGCTGCGCGCCGCGGTGGCGAACGAGCGGACGAAGGTGAGCTGCGAGTCGCCGCCCGGCTCGGCGCCGTCGATGAGCTCGCGCAGACCGCGCTCCCAGCGCAGGCGCAGGTCGCCGCGGCGGGCGGGGTCGGAGAAGCCGAACGCGGCCTGGGCGGCGTACAGCGGGATCCGCGAGATGCCCCACGAGTCGGTCTCGGCGCCGATGTTGGCCAGGACCAGCTCGACGAAGTCGGTGGCGGCCATCTCGGCGTCGCGGGTCATGTCCCAGGTGGCGCCCCAGACCAGGGCCCGGGCCAGGGAGTCGTCGAGCCGGGCGAGCCCGGCGACGGCGGTGGTCAGCGAGCGCTCGTCGAGGCGGATCTTGGCGTAGGCCAGGTCGCCGTCGTTGAGCAGCAGCAGGTCGGGCTGGCGCTGGCCGACGGCCTCCTCGACCTCCGTGGTCTCGCCGTCGACGTCGACCTCGATGTAGTCGCGGCGCACGAGGCGGCCGTCGACGTCGTCGTAGAAGCCGATGCCGAGGCGGTGGCGGCGCAGCGTGGGCTGGTCGGCGTGCGCGCTCTGCCGTACGACGAGCCGGCGGTAGGTGCCGTCGTCGTCGAGCTCGAGCTCGGGGGTCAGCGTGTTGACACCGGCGGTCTGCAGCCACTCCTCCGCCCAGCTGCTGAGCTCGCGGCCCGAGGACCGCTCGAGGGCGGCGAGCAGGTCGGAGAACTCGGTGTTGCCGTAGGCGTGGTCGGCGAAGTACTGGCGCAGCCCGGCCACGAAGGGCTCCAGGCCGACCCAGGCCACCAGCTGCTTGAGCACCGAGGCGCCCTTGGCGTAGGTGATCATGTCGAAGTTGACCTCGACGGCCTCGAGGTCGTGGTTGTCGGCCGCGATCGGGTGGGTGCTCGGCAGCTGGTCGGCGCGGTAGCCGGTCTGCTTGCGGGCGTTGGCGAATCCGGTCCACGCGTCGGTGAACTCGGTGGCCTCGGCCTCGCACCAGTAGCAGGCCCACTCGGCGAACGACTCGTTGAGCCACAGGTCGTCCCACCACTTCATGGTCACCAGGTCGCCGAACCACATGTGGGCCATCTCGTGGGTGATCACCGAGCAGCGGAACTCGTAGAACGAGCGCGGCTGGCGCGAGCGCGGGAGGTACTCGTCGCGCAGGGTCACGCAGCCGGCGTTCTCCATCGCGCCCATGTTGTACTCGGGCACGAAGAGCTGGTCGTACTTCTCGAACGGGTAGGCCATCGCGAACTTCTCCTCGAAGAACGCGAAGCTCTGCGAGGTGATCTTGACGAGCTCCTCGCGGTCGAGGTGCTCGACCAGCGACTGCCGGCAGTAGAGGCCGAGCGGGATCTCGCCGAACTGGCCCTCGTAGGTGTCGAAGACGCCGTGGTACTCGCCGGCGACGATCGCGGTGATGTAGGTCGACATGCGCTTGGTCGTCGGAAAGGTCCACACGGCCCTGCCGCCGCCGAGGGTCTCCGGCTCGGGCGTGGGCGCGTTGGAGACGACGACCCAGTGGTCGGGGGCGGTGACGCGGAAGTCGAAGGTGCTCTTGAGGTCGGGCTGCTCGAACGTGGTGAACACGCGGCGCGCGTCGGGGACCTCGAACTGCGAGTAGAGGTAGACGCGGTCGTCGACCGGGTCGACGAAGCGGTGCAGGCCCTCGCCGGAGTGGGAGTAGGTGCAGTCGGCGCGCACGACCAGGACGTTGTCGGCCTGCAGGTCGGGCAGCGGGATGCGGCTGTCGGCGTACGACGCCACGTCGAGCGACACGCCGTTGAGCGTGATCTCGTGGATCGTCGCGTCGACGAGGTCGGCGAACGTCGAGGCGCCGGGCTCACGGCACGTGAACGCGAGGGTCGTGGTGGAGGCGAAGGTCGTGTCGCCCGTCGTGAGGTCCAGGTCGATGGAGTACGACGTGACGTCCAGGAGGGCGGCGCGGGTGGCGGCCTCGTCCCTGGTCAGGTTGGTTCCGGGCATGTCCGGCATCCTCCCACCCGCGTCCCAGCACGTGGACGCGGGCGGGGCCCGGATCGCGCCCTCGGAGGACCGCGGATCGGCCACGACCGGGGAGTGGTCTAGAACGACACGCCTGTAGTTCAGGGTGCTTGCTTCTGGGGCCGCTGTGAATTATGGGCTTGGTGTTGCGAAACGCTACGGATGTGCTTGACAGTGGTCCCCGTGTCTCCCCCCGCCGTGCCCGCGCGCCCGTCCACGACCTCGTCGAGACGGCTGCTGTCGTGGTCGCTCGCGACGGTGCTGACCACCGCCGGCCTGGTCGCCGTCCCGGCCGCGGTGCCGGGCTCGCAGGCCACGTCGCGCTACCTGTGCACGGGATACGCCTCGTGCGCCAGCGCCGGCTACAGCCACGCGGGCTACGCCTCGCGCAGCCAGACCATGTACTGGCGGATGTACGCCGGGCACAACTGCACCAACTACGTCGCCTACCGGATGATCCAGGCCGGCATGTCGACCGAGCGGCCGTGGACCGGCTCGGGCAACGCCTCCAACTGGGGCGCCGCGATGTCCCGCATCACCGACTCCACCCCCGCCGTCGGAGCCGTCGCCTGGTGGAAGGCCGGCGTCGCCGGCGCCGGGTCGAGCGGTCACGTCGCCTACATCGAGCGCGTCGTGTCGCCGACGGAGATCGTCATCTCCGAGGACTCCTGGTCCGGCGACTTCCACTGGCGCACGATCTACAAGGACGGACCCGGCTGGCCCAGCGGCTTCATCCACTTCGTCGACAAGGCCCTCGAGGCCACGGCCACCCCGCGCATCGAGGGCACTGCGCAGGTCGACGTCCCGCTCCAGGGCCACGCCGCCCGCTTCGCGCCGTCCGGCTCCACCCAGACCCTGCAGTGGCTCGTCGACGGCGTGCCGGTCCCCGGCGCCACGGCCAGCACGTACACCCCGACGGCCGCCGACACCGGCAAGGCCGTCTCGCTGCGCAGCACCGCCACCCGGGCCGGCTACTCCTCGGCCGTCTCGACCTCCACAGCCACCACCGCGGTGGCCCCGGGCGTCCTGACCCGCGTGGCCAAGCCGACCGTCGAGGGCTTCCCCGAGGTCGGGCAGGTCCTCAACGCGGTTCCCGGGCAGTGGGCGCCCACCCCGGAGACCACCAGCTACCGCTGGCGCGCCGACGGCGTCTGGCTCGGCGCGGCGCGCAACGGCCGCAGCCTGACCCTGACCGAGGAGCTCGTCGACACGACCATCTCGGTCGTCGAGGTCACCAAGCGCGAGGGCTACGCCACCGTCTCCAACGCCTCCTCCGGCCTCGGACCGGTCGTGGCCGGCGTCGTCGAGCTGGTCGAGCCGTTCCGCGCCGCCGGCACCGCCCGCCACGGCTCCACCCTCGAGCTCCAGCCCGGCACCTGGACGCCGGCCGACGCGACCGCCACCTACGCCTGGTCGCGCGACGGCGTCGTCGTGCCCGAGGTGACCGGGTCGTCGTACCCGCTCACCGACGCCGACGTCGGACGCCGCATCACCGTCCTGGCCACCGTCTCCCGCGACCGCTACCAGGGCCTGACCCGCTCGGCCGACTTCGGCGTGGTCACCACGCCCTCGACGGTCACCCTGCGGGCCGGCGGCCGCAAGCGCGGTGCCGTGGCCCGGGTGCGGGTCACCGCCCCCGGCGCGACGTCGCCCGGCGGCACCGTGTGGGCCCGCGTCGGCAAGAACGTCGTGCGCGGCACCATCGTCGACGGCGTCGCCGAGCTCGTGCTGACCGGCCTCGGCAAGGGCGAGCGCACCGTCATCGTCGTCTACGCCGGCGACGGCGTCGTCGAGCCCGGCCGCGTCACCGCCCAGGTCGTCGTCAAGCCCTGACCCCCCTGGAGGGCGGGGAATGCCCGCCCGGCGTCGTGGTTGAGTCCTGACATGAGCGACACCACGACGGCCACCACCAACGCCGACTTCTGGTTCGACCCGCTGTGCCCGTTCGCCTGGATCACCTCGCGGTGGATCCTCGAGGTCGAGCAGGTCCGCGACATCGACGTCACCTGGCACGTCATGTCGCTGGCCTACCTCAACCAGGACCGCGACATCCCCGACGGCTACCGCGAGCTGCTCGCCCCCGCCTGGGGCCCCGTGCGCGTCTGCATCGCCGCCGAGCAGAAGCACGGCAAGGACGTGCTGCTGCCCCTCTACACCGCCCTGGGCAACCGCATCCACCTCGAGGGCCGCGCGCTGCACGAGCAGGACGACCAGGGCCGCGCCATGATCAGCGAGGCGCTCGCCGAGGCCGGGCTCGAGCCCGAGCTCGTCGACGCCATGGACGACAGCTCCCTCGACGCCGCCGTCGCCGAGAGCCACCACCGCGGCATGGACCAGGTCGGTGACGACGTCGGTACGCCGACCATCGCCTTCGAGGGCGCCGCCTTCTTCGGCCCGGTGCTGTCCGCCATCCCGCGCGGCGAGGACGCCGGCCTGCTCTGGGACGGCTGCGTCGCCGTCGCCAAGGTGCCGTACTTCTACGAGCTGAAGCGCTCGCGGACCGGGGAATTGGACTTCAGCTGACTGTGCTTTCTGTCCTCGCTCCGCTCGGACGTGCTCGGCGCCTCTGAGGGGCCGTCTTCCTCCTCGCTCGCTCGAGTGCTTGCTCCTTCGTCGCTGCGCACTCGATTCGCTCGTCGTGCAGACGGCCCCGGCGCCGAGCGGCTCGTGGTCTGGTTGGCAGGGTCGCGATCTCCGTTGGTCGAGGTTCCTGGTCCCGGGCTCCGCGTTGCTGGTGTGCTGTTGCTGTTGCTCCTGTGACTGGAGTGGCGCATGATCAGGTCCCATGCTGTGCTCGGGACCGTCATGGGGACGCCGCGCGACCGCGTTGGTCGTGGTCGCCGTCGGCGCCGGCCTGCTCTCGCCGACCGCCCCGGCGGTCGCTGAGCGCACGCCGCGCCCCGCTGCCACCACGCGGCTGAGCGAGGCCGGACCCGGCCTGCGCGGGGTCGACGTGCGGCTCGCCGCCGCCGAGCAGACCGTCGAGGCGCAACCTTTCGCCATGGTCGGCGTGACGTGGACCGGTGGCCCGCGGGAGGTGCGGGTGCGCACCCGCAGCGAGGGTCGCTGGTCGACCTGGCGCGACCTCGAGGTGCTGCACGACGGCCCCGACGAGGGCAGCGACGAGAGCGCCTCGACCACCGGCACCGACCTGGCGTGGGTCGGCTCGGCCGACGCCGTGCGCGTCGACGTCGCGGGCCCGCGGCCCGACGACCTCACGCTCGTGCTGCTCGACCCCACCGGCACGCCCACCGACCAGGCCGCCGAGCGGGTGCCGGACGCCGTCGCGCTGCGGCCCCGGCCGGGCCGGCTCAAGCCGGTGCTGGGCAGCCGCGCCTCGTGGGGCGCCGAGCCGTCGTGGCGCGACGGGCGGGCGTCGTACAACCGCACGATCCAGCAGGTGCACGTGCACCACACGGTCAACAGCAACGACTACGCGCCGGGCGACGTGCCGGGGCTGCTGCGCGGCATCTACCGCTACCACACGGCCAACCTCGGCTGGTCCGACGTCGGCTACAACTTCCTCGTCGACCGCTTCGGCCGCACCTGGATCGGGAGGGCCGGCGGCGCCAAGCGGACCGTCCAGGGCGCGCACACGCTGGGCTTCAACAGCACCTCGACCGGCGTCGCGGTGATCGGCAGCTTCGAGTCGACCGCGCCCGGGCGCCGTGTCGTCGCCGCGCTGTCGCGGCTGGCCGCGTGGAAGCTCGCGCGGCACGGTCGCAACCCCGCCGGTCGGGTCAAGGTCTGGTCGCACGGCTCCGACCGCTTCGGGACCGGCCGGAAGGTGACGCTGCCCGCGATCGACGGCCACCGCGACACCAACGAGACCGCCTGCCCCGGCGAGCGCCTCTACGACCGGCTGCCCGCCGTACGCCGTCGCGCGGCCGCGCTGGTCGCGAAGCGCTGACCCGGGGCGGAACCCGCCGTTCTGCCACGCACCACGACTCCCACGGGTTGACTGGTGTCCCGTGACCATGAGGACCTGCAGCCGCGCCGTCCTGGCGACGGTGCTCGCACTCGTGACGGCGCTCGCCGGGCTGACGACCGTCCCGCCGCCCGCGACGGCCTCCGAGCGGCTCTGCACCGGTTACAGCGGCTGCGCGGCCGGTGGCTTCTCCGACGACGGCTACGCCGCCCAGGCACAGACCTACTGGTGGAACATGGAGCTCGGCCACAACTGCACGGCCTACGCCGCCTACCGGATGGTCCGCAGCGGCCTGCCCAACGCCCGCCCGTGGACCGGCAAGGGCGACGCCCACCGCTGGGGCAGCGAGATGGCCGGGATCACCGACGGGGTGCCGCGCGTCGGCGCCGTCGCCTGGTGGGACAAGTTCGCGGGCGGCCACGGCCGCCTCGGCCACGTCGCCTACGTCGAGGAGGTCGTCTCGCCCGACGTCATCATCGTCAGCGAGGACGTCTTCGAGGGCGACTTCCACTGGCTGCGCCTGACCCGCACCGGCGGCGGCTGGCCGAGCGGCTTCATCCACCTCAACGACGAGCGGCTGCGCGTGCAGGCGCGTCCCCGGGTCGTCGGCCGCGCCCAGGTCGACCGACCGCTGCGCGTCACCGCCGGCACCTGGGACCGCCCGGTCGCCGTCGCCTACCAGTGGCTCGACGGCACCCGCCCGCTGCGCGGGGCCACCCGGTCGACGTACACGCCGGGCGCGAGCCTGGTCCGCAGCCGGCTGCGGGTCCGGGTCACCGCCACCCGCAGCGGCTTCGAGCCCGTCGTGATCACCACCGGGGCGACCGCGCCGGTCGCGCGCGGCGTCCTG
>JAOPXU010000168.1 GCA_025964985.1 Nocardioides sp.
GCGCCGGCACAGGTGAGGGTTCTCGATGAACCGAAACGACTTCGGCCGGGCACGCCGATGTGTGGCGGCTAGGTGCGCCAACGGTGCGTGGTAGCTGCCATCGGGTCCGCTGTTGCGGGTGATCTCACGGCTGATCACCGACTTGTCGCGTCCGATCAGGTCCCCGATCTGCTGGCGGGTGATCGGCTCGGCACCGTCTTGACGGGCGCGTTGCAGACACGCAGCGATCACCGCACGGTCCTCACTCGACAACAACCGCCGCTGCCGACGCCGAGGGCCGTCGGTGCAGTCCTCACCAGCGGTCACCCCAGATACCCCGACAACCTCGGCAACCTCGGCAACCTCGACAGCCGCGCCACCGCGGCTGCTGCGCACCAGATCCAGTCCCATGGGCGCAGACTCCTGCCACCACCGCCACGCGGTCTGCTTCGACACGCCCACCGCCCGAGCACCCTCAGCCACCGACCGCCCCTGAGCAGCCACCACGAACACCGCATCACGCACCGCATACGACGCAGGCACCGGTCCAGGCTTCATCAACAACACCACCATCCGAATCTGGTGTTGCTTCGACCATCTGATTCCGCCCTCGACCGACGTGTGCGGCGGCGTACCTGGCCTAGCCGCCGACCTTGACGTCGGCGACCCGTACCAGCCGCGGCCGGTAGACGTCCTCGCCGCGCTTGAGCTTGCCGGTCGCCCACCAGAGCCGGAGCGCGTCGCCGTGGACCTCGAGGGTGGCGAGGTTGTTGTCGAACCAGGGCCCCTCGACCAGGCGCCACTCGAACGGCGCGTCGGGCACCTTGGCGGAGCGGGCGACAACGTGGCCGAGCGGGCCGGCGACGCCGTAGGACAGCGCGGCGGTGGCGAAGCGCATCTTGCGGGGCAGCGGGTTGCGGATCGGGGAGCAGACGGCCTGCATGATGCGGCTGTGCACGCCGGGCAGCGGGCGGACGGCGGACAGGTAGCTGTGGTGGACGTCGCCGGACAAAAAGGTGATCGTCGCCGGGGCACGACCGCGCTCACCCCGTCCGACCTCGAGCACCATCGCGGCGACGGCGCTGAAGCCGGCCTGGAAGGCGGCCCAGTGCTCGAGGTCGACGGTCTGGCGGACCTTCTCGCCGAAGCCGCGCAGCCGCTGGCCCCACCCACCGCCGGCCAGCGCCTCGGAGAACGCCTCGACGTAGTGCAGGCCGGGCGCGAGCAGGAACGGCAGGGAGGTGGCGACGAGCAGGTGGTCGACGTCGCCGCGCAGCTGCTCGTCGACCCAGGCGAGCTCGTCGGGGTCGAGGAGGTTGCGGTGGTCGGGCTCGAGGACGCGCGCGGCGCGGGAGTCGATGACGACGAGCCGGGCCTGGGTGCCGAGGTCGCGGGCGTAGGACCAGCGGTACGACGTCGGCTCCTGGTCGGCGCGCTCGGCGAACGCGTCGAGCAGTGGTCCGGCGTCCCAGCCGGGCTCGTCGGCGTGGGCGAGGATCTCGCTCCACACCGGGTCCGCGGCGCGCTCGGCCGGCGAGAGGTTGCCCAGGTGCTGGTAGACCCAGTACGACGCGAGCCCGCCGACGACGCGGTCGTGCCACCACTCGGTGGCCTCCATCTCGTCCTTCCAGGCCCGCGAGGTGTTCCAGTCGTCGCGGATGTCGTGGTCGTCGAAGATCATCAGGCTCGGCAGCGTCGACAGCAGCCAGCGGTTGACGGGGTCCGACCACGCGAGCCGGTAGAGGTGGGCGTACTCCTCGTAGTCCTTGAGCTCCTTGCCGGGCGGCTCGTCAAGGCCGCGGCGCTCCTCGATGAACGCCTGCATCTCGGCGGTCGTCTCGTCGGCGTAGACCTGGTCGCCGAGGAAGACCACGAGGTCGGGCCAGCGCGGTCGGCCCTCGTCGGGGTCGTCGCCGGCGGGGTCGGTCAGCCCGGCCATCCGCAGCGCGTAGGCACGCAGCGCGTCGATGCCGTGGGTGGCGTTGCCGGCCTCGTCGTGGGCGACCGACGTGCGGCAGGAGCCGTAGGCCAGGCGCAGCGGCTTGGCGTGGTCGAGGGTCGGTACGACGGACGGCGGCAGGTCGGAGCCGGGGTCGGGCCACACGACCTGGCCGTCGACCTCGACGGTGTAGGCGTAGCGCTGCCCGGGCTCGAGCCCGTCGAGGCAGACGAGCGCGTAGTGGTGGCCGTGCACGCCGAAGGTGACCGTCTCGGCCGGCTGCAGCCCGTCGGCGGTGACCCGGACGCGGGCCGCGCCGGCGGTCTCGACCCACACCGACGCCGAGGTCTGGTCGACGTGGCGCAGCAGCGGTCCGAGCAGGAGCCGGGAGTCGTCAGGCACTCAGGTCGCCATGAACAGGATCATCTCGCGCTCGTACTCACGGCCGGGGTGGTCGGCGGCGAGGTGGGTCTGGGCCTTCTCGACCAGGTCGTCCTCGTCAAGACCCCGGATCTCCTCGCCGCAGGGGCAGCGCAGCAACGTCTTCATGCTCCCCTGCCTACCAGGTCGGGCCGTGCCTCGGCCAGGAGCGCCTCGCGGTCCTCGGGGCAGGCGAACCCGGAGGCGACCATCGCGTCGGTCGCCGCGGCGTACGCCGCCAGGTAGGTCTCGCGGTCGGGGAAGGCCGGCTCGGCGAGCGGGGTGGTGGACCCGAACAGCCGGCAGGCGCTCGACGAGCCGGGCCACGGCCGCCCGGAGACGACCTCGGCCGGGGCGTCGACGACGGGGGTCCGGACGCCGCCGCGCACCAGGCCGTGCTCGTCGCGGACGAAGTCGTCGCCGTCGACCTCGAGCCGGTCGGCGCTCGGCGGGACGACGCCGTCGCGGGCCCAGCGCTCGAGCGCGCGGACGGCTGCCCGGACCACGGCCCACTGCTGACCGCGGTTGACCGGCACCGCGCAGCCGAGGAACGACTCGAACTCGCCGATCACGTAGCCGTCGGCGTGCGCCGCCCCCGCCACCTCCCACAGCCGGAACCGGTCGGTGTCGGGCTGGCGGGCGGGCAGGAAGCCGATCCGGTCGAACAGGTCGCCCTCGGCCTGCACCACCAGCACCGGTACGTCGAGGTCGTCGCGCACGAGCACCGGCCCGCCGCGCAGCATGTCGTCCATCCGCACGGCCGGTCCGCCGTCGGTGGGGGCCAGCGGGGCCGCGACCGCCGGCCGGCTGTGCACGAGGAACCCGTCAAAGGTGCCCGTCCGCGGCTGCACCTCGTTGACGTACGTCGTCAGCATCGCCGCCGACTGCGACTCCCCGACCGCGAGCACGAGATCGGCACCGACCAGCTCGCGCACGGCGAGCGCCGCGGAGGTGAACAGGTCGTAGGCGTGGGTGTCGCCCGGGTGGTCGACAGCGGCGTAGCGCTCGGGGTCGCGCCCGCGCAGGCCGCCGCTGGGCGCACCCTCGACGGCCACGGCCGAGAAGCCGCCCATGGCGCCGACGTGCTGGGCCGAGACGCCGGCCCAGGCGTGCCCGGCGCGGAGGATCTCGTCGGCGGCAAAGGTCCAGTCCGGGGCCGCGTCGCTGCCGCTGCTGACGTTGAGCCACTCGACGAGCAGGGTCCCGCTGGTCCGGGCCGTCACCGGCCGGCGTACGACGACGCGGGTGGTGCCACGGTCGGTCGCGAGCAGGTGCTCGGACTCCTCGTAGCCGGCCGCGGCCAGGTCGGGCTCGGGGCGGGCGGCGAGGAGTCCGTGGTCGCCGGGTGGGAGCGGGGTGAGCGTCACGCCCGTGACGATAGGGCGGTCAGCCCTCCGTCAGGAGCGGATCCGCTTGACGATCTTGACCAGGACGATGACCGCGACCAGGGCGCCGACGGCCGCGCCGGCGTAGGTAGCACCGGTCTTGGCCTGCTGCTTGCGCTCCTCGAGGCGTTCGCCGAGCTGGCCGACGGTGTCGGCGAGGTCGGCGCGCGTGCGCTCGATGTCGGCCTGGATCTCCTCCGGCGTCTGGGCGGCGGTCTCGTCCTTCGGGTCACTCATGACCGGTTCCCCTTCAGGGTGTCGACGTCCTGCTTGACCCCGGCGACGGCGCGCTCGGGGGCCGGCGGCGTGGCCTCGGCGACCTGCTTCTTGCCGAGCAGCGCGGCGACGCCGGCGACCGCGAGCACGACCACCGCGACGACGAGCGCCGACAGCCAGGCCGGCAGCACCTCGTCGAGCGCGAGCACGGCCGTGGTGAGCAGCAGTCCGAGGCCGAGGAGGGCCAGCACCCCGGCGACGCCGAACTCGGCGACGCCCAGGATCCCGTGCTTGACCTTCTGCTGGGTCTCGGCCTGAGCCAGCCGGATCTCGTCGCGCACCAGCTGGCGCGACTGGTCGGTGAGGCGGTTGAATAGCTCGGCGGTGGTGGGCTGGGTCGTTCCCGGGTCGACGTGGGCCATGGCTTCGACGCTAGGAGCCGTGTGTCACAGGGGCTCCACCCCTTGTGGTGACGTCCCTGCGCGCACGCGTGGCTACGTTCGGAGCATGGCTACCAACGGCAAGCTCCGCTACACGACCCCCGGCCTCGAGACCGGCGCCGCCGAGCGCGTCGTCGAGCTGCTCCAGGACCGGCTCAACGCCACGACCGACCTGCACCTCACGCTCAAGCACGTGCACTGGAACGTCGTCGGACCCCACTTCATCTCCGTGCACGAGATGATCGACCCGCAGGTCGACGCCGTGCGCGGCTTCTCCGACAGCATCGCCGAGCGCATCGCGACCCTCGGCGGCTCCCCGATCGGCACCCCGGGTGCCCTGGTCGAGCAGCGCACGTGGGACGAGTACTCCATCGGCCGCGCGACCACCCAGGAGCACCTCGGCGCCCTCGACCTCGTCTACCAGGGCGTGATCACCAGCTACCGCGAGGCGATCACCGAGCTGGACGAGCTCGACCCCGTCACCCAGGACATGCTCATCGGGCAGACCGACTCTCTCGAGCTGTTCCACTGGTTCATCCGCGCCCACCTCGAGGACAAGTCGGGCGCGCTCAGCACCACCGGCGCCGGCAGCGAGGCCGAGGCGGCCGCCGCGGCCAGCGCGAGCGACCACCACCAGGCGACCACCGCCTGACCCAACACCTAGGCACCACCGCGAGCAGCCCGCCGACCGGAAGGTCGGCGGGCTGTCGTGCGTCCGGGGTCAGCGACCGGGTCGGGCCTTGAGGTCGACGGGCTGGCCGTCCTTGGGGAACGGGAGCGACCGGTTGTCGAGCGGGGCGACGTACGACGGGTCGACGCGCCACTCGTAGGACCGCAGCAGGTGGTGCATCACCGCGGTCACCTCCATGCCGGCGAAGAACATGCCGAGGCACTTGTGGACGCCGCCGCCGAACGGCTCCCAGGCGTAGCGGTGGCTCTTGTCCTCGCGGCGCTCGGGCGAGAACCGCTCGGGGTCGAAGGCCAGCGGGTCGGTCCACAGCTCGGGCATCAGGTGCGAGAACTGGGCGGCCACGGTGACGTAGGTGTCGGCCGGGATGCGCACGCCCTCGACGACGACGTCCTTGACCGTGCGGCGCACGACGACCGGTACGGGGGCGCGCAGGCGCAGGCACTCCTTCATCACCAGGTCGAGCGAGGTCAGCGAGTCGAGCTCGGTGAGCGTGGGCCGGTCGGGCAGCAGGTCGGACTCGGCACGGCAGCGGTCCTGCCACTCGGGGTGCTGGCCGAGGTACTGCAGCATCGTCGACAGGGTGCTGGTCGAGGTGTCGTGGGCGGCCATCATCAGGAAGACCATGTGGTTGACGACGTCGTCGTCGGAGAACCGCTCGCCGTCCTCGCTCTCGATGTGGCACAGCTGCGAGAACAGGTCGTCGGTGACCCGCGCGCGCCGCGACGGCAGGTAGTGGCGCAGCCACTGCTCGAGCACCTCGCGGCCGCGGTGGCCACGGCCCCAGCGGGTCATCGGCCAGTCCTTGCGCACCAGCGCGGACGCCGCCTGCACGCAGGCGATGAACGCCTTGTTGACCCGCTCCATCTCCTCGGGGCTGGAGTCCTCGGCGCCGCCCATGAAGATGTCGGCGGCGACGTCGAGGGTCAGCTGCTTGAGCGCCGGGTAGGTCGCGAACGACGCGTCGGCCGCGGGCCAGGTCGCGAGGCCGCGCTCGATGGCGGGGTGCATGCCGGCGGCGTAGCCCTTGAGCCGGGGCCTGGTGAACGCCTCCTGCATGATCCGCCGGTGCAGGTGGTGCTCCTCGAAGTCGAGGAGCATCAGGCCGCGGCGGAAGAACGGGCCGACCAGGTGGGTCCAGGCCGGGCCGTTGGCGAACGCCTTATCGCGGTTGGTCAGCGCCGCCTGGCACGCGTCGGGGCCGAGCAGCATCACCCAACGGTCACCGAGGATCGGCAGCGGCGCGACCGGTCCGTAGTGCTCCCACTGCCGCCGGAACAGCGCTACCGGGTCGCGGGCGTAGTCGAGGGCACGGCCGAGCACCGGCAGACCGCGGTCGTCGCGGCGTACGGCGGGGAGCTCGCGGACAGGTCGATCGGTGGCCGAGGTCACATACCGACAGTATCTGAGTTCGGGGCGGCTGTGACCCCCCTGGTCACCTGAAGCGGCGCAGGCGCAGCGAGTTGAGCACCACGAACACCGACGAGAACGCCATCGTGCCGCCGGCGATCATCGGGTTGAGCAGCCCGGCGGCAGCCAGCGGGATCGCGGCGACGTTGTAGCCGAACGCCCAGACCAGGTTGCCCTTGATGGTCGACAGGGTGCGGCGGGCCAGGCGGATCCCGTCGGCGGCGGAGCGGAGGTCGCCGCGCACCAGCACCAGGTCGCCGGCCTCCATCGCGACGTCGGTGCCGGTGCCCATGGCCAGGCCGAGGTCGGCCTGGGCGAGCGCGGCCGCGTCGTTGACGCCGTCACCGACCATGGCGACGGCGTGGCCGGCGTCCTGCCAGCGGCGTACGACGGCGACCTTGTCGGCCGGCAGCACGTCGGCCACCACATCGGCGGCGTCGATGCCCACCTCGGCGGCGACGCTGCGGGCCACGGCCTCGTGGTCGCCGGTCAGCAGGACCGGCCGCAGGCCGAGCGCACGCAGCCGGGTGACCGCCTCGGCCGAGGTGGCCTTGACGGTGTCGGCGACGACGAGGACGCCGCGGGCGGCGCCGTCCCAGCCGACGGCCACGGCGGTGCCGCCGGAGGCGCGGGCCTGGTCGACGGCGCGCTGCAGGTCGTCGTCGAGCGGGAGTCCGCGCTCGGCGAGCAGGCTCGGGCGGCCGACGACGACGTCGAGCCCGTCGACCCGACCGGTGACGCCGAGACCCTCGAAGTTGGCGAAGTCGTGGACCGGCAGGTGGTCGGTGACGGCGCCGGCGATCGCGCGGGCGACCGGGTGCTCGGAGGCGTGCTCGAGGCTGGCGGCCACCTCGAGGCTGCGCTCGTGGCCGTGGACCGAGCGCAAGGCCATGTCGCCGGTGGTGACGGTGCCCGTCTTGTCGAGCAGGACGACGTCGATGCGCCGGGCCTGCTCGAGCGCCTCGGGGCCCTTGACGAGGATGCCGAGCTGGGCGCCGCGACCGGTGCCGACGAGCAGGGCGGTGGGCGTGGCCAGGCCGAGCGCACACGGGCAGGCGATGACGAGCACGGCGACGGCGGCGGTCATCGCGGCGGCCGCGCCGGAGCCGGTGCCGATCCAGAAGCCGAGCGTGGCGGCGGCGATGGCGAGCACGACGGGGACGAAGACGCCGGAGATGCGGTCGGCGAGGCGCTGGGCGGCGGCCTTGCCGGTCTGGGCGTCCTCGACGAGGCGGGCCATCTGGGCGAGCTGGGTCTCGACGCCGACGCGGGTGGCGCGCACGACGATCCGGCCGCCGACGTTGACGGTGGCGCCGACGACGGCGTCGCCCGGCGCGACCTCGACAGGCACGGACTCGCCGGTGAGCATCGAGGCGTCGACCGCCGAGCTGCCCTCGACGACCTCGCCGTCGGTGGCGACCTTCTCGCCGGGGCGCACGACGAACGTGTCGCCCACGACGAGGTCGGCGGCCGGCACGCGGACCTCACGGCCGTCGCGCAGGACGGCGACGTCGCGGGCGCCCAGGTCGAGCAGGGCCCGCAGGGCCGAGCCTGCGTTGCGCTTGGAGCGGGCCTCGACCCACCGGCCGAGCAGCACCAGCGTGGTGACGCCTGCGGCGGCCTCGAGGTAGATCGTGCCTGCGCCGTCGGTCCGCTCGATGACGAGCTGGAACGGGTGGGTCATGCCGATGGTCCCGGCGGTGCCCCAGAAGAGCGCGTAGACCGACCAGCCGAACGCCGCCGAGACGCCGACGGAGACCAGCGTGTCCATGGTGGCCGCGCCGTGGCGCAGGTTGGCCCACGCAGCGCGGTGGAACGGCCACGCGCCCCACACGACGACCGGCGCGGCCAGGGTCAGCGAGAGCCACTGCCAGGCGTCGAACTGCAGCGCCGGCACCATCGCCATCGCCACGACCGGGACGCTGAGCAGCGCGCTGACCAGCACGCGGTCGCGCAGCGACCGGGTTGGGTCGACGTCGGGTGCGGCCTCGGGCTCGTCGGTCGGCACGACGGCGGCGTAGCCCGCGGCCTCGACCGCCGCGACGAGGTCGTCGGTGGTCACCGGGTCGGCGTAGGAGACGCGCGCCTTCTCGGTGGCGTAGTTGACCGTCGCCTCGACGCCGTCGAGCTTGTTGAGCTTGCGCTCGATCCGGTTGGCGCAGGACGCACAGGTCATCCCGGTGATCTCGAGCTCAGTCGTGGACATGCTCCGCCTCCACGGTGAAGGCCGCCGTGCGGACGACGCCGGCGTGCTGGAAGTCGAGGTAGAGGTGGTAGCGCCCGGCGCTGGGCACCTCGGCGCCGAAGGCGACCGTCGGACCGGCGGGACCGTCCTCGGGGTGCACGTGCAGGTAGGCGAGGTCGCCCTCGCGCAGCGCGACCAGGTGGCCGTAGGCGCCGAGGTAGGGCTCAAGATCGGTGACCGGCTCGCCGTCCTTGCTGACGGTCAGCTCGAGATCGGAGGTCTCCCCCGCCGCGAGGTCGCCGTCGAGGGTCACGGTGTAGCCGTCGACCGTGGCGGTGCGGGTGGGCTCGGTGGGCTCAGTGGCTGACGTCGGGCCGGGTACGGCGAGGTCGGCGCCGAGCGTGAGGTCCTCGCCACCGGCCGGCACGAAGTCGGCGAAGACCCGCCACGAGCCGGCGGTCAGGTCGAGCGGGACCCGCCAGGTGCCGGCCGCGTCGAGCTCGGGGTGGACGTGCTGGAACCCGCTGAAGTCACGGCGTACGGCGACGAGGTGCATGCGCTCGTCGTGCTCGACGTCGTAGCCGGTGACGGGCGCGCCCTCGGCGTCCTCGACGCGGAAGGCGAGCTCGTGGGTGCCGGCGGTGAGGGTCGGCTCCTCGAGCACGAGGGTGAGCCCGTCCTCGCTGCTGGCGAGGCCGCCGGGGAGGTCGGTGCCGGCGTGCTCGTCACCGTGGCCACCGTCGCCGGCGTGCAGCACCTGGCGCTCGTCGGCCGGCCCGATCGGACCGACCGGTCCGGTCGCGCGACCGATGCCGACGGCGCCGGCGAAGACCGCGACCAGCACCGCGGCGAAGACCGCCAGGCGCGCGCGGGTGCTCACGTCAACGTGTAGCCGGCTTCCTCGACGGCGGCGCGCACGCTGTCGTCGGGGACCGGCTGGTCGCTGGTGACGGTCAAGGACCCGGACTCGAGGTCGACGGCCACGTCGGTGACCCCGTCGATCTCGGCGACCTCCTCGGTCACCGAGGCGACGCAGTGCTGGCAGGTCATCCCGGTGACCGTGCCCTGGAACGTGTGGGTGTCTGTCATGACTTCACCAATCTCGCGATAGCGGCGGATGCTTCCTTCAGCTTGGCCTCGGCCTCGGGGCCGCCGGCCTTGGCGGCGTCGAGCACGCAGTGGGACATGTGCTCGTCGACCAGGCCCAGCGCGACGGCCTGCAGGGCCTTCGTCACCGCCGAGACCTGGGTGAGGATGTCGATGCAGTAGGTGTCGTTGTCGATCATCCGCTCGATCCCCCGCACCTGCCCCTCGATGCGCTTCATCCGCTTGAGGTAGTCGTCCTTGCGGCCGGAGTAGCCCGGAGTGCCGTGGTCCATGTCGTCTACCGTACCCCCCTAGGGTACCGAGGGCAAGACGACACGTGTGCTCACCCCACGTCGGTCGAGGAGGTTCCGCTAGGAACCGAAACGAGACCAAGCGACTGCAGCTGCCGGTCAGGTGGGGTGCGGACCTTGCGGTGAGTGGTCTCGTGACGCTCGCTAGCGCGAGCTCCTCGACCGACGTGTGCTCAGCCCACGTTGGTCGAGGAGGTTCCGCTAGGAACCGTCACGAGACCAATCGGCCGCAGGGTGCAGGAGAAGGTCCGCACGGACCTTGCGGTCGAGTGGTCTCGTGACGCTCGCCAGCGCGAGCTCCTCGACCGACGTGTGCGGACGTCGTGGTCGAACCTCAGCCCTCGCGCCGGGTCCCGTCGTCGTCGTACGCGATGCGGGTGAAGTCGATGGAGCGGCGGGAGTTGACCAGCGAGGTCATCACGACCTCGCCGATGCGGCCCTCGCGGTCGTAGACGGCTGCGGTGCCGACGGCGACGCCGTCGTGCTCGACGCGGTCGATGGCGGTCAGGCCGATCTCGACCCCGCGCGGGGCGCGGGCCAGGGCGAGGGTGATGTCGGTGTTGATGTGCTGGACGCCGGCCGTGCCCCAGTTGGTGACCAGGCTGGCGCCGTCGGCGGTGGCTGCCGCAGCCTGGAACGGCGTGAGCTTCTCGCCCCGGACGATGGGGACGGCGGAGTTCCAGGACGACTTGCGCGAGGCGTTCTGGTGGTCGCCGAAGCGCTGCGACCAGCCGGCCTCGCTGTGCACGAACGGCACCCGCGGCTGGTCGGTCGGCGGGGCGACGTCGAGGGGCGGCGGGTCGTAGGTGACGTCGGGCGACCAGAGCTCGCCGGACGGCGCCTCGCCGCCGGCGAGGAAGAGCACCGAGGCGCGGGCGACGCGCTCGCCGTCCTGGCGCAGGGTGACGTCGACCAGGCAGATCCGCGGGCCCTCGCGCACGACCTCGGTGGAGAGGTGGAACGGCTGCATCCGGGCGGCGCGGAACAGGTCGACCGACTGCCGGGCCGGGCGCAGGTCGTCGCGGCCGAGCGCGGCGAGGGTCTGCTCAGCAGCACGGGCGAGGGCCCCGCTGGTCGCGACGCCGTGGATCTGCTCGGTGCTCCACGAGCTGCGAGCGAGGTCGGTCGGCAGCAGCACGTCCGGGTCCTGCGGGTCGGAGGTGAAGAACGAGACGTCGGAAAGGTCCACCGGAGCACCGTATGCCTGACACGCGTCAAGAACTGGTCTGGACCCCCGGCATGACCTCGGCGGGAACGGGCACGGTGGCTGTGTCGGACCGGCCGATCCCCACAGGCGGCCAGCCTGGCGACTGCAGGAGTGGCCCGCCGCGGGGAGTGGCGGGCCACTTCGTCGTCATGCCCGGTCCCCCGGGAGACTGGACGGGTGACGACCCTCGCCGACCCCCTCCACCTCACCCACGGGCCCGCCTGGCGCAACCGCCTCGCGCTCGCCCCGTTGACCAACATCCAGAGCCACCTCGACGGCCGCCTCGGCGACGACGAGCTGCGCTGGCTGGTGGCCCGCGCCGAGGGCGGGTTCGGGCTGACGATGACCTGCGCGGCGTACGTCGCCCGCCCCGGCAACCCCTGGCCCGGCCAGCTGGGTGTGGCCGACGACAGCCACCTGCCCGGGCTGAGCCGCCTGGCCGACGCCATCCGCGCGGCCGGCAGCGTGTCGTCGGTGCAGCTGCACCACGGCGGCATCCGCGCGAGCAGCGAGGTCTCCGGCGAGCCGCTGGTCGCCCCCTGGGACGACGAGGCCAAGGGTGCCCGCGCGCTCACCACCGCCGAGGTGCGCCAGGCCGTCGACGACTTCGTCGCCGCCGCGGTGCGCAGCGAGGAGGCCGGCTTCGACGGCGTCCAGGTGCACGGCGCGCACGGCTACCTCGTCGCCCAGTTCCTCGACGCCCGCAAGAACCGCCGCACCGACGAGTACGGTGGCGACCTCGCCGGCCGCTCGCGCTTCCTGTTCGAGGTCCTGCGCGGCATCCGCGAGAGCGCCGGCAGCGACTTCCAGGTCGGCCTGCGACTCTCCCCCGAGCGCTTCGGCATCGCCGTCGACGAGGCGGTCGAGCTGACCGGCGAGGTGCTCGCCTCCGGCCTGGTCGACCACCTCGACCTGTCGCTGTGGGACGTGCGCAAGCCGGTCCACGGCGGCGAGGACGCCGCCGACGACCTGCTGATCGACCACTTCACCGCGCTGCCGCGCCACGGCGTACGCGTCGGCGTGGCCGGCAAGGTCTTGTCCGCCGCCGACGCGACGTGGTGCCTCGAGCACGGCGCCGACTTCGCCACCATCGGCACCGGCGCGATCCTGCACCACGACTTCGCCGCCCGCGCCGTCGCCGACCCGTCGTTCGAGAGCCTCCCCCAGCCCGTCACCCGCGCCCACCTCGAGGCCGAGCGCGTCGGGCCGGCGTTCGTCGAGTACCTCGCCTCCGGCTGGGACGACTTCGTCACGGCCTGAGCGCGGCGCATGTAACTCACCGTTCGCACCACTACCCCGGCGCTCTACCACCGGGGTAGTGGTGCGAACACTGCGTTACAAGCGAGCCCACCCGACCCGCACCCAAGGATTGAACGTGTTCAAAACTGGTGTAGCGTCACCCCCATGAAGGTCGTCGTCCCCGGAGGGACAGGTCATGTCGGAGCCGTGCTGCGTCGGGCGCTGGTCGCCCGGGGCGACGAGGTGGTGGTGCTGAGCCGCCACCCGGAAGCCCTCGAGGACGGCGTCCGGCACGTGCTCTGGGACGGCCGGACGCTCGGACCGTGGGCCGACGAGGTCGACGGCGCCGACGTGGTCGTCAACCTGGCCGGGCGCAGCGTCAGCTGCCGCTACACCGACGCCAACCTGCGCCAGATGATGGACTCGCGGGTGGAGTCGACGCGGGTGGTCGGCGAGGCGATCATGAAGGCGGAACGACCACCCAAGGTCTGGCTGCAGATGAGCACCGCCACCATCTACGCCGACGCACGGGCGCACGGCCGGGCCCACGACGAGGCGAGCGGCGTGATCGGGGGCGAGGAGCCCGACGTACCGCTCTACTGGGAGTACAGCGTGCGCATCGCGCGGCACTGGGAGGCGGCGCAGGCCGAGGCCGAGCTGCCGCACACCCGCCGGGTCGCGCTGCGCACCGCCATGGTGATGAGCCCCGACCGCGGCAGCGTCCTCGACTACCTGTCGTGGCTGACGCGGGTGGGGCTCGGCGGCCCGGTGGCCGGCGGCGAGCAGCACGTGTCGTGGATCCACGCCGACGACTTCGTGCGCGCCGTCCTGTTCCTCATCGAGCGCGACGACCTCGACGGCCCGGTCAACCTCGCCGCACCCGGCCCGCTCCCCCAGCGCGAGCTGATGCGCGGCCTGCGCCGCGCGTGGGGACGGCGTCCCGGCCTGCCGGCGACCCGGTGGATGGCCAGCGTCGGCGCCTTCGCCCTGCGCTCGGACCCCGAGCTGCTGCTCAAGAGCCGCCGCGTGGTGCCGGGGCGGCTCCTCGACGCGGGCTTCGTCTTCGAGCACCCGACCTGGGACGAGGCGGCCGCCGACCTCGTGGGGGCGATGCGCTCCACCCGCTGAGTAGCCTCGAGACATGAGCGCGTCCACCTCCACCACGCTCCCGGTCACCCTCACCCACCGCTTCGCCGACGACCTGCCCGAGCTCGCGCTCGACTGGCAGGCCGCCGAGGCGCCCGAGCCGCGGCTGCTGGTGCTCAACCAGCCACTGGCGGTCGAGCTCGGCCTCGACCCCGACTGGCTGCGCAGCCCCGACGGCGTCCGCTTCCTCGTCGGCGGCCTCGTGCCCGACGACGCCCGGCCGGTCGCCCAGGGCTACGCCGGCCACCAGTTCGGCGGCTACTCCCCCCGCCTCGGCGACGGCCGCGCCCTCCTGCTCGGCGAGCTCACCGACGCCGAGGGCAGGCTGCGCGACCTGCACCTCAAGGGCTCGGGCCGTACGCCGTTCGCGCGCGGCGGCGACGGCCTGGCGGTCGTCGGCCCGATGCTGCGCGAGTACGTCGTCAGCGAGGCCATGCACGCCCTCGGCATCCCGACGACCCGGTCGCTGGCCGTCGTCTGGACGGGCCGCGGCGTGCAGCGCGAGACGGTCCTGCCCGGCGCCGTGCTGACGCGCGTCGCGTCGAGCCACCTGCGCGTCGGGTCCTTCCAGTACGCCCGCGCGCTGTGCGCCCAGTCCGGCGACCTCGACCTCCTGCGCCGGCTCACCGACCACGCGATCGCCCGCCACCACCCGCACGCCGCCGAGGCCGACAACCCGGCGCTCGCGCTCTTCGAGGCGGTCGTCGCCGCTCAGGCCGACCTGGTCGCGCGCTGGATGCTCGTCGGGTTCGTGCACGGCGTGATGAACACCGACAACGTCACGATCTCGGGCGAGACCATCGATTACGGCCCGTGCGCGTTCATGGAGGCCTTCGACCCGGCGACGTCGTTCAGCTCGATCGACGAGGGTGGCCGCTACGCCTACGGCAACCAGCCGACGATCACCGAGTGGGACCTCGCCCGCCTCGCCGAGGCCCTCCTGCCGCTGCTCCACGACGATGAGGGCAAGGCGATCACGCTCGCCACGACCGCGCTGCAGGGGTTCCGGCCGCGCTACTCCGCCGCCTGGGACGCCGGCTGGCGGGCCAAGCTCGGCCTGGCCGCCGAGACGCCTGAGGCGGACGGCACCGAGGAGGTCGTCACCGACTTCCTGGCCCTGCTGCAGACCGAGCACCCCGACCTCACGTCGTTCCTGGTGGCGCTGCGCGCCGGCACCGCCCGCGACCACGTCGTCGACCTCGCGGCCTACGACGCCTGGCACACCCGCTGGCAGGCCCTCGGACCCGACCTCGACCTGATGGGGCGCACCAACCCGGTGCGCACCCCGCGCAACCGCCTGGTCGAGGCGGCGCTCACCGCCGCCAACGCCGGCGACCTCGCGCCGCTCGGGCCGTTGCTGCAGGCCGTCACCGCGCCGTACGGCGAGGCGGAGGGGCTCGACGAATTCGCTCAGCCGGCACCCGACACTGCCGATTCCTACGTCACCTTCTGCGGGACCTGACTATCCTGGCCGAGCAGTCTCGGGGCGTGGGGGTCCTGACAGGAGCCGAACAATGGTGAACACCAGCTCGCCCGAGACGACCGCACGCGTGCTCGTCGACACCGTCGAGCGGCTGTCCACGGCCGTCTCGCTCGAACGGGTCACGCAGGTCGTGACCGAGGCCGTCCGCGCGGCCGTCGGCGCCGACGGGGCGACGTTCGTCCTGCGCGAGGACGACAAGTGCCACTACGCCGACGAGGACGCGATCAGCCCGCTCTGGAAGGGCAGCCGCTTCCCGATGAGCGCCTGCATCAGCGGTTGGGCCATGGAGCACCGCGAGACCGTCGTCCTGCCCGACATCTACGTCGACGACCGGATCCCCCACGACGCCTACCGCCCGACGTTCGTGCAGAGCCTGGTGATGACACCGATCCGCCGCAGCGACCCGGTCGGCGCGCTGGGCGCCTACTGGCGCACCGGCCACCATGCCGACAGCGAGCAGGTCCGCGTGCTCGAGGTCATCGCCAACAGCGCCGCCGTCGCGATCGAGAACCTCGAGCTGCGCGGCGCCGTCGAGCGCCGCAGTGCCGAGCGCGACGACCTCGCCACCCGCGCCGACGAGCTCGAGTCGGCGATCCACACCATCGCCCACGACCTGCGCAGCCCGCTCGGCGCGATCCTCGGCTACGCCGAGCTGCTCGAGGACGCCGTCGACGACGAGCGCGAGGAGTCGCACAAGGCCCGGGTCTTCGCCCGCACCATCGCCGAGTCCGGCGCCCGGATGGCCGAGCAGATCGACACCATGCTCGGCCTCTACCGGATCACCAACCGCACGCTCGAGCCCGCGCCGGTCGACCTCAGCGCCATCGGTCACCGCATCGCCGACGGGCTGGCGTCCGTCACCGGTGCCCGCCACGTCGACATCGAGATCGAGGACGACCTGCGCGCCGTGGCCGACCCGGTGCTCGCCCACCTGATGCTCGAGAACCTGCTGAGCAACGCCGTGAAGTACACCGGCAAGAAGCCCGACGCCCACATCGAGCTCGGCCGCGTCGACCTCGGCCGCATCGGCATCGCCGACCCGTTCGTCACCTTCGTCGTGCGCGACAACGGCGACGGCTTCCCCGCCGAGGACGCCGCGCGGCTGTTCCGCCCGATGACCCGGCTGCACACCGACGCCGAGTTCCCGGGCACCGGCCTCGGCCTCGCCTCGGTCGCCCGGATCGTCGAGATGCACGGCGGTCAGGTGCGCGCCGAGGGCGCCAAGTCCGTCGGCGCCTCGTTCTACTTCTCGCTGCCCGCCTCGGCCTGAGCGGTCCGCCGCTCGAGGAGCACGACCACCTCGTAGTGCCCCGTGTGCGGGAACATGTCGAGCACGCGAGCCTGCCGGGCGGCGTACGACGGCAGCCCGGCGAGGTCGCGCGCCAGCGACGCGCTGTGGCAGCTGGAGTAGACGACCGTCGCGGCCGACGACGCCTCGAGCGCCGCGCACAGCTCGGGGCCGAGGCCGCGCCGCGGCGGGTTGACCACGACCAGGTCCGCGTCGGGCGGGGGCACGGCGGTCGCGTCGGCGGCCGCGAACGTGACGCCGTCGAGTCCGAGCTCGGCGGCGGTCGTGCGGGCGCTGGCCACGGCCTGCCCGCTGACCTCGACGCCGTGCACGCGCCGCCCCGGTGCGGCCAGGTGCAGCGCGAACCCGCCGACGCCGCAGTAGAGGTCGAGCACCGTGCGCGGTGAGGCCTCGTCGGCCCACGCCCGCGCCTGCGCGTAGAGCGCGGCCGCGACCGCGGTGTTGGTCTGGAAGAAGCTGCGCGGCCCGAGGTGCAGCCCGACGCCGCCGACGGCGACGGTCAGCGTGTCCCGCTCGGTCAGCACGACCTCCTCGTCGCCCTCGAGCACGGCCTTGTGGTCGGGCTGCAGGTTGGCGCTGAGCACGACCACCTCGGGGTGCGCGGCCAGGAACGCCGGCAGGTGCTTGCGCAGCCGCTGCAGCGGCTCGGTCGAGCGCAGCACCCATCGCACCAGGAACCCGCCGTCCGGAGCCTCCGTCACCAGCACGTGCTTGAGCTCCCCGCGACGCGCGGGGACGTCGTACGGCGTGAGTCCGGCGGTCGTGACCAGCCCGGCCAGCGCCGGCAGCAGCGCGTGCATCGCCGGTGAGTAGAGCCCGCACGAGCGCAGGTCGACGCCGCGACCGTCGGTGTCGAGGATGCCGAGCGTCGGCGCCTCGACCGTCCCGCCGACCACCATCTTGGCCTTGTTGCGGAACCCCGCCTCGGCGCTCGCCACCGGCTCGAGCCAGACCAGGCCGGGGTGGTCACCCAGCGCGGCGCGGGCGTGCGCCTCCTTGGCGGCCAGCTGGTCGTCGTAGGGCGTCAGCAGGTGGGTGCACGAGCCGCAGAGTCCCGCGTCGAGGTAGCCGCACTGCACCGACCGAGTCTACGGAGCCGCTGCACAACCCCGCTCCACGTCGGTCGAGGAGGTCGCTCCGCGACCGTCACGAGACCACCACACCGCAGCGTCCGCGCGCGACTCGCCCTGCGCCTGCGGCCGGATGGTCTCGTGACGGTTGCCAGCGCAACCTCCTCGACCAACGTTCGGTGGAGTGGCTCCTCAGCCTCCGAGCATCCGCTCGATGTGGCCGGGCAGGTCGGGGTAGCGCTTGAGGTGGGCACCGCCGTTGAGGTCGAGGTTCTCGCCGGTCATCCACGACGACTGGTCGCCGCAGAGGAACGCGACGGCGGCGGCGACCTCCTCGACGGTGCCGGTGCGGCCCAGGGGCGTGTTGTCGACGTAGTCGTCGCGCACGCCGGGCACGTCCATGGCGGGCGAGGTGAGCGGGGTGATGACGAGGCCGGGCGAGACCGCGTTGACGCGGATGCCGCGGGGGCCGAGCTCGAGGGCGGTCACCTCGGTGAGCATGACCAGGCCCGCCTTGGCCGCGCAGTACGCCGCGAGGCCGGGTCCGGGCTGGCGGGCGTTGAGCGAGGCGAGGCTGACCATCGAGCCGGGCGTCCCGTGTGCGGACATCTGGCGACCGGCGTGCTTGAGCACCAGGAACGCCCCGGTCAGGCAGACGTCGACGACGGAGCGGAACTCGGCGGCGTCGTGGTCGACGACGAGGCCGAAGGTGCTGATGCCGGCGGCGTTGACGACGGCGTCGAGCCGGCCGTGTCGCCCGACGACGCCGGCGAAGAGCGCCTCGACGCCGCTCTCGTCGGTGACGTCGACGGTCTCGACGCCCTCACCGGGCGTGCGGTCGGCGACGGTGACGTCGTAGCCGTCGGCGGTCAGCCGGGTGGCGATGCCGGCTCCGATGCCGGAGGCGCCGCCCACGACCACGGCGACCGGGCGGACGGTCACCTCGTCACCTGCTCACGGGCCCAGGCGTAGTCGGCCTTGCCCGATGGCGACCGTTGTACGGCGGGCACGCGCACCACCGCCTTCGGCAGCTTGTAGCGCGCGACGTGCGTGGCGGCGGCGGCCACGAGGTCCTCGTCGGACACGTCGGCGGCGTCGGGGTCGAGCGCGACGACGGCCACGACCTCGGCGCCCCAGCGCTCGGACGGTCGGCCGGCGACGACGACGTCGCGCACCGCGTGGTGGGTCATCATGGCCCGCTCGACCTCCTCGGCGAAGACCTTCTCGCCGCCGGTGTTGATGGTCGCCGACTCGCGCCCGAGCAGCCGGACGCTGCCGTCCTCGAGCAGGTCGGCGCGGTCGCCGGGCACCGACCAGCGGACGCCGTCGATGACCGGGAAGGTGCGGGCGGTCTTGTCGAGGTCGCCGAGGTAGCCGAGCGGCACCCGGTCGCGCCGGGCCAGCCAGCCACCGCTCTCGCCGGGGCGGAGCGGCCGACTGAGGTCGTCGGCGAGCACGGTGGTGTCGCCCTGAGGCGTGAACCGCGCGGCCTCGACCTCGGAGCCCTTGAGCGACATCGAGCTCATCTGCAGCCCGGTCTCCGACGAGCCGGCGGCGTCCATGATCAGGATGTGGGGCAGGGCGGTGAGGATGCGCTCGCGCGTCGACGGCGAGAGGGGCGCGGCGCCGTTGTTGATGGCGCCGAGGCCGGACAGGTCCCAGCGGCCGGTCTCGATCGCCTCCACCAGCGGCAGCGCGACCGCGTCGCCCACCACGGGGATGCTCACGCACTTCTCGGCCACGGCGACGCGCAGGGCGTCGGCGGCGTCGAAGCGGTGGACGTCGTCGGGGATCGCGATCAGGCCGCCGCCGGTGATCATGTGGAACGTCGACCACTGGGCCGCGCCGTGCATGAACGGCGGGATCATCAGCAGGTTCATCCGGCCCGCTCCGGACGCCGCGTGCGCGGCGATCGCGTCGTAGGAGGCGAACGGCTCGGTGGTGCCGAACGGGGTGCCGCCCATCGAGGAGACGTAGATGTCGTGCTGGCGCCAGAGCACGCCCTTGGGCATGCCGGTCGTGCCGCCGGTGTAGACGATGTAGAGGTCGTCGCCCGACGGCGTGGGCATGCCGGCCGCGGGGGCCGGCGCACGGACGGCCTCGTCGTAGTCGACCGCGCCGGGCAGCAGCGCGTTGCCGGAGCCGTCGGCGACCTGGACGAGCACCTCGAGGCGCGGCAGGTGGGCGCGGACCGCCTCGACCTGCGGGGCGAACTCGGCGTGGAAGACCAGCGCGCGGGTGTCGGCGTCGCGCAGCAGGTAGAGCAGCTCGTCCTCGACGTAGCGGTAGTTGACGTTGAACGGCGCCACGCGCGAGCGGTAGCCGGCGAGCATGGTCTCGAGGTACTCGGTGCCGTTGCGCAGGTAGATGCCGAGGTGGTCCTGGCCCGACTCGTGGCCGGCCAGCGCGGACCGCTCGGTGTGGCAGCCGAGGCCCTGCGCCACGAGGTGGTGCGCGAGGCCGTCGACCCGGGCGTCCATGGCGGCGTAGGTCAGGCGGCGGTCGCGGAAGACCACCACCTCCTGGTCGGGCACCGCTCGGGCGACGGTCGCGAAGACCGTGGAGAGGTCGAAGCCGGCGTCGGTCACGCCGCCAAACTAGAACTCGTTCTAGACGCGCGTCAACGACGTTGACGCAGCGGCGCCGCCGGGACCGGCAGGTCGGCGTACGTCACGATCCCGGGCCGCGCGGCCACCACGTGCCGGATCGCGTGGACGACGGGCAAGCCGGTGATCCGCATGCCGATGCCGTGCAGGTCGGCCGCCGTCAGCGTCTCGAGCGGCTGGTCCGGCATGATCCCCAGCGTCAGCGTGACCTGCGGTGAGGCGTCGACCTCGATCCGGTAGCCGTGGTCGACCGTCCAGTCCGGCCCCAGGTCGCCGGCCATCACCCAGCGCTGGTGCAGCTCGAGCACCTCGGCACCGTCGACGATCCCGACGAAGCGGACGTCGAGACCGGCCACCGTGCCGGCCGCGATCGGACGTCCGGGCAGGTCGAGGTCGCGGGTCGCGACGGCGAAGTCGACGTGGCAGCCGACGTCGTCGAGGTCCAGCCCCATGGTCGCGGCGAGCACGTGGACGCCGTCCTCGAAGACCGCCACCGCCCGGCGCACGTCGTCGGCGTGGCCCGGCTCCCCCATCGGCCGGCCCCAGCCCAGCTCGTCCATGTTGCTGTCGGCCGCGAACAGGCTGACGTCGACCGACTCGACGGCGCGGACGTGGCGCACGTCCTCGCAGATGCCGGTGGCGACGGCGGCGAGGAGCTGGGCGAAACCGGGGTTCATGCCGGTGCCGAACAGGCTGGCCCCGCCCTCGACGGCCGCGGCCTGCAGCGCGGCGCGCGCCTCCGGACCGAGGCTGTGGCCGGTCAGGAACCCGGCGCTCGTGGCCACGTCGACGCCCGCCCGCAGGATGCGGGACAGCTCCGCGACGTCGGGGTGCAGCGGCGTGTAGACGACGCAGTCGGGGCGCAGGGCGAGCAGCGCCTCGACGTCGTCGGTCGCCAGCACGCCCGTCGGCTCGTCGAGGCCGACCAGGTCGGCGACGTCGCGCCCGACCTTGTCCGCGCTCCAGGCGAAGCACCCGACCAGCTCGAGGTCGGGACGCGCCTGCACGGCGCGGACGGTGGCGCGGGCGACGTTGCCGGTCGTCCACTGCACGATGCGGAGGGGAGCCATGCCCGGCAGCCTGGGGCCGCGACCCGTCGCGGGTCAACGGTGTTGACACCGGCGGTGGCGGCGTGGCTCACTCCCTCCCATGCCGACGACGCACCGGGTCATCTGTCCCCTCTGCGAGGCCATGTGCGGGCTGCGGGTCGAAGTCCGCGACGCACCGACGTACACGATCGGCCGGATCACCGGCGACCCCGACGACGTCTGGTCGCGCGGCCACCTGTGCCCCAAGGGCACGGCGCTCGGCCACCTGCACGAGGACCCGTCGCGGCTGCGCCGACCCGTCGTACGACGCGGCGACCGGCACCACGAGGTGTCGTGGGACGACGCCTGGGCGGAGGTGGAGCGGGTCCTGCGCCCGGTGCTCGACACCGACGGTGCCGCGGCGCTGACCGTCTACGTCGGCAACCCGGTCGCCCACAACCTCGCGCTCGCGCGCTACATCGGCGCGCTGATCGGGATGGGCCAGGCCGTCGGCATGGGTGCCTACTACTCGCCCGCGACCGTCGACCAGTGGCCACTCAACCTGGTCAGCGCCAAGCTCTACGGCGGCATGTGGAACAGCCCCGTGCCCGACCTCGACCACACCGACCTGCTCCTCGTCCTCGGCGCCAACCCGGCCGCGTCGCAGGGTTCGATGCTCTCCGCGCCCGACGTGATGGGCCGTCTAGCCGCCATCCGCGAGCGCGGCGGCAGCGTGGTGGTCGTCGACCCCCGCCGTACGCCGACCGCGGCGAAGGCCACCGAGTGGGTGCCGGTGCGGCCGGGCACCGACGCGCTGCTGCTGTTCGCGGTGCTGCGGACCCTCGCCCACGACGGGCTCCTGCGCGAGCACGCCCACCTCGCCGGCCTGGTCGCCGGCCTGGCCGAAGTGATCGCCCTGGCCGAGCCGTTCACGCCCGAGGCGGTGGCCGGGCCGACCGGCGTACCGGCGGCGACCGTGCGGCGCCTCGCGCACGACCTGGCCGCCGCGTCGGCGCCCGCGCTCTACTCGCGCATCGGCACCTGCACGCAGGAGTTCGGCTCGCTGACCACCTGGCTCGTGCACGTCATCGGCGTCGCGCTCGGCGCCGTCGACCGCTCGGGCGGGATGCTCTTCCCCGAGCCGTCGTCGTGGTCGCCGATGTTCATGAAGCCGCCCGACCAGACCGGCCCGGGCTGGGAGACCGGCCGCTTCCGCAGCCGCGTGCGCGGGGCGCCGGAGGTCTTCGGCCAGTACCCCGTCAGCTGCCTCGCCGAGGAGATCACCACCCCCGGCGAGGGCCGGCTGCGCGCGCTCATCACCGTCGCCGGCAACCCGGCCGTCTCCTCCCCCGGCGCCCGCGCGCTGGCCGAGGCGCTGCCCGGGCTCGACGCCATGGTCTCCGTCGACAACTGGCTCAACGAGACCTCGCGCCAGGCCCACGTCGTCCTGCCCGGCCTGTCGCCGCTCGAGCAGCCGCACACCGACGACCTCTACTGGATGTACGCCGTCCGCTCCTGCGTGAAGTGGACCGACCCCGCGGTCCCGCCACCGACCGACCGGCCCGAGGAGTGGCAGGTGCTGCTGCGTCTGGCCGGAGCGCTGCTCGGCACCCCGGTCGCCGACGTCGACGTCGCCTCGATGGACGACCTCTACACGCACGGGCTGGTGCAGGCGCTGTGCGCGGCGGCCGGCGGCAACCCGCTGGCCGGCCGCGACCCCGACCAGGCGGTGGCAGCCCTGCGCGGGCACGGCCCCGAGCGGCTGGCCGACCTCGGCATCAGGGTGGGCGCCTGGGGCGACCAGCTCGGTGCGCGTGAGGGCCTGACGCTCGACGACGTACGCCGCCACCCCGACGGCATCGAGCTCGGCGGCCTGGAGGCCGGCCGGCTCGCGGCCGCGCTCGAGACGCCCTCGGGCACGATCGAGCTGCTGCACGACGAGCTGGTCTCCGACGTCCCGCGACTGCTCGAGCGGCTCGGACGCCCCGACCCCGGCCTGGTCCTGACCAGCCGGCGCCACCTGCGCTCCAACAACTCCTGGCTCAACCACGTGCCTGCCCTGACCCGCGGACCTGACCGGTGCACGCTGCTCATGCACCCCGAGGACGCCGTCCGCGCCGGGGTCTCCGACGGCGACGTCGTCTGCGTCGGCACGCGCGAGGGCGAGCTCAGCGTGCCCGTCGCGGTGAGCGACGAGATGATGCCCGGCGTCGTCTCGCTGCCCCACGGCTGGGCCGAGCAGCGCAACAGCAACCTGCTCAACCCCGGCGACGTGGTCGACGTCCCCAGCGGCACCATCGCGGTCAACGGCGTTCCGTGCCGCGTGGAGCCGGCAGGCGTCACACTGGCGACGTGAGCGAGGCGAGCGGCGGCGGCGGGGAGGGCCTCGACCTGTCCCAGCGCGACCCGGCCTACCTCGACCGGGTGCTGCCGCTGCTGCGGCTGCCGGTCAAGGCGTGGTTCCGCTCCGAGGTGCGCGACATGGAGCGGGTCCCCTCCGAGGGCGGCGCGCTGATCGTGTCCAACCACTCCGGCGGCGCGCTGGCCTTTGACGTCCCGATCCTGGCGGTGGCGTTCTTCGAGCACTTCGGCACCGACGCGCCCCTCTTCTGCCTGGCCCACGACAACATGTTCATGGGGCCGATGGGCGCGGTCATGCGCCGCGCGGGCATGGTGCCGGCGACCCGGGCCAACGCCGCCGCCGTGCTCGGGTCGGGCGCGGTGACGATCGTCTTCCCCGGCGGCGACCACGACACCCTGCGCCCGAGCAGCAAGCGCAACACGATCGACTTCGCCGGGCGCACCGGCTACGTCCGCACAGCCCTCGAGGCCGGCGTACCGATCGTGCCGGTGGTGAGCATCGGCGGGCAGGAGACCCAGCTCTTCCTCAGCCGCGGTGAGCGCCTCAACAAGCTGCTCGGCGTCAAGCGGGTCATGCGCACCGACTACTTCCCGGTCTCCTTCGGGTTCCCGTGGGGACTGACGGGGGCGTTCCCGATGAACCTGCCGCTGCCGAGCAAGATCGTCACGCAGGTGCTGGAGCCGGTCGACCTCACGGCGTTCGGGCCCGATCCCGACGTCGCCGCGATCGACGAGCACGTGCGCGGGGTCATGCAGGACGCGCTCGACGAGCTGGCCCGGCAGCGCCGCTTCCCCGTTCTCGGCTGAACTTCTTGACGGGTGTCAATTCTGCCGTAGGCTCGGTCGGGTGACCCAGACCACACGCGTGCCCACCGTCGCCGTCATCGGCGCCGGCATCAGCGGGCTGACCTCCGCCAAGATGCTCGCCGACTACGGCGTGCCGTTCACGGTCTTCGAGACCTCCGACCGCGTCGGCGGCAACTGGGCCTTCCGCAACCCCAACGGCCACAGCAGCGCCTACCGCTCGCTGCACATCGACACCTCCAAGCACCGACTGTCCTTCAAGGACTTCCCGATGCCGGACAGCTACCCCGACTTCCCGCACCACACCCAGATCAAGGCCTACCTCGACTCCTACTGCGACGCCTTCGACCTGCGCCAGCACATCGAGTTCGAGAACGGCGTCGTCAACGCCTCCCGGCGCCCCGCCGAGGACGGCGGCGGCTGGACGATCAAGGACCAGGCCGGAGCGACGCGCCACTTCGACATGCTCGTCGTCGCCAACGGCCACCACTGGGACCCGCGCACCGCGCAGTTCCCCGGCGAGTTCACCGGCGACTCGATCCACTCCCACCACTACATCGACCCGACCGAGCCGCTCGACCTCAAGGGCAAGCGGATCGTCGTCGTCGGCCTCGGCAACAGCGCCGCCGACATCTCCGTCGAGCTGTCGAGCAAGTCGCTGCAGAACGAGGTGACGCTCTCGACGCGCAGCAGCGCCTGGATCGTGCCGAAGTACATGGGCGGCCTGCCCGCCGACAAGTACTTCGTCACCATCCCGCAGATCCCACTGCACTGGCAGCGGTGGGTGCTGCAGAAGATGCAGGTCATGGCCGGCTCCAACCCCGAGCTCTACGGCCTCCCCAAGCCCAACCACAAGTTCTTCGAGGCCCACCCGACGCAGTCGGTCGAGCTGCCGCTGCGCCTGGGCTCCGGCGACATCACGCCGAAGGGCAACATCGCCCGCCTCGACGGCCGCACGGTCCACTTCGAGGACGGCACCAGCGGCGAGTTCGACGTCATCGTCTACGCCACCGGCTACAACATCACCTTCCCGTTCTTCGAGCCCGACTTCCTCAGCGCGCCCGGCAACCACATCCGGCTGTTCAAGCGGATGTTCAAGTCCGACGTCGACGACCTGGTGTTCATGGGCTTCGCGCAGGCGACCCCGACCCTGTTCCCCTTCGTCGAGGCGCAGGCCCGACTGCTGGCGGCCTACGCCGTCGGCGCCTACGAGCTGCCCACGCCGGAGGAGATGGAGCGGGTCATCGACGCCGACCAGCAGAAGTTCACCGGTCACGTGCTCGACCGGCCGCGCCACACCCAGCAGCTCGACTACTTCGTCTACGAGCACGACCTGCGGGTCAAGGAGATCCCGGCCGGCCTGGCCCGCGGGCGCGTGACGGCGTGACCGCTGCCACGACCCCCACCAAGGGCGACGCCCGGCGCACCGCGCTGCTCGAGGCGCTCGACCTGCAGCTGCAGGAGTCGAGCCTCGAGTCGATCACCATCGCCGACATCTCGCGACGCGCCGGCGTCACGCGCTCGGCGTTCTACTTCTACTTCGAGAACAAGGCGCAGGCCACCGCCGCGCTCATGGAGGAGATGTACGACGAGTCGATGGTCGCCGCGGGCTACCTCGACGGCGACGGGACGCCGGCCGCGCGCGTCGAGGCGATGGTGCGCGGGCTCTTCGGGGCCTGGGAGCGCCACCAGCACCTGTTCCGCGCGATGCTCGACGCGCGCCACACCAGCGCCCACGTGCGTGAGCTGTGGGACTCCGACCGGCAGTCGTTCGTGCCCCACCTCGCCACCGTCGTCGAGGCGGCCGGGGGTCACGACGACCCCACGGCACTCGCCTCGGTGCTCCTCGAGCTCAACGACCGCATGCTCGAGCGCCTCGCGCTCGGCGGCCCCCTGACCCGCGACCAGCTGGTCGACACCGTCGTGTCGATCTGGCTCCGATCCATCTACGGAGACCCCACGTGAGCACCGCTCCCCGCACCGCGACCACCACCACCTTCCTCTCCGAGGGCGACACCATCGACGCCTGGCACTTCGCCGCCGCCGACGACCGCCTCGGCAACCCCGTCGTCGTGATGGCCCACGGCCTCGCCGGCACCAAGGACTCCGGCCTCGCGTCGTTCGGCGAGAGCCTGGCCGCGGCCGGCGCCCACGTGCTGGCCTTCGACTACCGCGGGTTCGGCGCCTCGGGCGGCAGCCCGCGCCAGACGGTGTCGATGGCCGGCCAGCTCGCCGACTACCGCGCCGCCGTCGACGCCGCCCGCAAGCTGCCCGGCGTCGACCCGGCCCGCGTCGTCCTGTGGGGCGTCTCGCTCGCCGGTGGCCACGTGATGGCGGCCGCCTCAGGACGCGACGACATCGCGGGCGTCATCTCCCTCACGCCGCTGGTCGACGGCCCGGCCGCCGGCCGCCTCGCGCTGCGGCACCACTCCAAGGCGTCGATCGCCCGGAGCACTGCTCTCGGTGTGCGCAGCAAGGTGGGCAGGACGCGGATGATGCCGGTCGCGGCGCGCCCGGGCGAACTCGGCGCGCTCACCATCTCCGGCGCCTACGAGGACTACCTCTCGATCGCCGGACCCACCTGGGTCAACGAGGTCGACGCGGCCGTCGGCCTCGAGCTCGGCGGCCACCGCCCCGGCAAGCTGGCCAAGGGCATCACCGCCCCGATGCTCGTGCAGATCGCCGACTTCGACCGCAGCGCCCCGCCGCAGGCCGCGGCCAAGGCGGCGTTCGCGGCGAAGGCCCTGGTGCGCCACTACCCGTGCGACCACTTCGACGTCTACGCCGGCAAGCGGTGGCACGACGCCGTCGTCGCCCATCAGGTCTCCTTCCTCGAGCGCCTGTTCCTGGCGTGACCCACTACGACGTCCTCGTCGTCGGCTCGGGCTTCGGCGGCAGCGTCTCGGCGCTGCGGCTGAGCGAGAAGGGCTACCGCGTGGGCGTCCTCGAGACCGGACGTCGCTGGACCGACGCCGACTTCGCCGCCCAGGGCTCGCGCGACATGCTCTGGGCGCCACGGCTCGGCATGCTCGGGCCGATGCGGCTGAGCATGCTCGGCGAGATCTCGCTGTTCAGCGCGGTCGGCGTCGGCGGCGGGTCGCTGATCTACGCCAACACGCTCTACGAGCCGCACGACGCGTTCTTCTCCGACCCGTCGTGGGCCGGCATCACCGACTGGCGCGCCGAGCTCGCGCCCTACTACGAGCAGGCCCGCCGGATGCTCGGCGTCACCACCAACCCGCGGCTGTGGCCGGCCGACGAGCTGGTGCGCGAGGTGGCCGCCGACCTCGGCGTCGCCGACACGTTCCAGCCCACCGACGTCGGCGTCCTGTTCGACGAGTCCGCGCCGGGCCGCGAGGTGCCCGACCCGTTCTTCGGCGGCGCCGGCCCGACCCGCCACGCCTGCACCCACTGCGCCCGCTGCACCTCCGGCTGCCCCGTCGGCGCCAAGAACACGCTGCCCAAGAACTACCTCCACCTGGCCGAGGCAGCCGGCGCCGTCGTGCACGAGCTGAGCGAGGTCACCGACGTGCGCCCGCGCCCCGGTGGCGGCTACACCGTGTCGACCCGGCACCCGCGCCGGCGTCGTCGTACGCGCACGTTCACGGCCGACCAGGTCGTCGTCTCCGCCGCCGCCCGCGGCACCCAGGCCCTGCTCCACTCGCTCAAGGCGAGCGGCTCGCTACCGGCGCTGTCGCAGCGGCTCGGCGAGCTGTCGCGCTCCAACTCCGAGGCGATCGTCAACGTGCTGGCCCGCGAGCCGCAGGGCTTCGCGCAGGGCGTGGCGATCACGTCGTCGTTCCACCCCGAGCCGCACACCCACGTCGAGCTCTGCCGCAGCAACGCCATGCAGGACAAGGGCGCCGTCCTCAACGTGCCGCTCGTCGACGGTGGCGCCGGACGGCTGCGCCGCTTCGTCACCGAGCAGGTGCGCCGCCCGGGCCCGCTCCTGCGCACCCGCCGCCTCCGCGACTCGTCGTCGCGCACCCTGTCGCTGCTGGTGATGCAGTCGCTCGACAACTCGCTGACGTCCTACCTGCACCGCGGCAAGCTGCGCACCCGCGTCGGCACCGGCGCCCCCAACCCGTCGTGGATCCCGGTCGCCCACGACGTCGTGCGCCGGCTGGCCGCCAAGGTCGGCGGCGACGCCACCTCCCTGGCCAGCGACCTCGCCGGCCGCCCCGCCACCGCCCACTACATCGGCGGCGCCGTCATCGGCGCCACCGCCGCCGAGGGCGTCGTCGACCCCTACCACCGCGTGCACGGCCACCCCGGCCTCCACGTCGTCGACGGCTCGGTCATCGGCGCCAACCTCGGCGTCAACCCGTCGCTCACCATCACCGCCATGGCCGAGCGCGCCCTCGCCCTGTGGCCCAACCACGGCGAGGCCGACCCCCGCCCGACCCTCGGTGCGGCGTACGAGCCGGTCGCGCCGGTGCCGCCGCGCTCCCCCGCCGTACCTGAGCACGCGCCGGCGGCCCTGGTGTGGCTCAGTGCGCCCAAGGCGCACGGTCAGCACGACCCGACCCCACGTCGGTCGAGGAGCTCGCGCTAGCGAGCGTCACGAGACCATCCGACCGCCGGCACACCTCGACGTCCGCGAGGTCCGGCCGCCCCTGTGCTGCTCCTGCTGTCGTGTGGTCTCGTGACGGTCGCTAGCGCGACCTCCTCGACCAGCGTGGGGTGCGGCTCTTCGCACTCGAGGTCTGGTGGTCTCGTGACGGTCGGTAGCGCGACCTCCTCGACCAGCGTGGGGTTGCGGCTGGCGGTCAGCTCAGGCGACGCCGCAGCACCTCGACCAGCTCGCGGTCCATCCGCTCGACGACGGCGGTGCCCTGGGCGATCTGGACGCCGTGGAAGGTGCCGGGGTAGGAGTGCACCTCGACCGAGACGCCGGCGGCGAGCATGCGCATGGCGTAGGTGAGGCCCTCGTCGCGGAGCGGGTCGAGCTCGCAGGTGACGACGTAGGCGGGCGGCAGGCCGGCGAGGTCCTCGGCGCGGGCGGGGGCGGCGTACTGGTCGGCCTCCTGGCCGCCGAGGTAGTACTCCCACGACTTCCGGGCCTGGGGGCGCGACCAGAGGGGGGTGTCGTCGCCGGCGCGCATGGAGGGGGTGTCGAGCCGGTCGTCGATCTCGGGTACGCCGAGCGACTGGAAGCACAGGGCCGGGCCGCCGCGGTCGCGGGCCAGGAGGGCGACGGCGGCGGCGAGCCCGCCGCCGGCGGACAGGCCGTGGACGGCCAGCCGGTCGGCGCGTATGCCGTCCAGGGAGGCGAGCAGGCGCAGGCCGGCGTAGCAGTCCTCGAGGCCGGCGGGGTAGGAGTGCTCGGGGGCCAGGCGGTAGTCGACGGAGACGACGACGACGCCGAGGTCGCGGCACAGGGCGACGGCGGCGCCGTGCTCGAGGGCCACCGACCCGAGGCAGAAGCCGCCGCCGTGCAGGTAGAGCAGGCCGCCGACGGGACCCTCGACGCCGGTGGGACGGAAGACGCGGCAGCCGTCGACGTCCTCCCACTCGACCCCGGTCTCGTCGACCTCGATGCCGTCGGCGAACGACTCCATCATCAGTCGCGCGGCCGGGACGTCGTCGAGGCCGTCGGCCATCTCCGGAAGCAGCTCGAGGAGCGGCACCAGCTCGGGGTCGAGGTTGGGGAAGGCGCTGGCGTCCATCAGTTCTCCTGGGTCACGGGCGAGAGGGCGGGCACGAGAAAGGTCTGCAGGTAGGCGCGCAGCGAGCGCGGGGAGTCGGCGTCGACGGCGCGACCGGGCACCGACACCAGCGACACGACGAGCCGGATCACCCACTCCGCGGCGGCCTCGAGGTCGAGGTCGTCGCGCACCAGGCCGCGCTCGCGCGCCCACGCCAGCCGCTCGACCCAGAAGCCGGAGAGCCCGGGCACGATCTCGTGCACGTAGGTGCCCATCACCTCGGCGTAGGCGTCGGGCTCGGCCTCGGCGAGCTCGAGGGCGAGCGAGCCGAGCGGGGAGCGGCGGCTGAGCAGCACGGCCTCGGCGACCATCCCGGCGACGCCGTGCGCACGGCCGGCGCGGCCGACGCGGCTGCGCGCCTCGGACCAGAACGCCTCGTCGCGCCGGATCAGCGCCGCCGACAGCAGGGTCGGCTTGTCGGGGAAGAACCGGTAGACGTAGGCCCGCGAGAAGCCGGACTCCTCGACGACCGAGGTGACCGTCGTGCGCCGGATCCCGTCGCGGCGCAGGCAGGCCTCGGCCGCGTCGAGGATCTGGTCGCGCGCGGTCACCGCAGGACGAGGTCGGCCGGGTCGGGACGCCGCGTCCAGGCCCAGTAGTCGACGATCCGGAACGGGTTGAGCACGTGCACCTCCCCGTCGTCGTTGGTGTAGTAGTTGTGCTCGATGTGCGGCGACGCCCACACGGTCATCCGCAGCTCGGCCTGGCACTTCTCGTACCACGCGTCGTACGCCGCCCGCGTCGGCTCGACGGAGGCGCGGCCCTCGGCGAGCAGGGCCAGGCAGCCCATCACGTAGGACGTCTCGCACTCGGTGGCCAGGATGATGCTGCCGCCGCTCGCGAGGTTGGTGCCCGGCCCGTAGAGCATGAAGAAGTTGGGGAAGTCGGGCACGGTGACGCCGAGGTGGGCGCGCGGGCGGGTGCCCCACGTGTCGCGCAGGTCGGCGCCGCTGCGGCCGACCACGCGCATCGGCGCGAGGTAGTCGTTGGCCCTGAAGCCGGTGGCCCAGATGACGACGTCGGCCGGGTGCTCGACCCCGTCGCTGTCGACGACGCCCGACGGCGTCAGCCGGGAGACCCCCGAACGCACCAGCTCCACGTTGTCGCGGGTCAGCGTGCGCAGCCACGACCCGTTGTCCTGCAGGGTGCGCTTGCCGGTGGGCGGGTAGGTCGGCACGACCTTGTCGACCAGGTCGGGCCGGCCGTCGACCTGGGACACGATCCACTCGGTGAACATGGTGCGGACCAGGTCGTTGATCTCGCTGACCGAGTGCTCCTGGTCCTCCCACGCCGGGTCGACCTGCGCGGCCACGAGCCCGGTGTCGGTGCCGGGGAACATGATGAGGAAACGGAACCACCGCGCGTAGAACGGCAGGTGCTCCAGCGCCCAGCGCGCGCCCGGCCCGACCGGGTCGTGGTAGCCGGGGTTGGGGAACATCCACTGCGCCGTGCGCTGAATGACGGTCAGCGACCCCACCGTCTCCGCGATCGCGGGCGCGACCTGGAAGCCGGTCGCACCGGCACCGATCATCACGACGTCCTTGCCGGCCAGGTCGACGTCGTGGTCCCACCGGGCGGTGTGGAACGCCGGTCCGGCGAACTCCTCCGCCCCCGGTAAGTCGGGCACGTGCGGCCGGCTCAGCAGCCCGACCGCGCTGATCACCGCCCGGGCGGTGAGGGTCGAGCCGTCGTCGAGGTGCACGGCCCAGGTCGACGTGGCGTCGTCCCAGGTGGCGCCGAGGACCTCGGTGCCGAAGCGGACGTGGTCGAGGACGCCGTGGTCTGTGGCGACGCGCTCGAAGTAGGCGAGCAGCTCGGGCTGCTGGGCGAAGTACTCGGTCCAGTGGTCGCTGGGCTCGAAGCTGTAGCAGTAGAAGTGGCTGCCGACGTCGACGCGCGCACCGGGGTAGGTGTTCTCGAACCAGGTGCCGCCGACGCCGGCGTTCTTCTCGACGACGACGTAGGGGTAGCCCGCCTCCCCCAGCCGTACGGCGGCCAGGAGCCCCGACATGCCGGCCCCGATCACCACGACCGGCAGGTCGGCGGCCCCGGGCACGGGCTCCGGGGCGCGGGTGTCGGCGCCGTCGAGGGCGAGCTCCTCGAGGACCATCGGCACGTACTCGGCGCCGACCTCCTGGGCGACGACGAGCGCCATCACCTCCTCGAGCTCCGGCCCGGTCAACGGCGACGGCGTCGGACAGCCACGGGCGCGCCAGCCGGTGACGACCTCGAGCGCGAGGGCGCGGGCGGCGGCGAGGTCCTCGGGTGCCATGTAGCCCTGGTACTCGTTGAGCATCGCGCCGGCCGGCCGCAGCGGCCCGTCGAGGATCGTGCGCCGCTGCTCGGGCGTGCCCAGGTGGACGCAGCTGGCCAGCAGCGCCGGCACCGAGACGTCCTCGAGGTGGGCGGCGAGCTGCTCGTCGGTCAGGTCCGTCTGGTCCACACCGCGGAGTGTAGACACTTGTGCCGGAGTGTCTACAGGTCTAGCGTCCGCGACGTGCGCTCCGTGATCGTCCACGGGACGGGTCAGGTGTCCGTCGACACCGTCCCGGACCCCACGCTGCCAGGCCCCGACGGAGCCGTCGTCGCGGTCACCGCGACGGCGATCTGCGGGTCCGACCTGCACTTCTACGACGGCGACCTGCCGTTCTACCCGGTGGCCCTCGGCCACGAGGTCGTCGGCCGCGTGGTCGAGGTCGGTCCCGACGTGCGGCGCGTGCGGGTCGGTGACCGGGTGATGGTGGCATCCGTCGCGGGGTGCGGCGAGTGCCGCGGCTGCCTGGCCGGCGACCCGGTGACGTGCGTGAAGGGCGGGCAGGTCTTCGGCTCCGGCACCGGCCTCGGCGGCGGGCAGAGCGAGCTGCTCGGCGTACCCGCGGCCGACTTCCAGCTGCACGTGCTCCCCGAGGACCCGGCCGAGCTCAGCGACGAGGCGGCCCTGCTGCTGACCGACAACCTCGGCACCGGCTGGGCCGGCGCCCAGCGCGCCGACATCCCGCCCGGCGGCACGGTGGTCGTGCTCGGACTGGGCGCCGTCGGCCTCTGCGCGGTGCGCTCGGCCCTCGCGCTCGGAGCCGGCCGCGTGCTCGCCGTCGACCCGGTCGGAGGACGCGTCGAGCGGGCCGTGGCCTCCGGCGCCACCGCCGTCGAGGGACCGACCGTCGAGGCCGTGCTCGAGGCCACCGGCGGGCTCGGGGCCGACGCCGTCATCGACGCCGTCGCCACCGACGGCTCGATGACCGACGCCTTCGGCGCGGTGCGCGCCGGCGGCACCATCTCGGTCGTCGGCATCCACGACCTCGAGCCGTTCCCGTTGCCCCTGCTCATGGGCGTCTACCGCAGCGTCACCCTGCGGATGACCACCGCACCCGTCCACCGCACCTGGCGCGACCTCGTGCCGCTGGTGCGCCACGGCCGGCTCGACGCGACCGGGATCTTCACCCACACCTTCGACCTCGACGACGCCGCCGACGCCTACGCCGCCGTCGCGGCCCGCAGCGCCGAGGTGCTCAAGGTCCGCCTCACCCCCGGGGCCTGACCATGGGTTTCCTCCAGCCGAACCTGCCGGTCGTCGACCACGACACCTGGCACGACCTGCCCCGCCAGGACCGGATGCGCCCGCTCGCGCGGCACTTCGCGGAGTTCGGGTTCGGCTCCCCCGACGTCCTCATCGTCATGTACCTGCTCAAGATCGTGCTCTACGTCGGCGTCGGCTGGCTGCTCGTCCTCACGGTCCCCGGCGACGTCGGCGTCACCGACCCGGCGTTCTTCTTCACCTTCGTGCTCTGGACGATGCTGTTCGAGGTGCTCGGGCTGGGCTGCGGCTTCGGTCCGCTCAACCTGCGATTCGTGCCGCCGATGGGCGCGTTCCTCTACTGGCTGCGTCCCGGCACCGTCCGCCTCGCGCCCTGGCCCGACCGCGTGCCGCTCACCGGCGGTGACCGGCGCACCGTCGTCGACGCCGTCCTGTACGCCGCGCTGGTCGTCTCCCTGGTCGTGGCGGCCTGGGGCGGCGCACGACGCGGCGAGGTGGTCGCGGTCGTCGTCGCGCTCGCGCTCATCGGCCTGCGCGACAAGGTGGTCTTCCTGGCCGCGCGCTCGGAGGTCTACGCGCCGCTGACGCTGGTGCTGCTGCTCGAGGGCACCGACCCGGTGGTCGCGGCCAAGCTGCTGCTCGTCGTCATCTGGTGGGGCGCCGCGGTGTCCAAGCTCAACCCGCACTTCCCGTTCGTGGTCGCGGCGATGATGAGCAACTCGCCGGTCTGGCGCTGGGGCTCGTTCAAGCACCGCTTCCACCGCGACTTCCCCGACGACCTGCGCCCGTCGCGGCTCTCGGCGACGCTCGCGCACGTCGGGACCGTCGTCGAGCTCGGCGTACCGCTGGTCCTGCTGCTCAGCGACGGCGGGCCGGTCACGGTCGTGGCCTCGGCGGTGATGATCGCCTTCCACCTCAACATCATCAGCAGCTTCCCGATGGGCGTGCCGCTGGAGTGGAACGTCTTCATGATCATCGGCATCGTCACGCTCTTCCTCGGCCAGGGCGAGCTCACCGCCGGCGACCTGGCCGACCCGCTCCCGGTCGTCGCCCTGCTCGCCGTCGTCGTCGCCGTCGTCGTGGCCGGCAACCTGTGGCCCGACAAGGTGTCGTTCCTGCCGGGCATGCGCTACTACGCCGGCAACTGGGCGGCCAGCGTCTGGTGCTTCCGCGGCGACGCGCTCGCACGCTTCGACGAGCACGTCGTGAAGGCGTCGCTGATGCCGCACCAGCAGCTCGAGAAGGTCTACGGCTCGCTGCAGGAGGCGATGGTGCCGATGCACCTCGGCTACGCCTTCCGCGGCTTCCACACCCACGGCCGCGCCCTGTGGACGCTGGTCCCGCGCGCGTGCGGCGAGGACCACGAGGACTACCTCGTCCTCGATGGCGAGCTCGTCGCCGGCACCACCCTGGGCTGGAACTTCGGCGACGGCCACCTCCACCACGAGCAGCTCGGCCGCGCGCTGCAGGACCGCTGCGACTTCGCGCCCGGCGACGTCCGCGTGGTCTTCCTCGAGTCGCAGCCGTTCTGGCCGATGAGGCGACCCACCCAGGCCTACCGCCTCTTCGACCCCGCCGTCGGCGAGATCGAGCGCGGGTACGTCGAGGTGGCCGACCTGGTCTGCCGCCAGCCGGTCTGCGACGACGTACCCGTCCACGTGACACGCTCGGGAGCATGAGCCCCCGTCGACCGGCACTGCGCGAGACCGATGCCGTCGTCGTCGGGTCCGGGCCCAACGGCCTGGCCGCCGCCGTCCGCCTCGCGCAGGCCGGTCACCGCGTCACCGTGCTCGAGGCCGCGCCCACCATCGGCGGCGGCACCCGCACCCAGGAGCTCACCCTGCCCGGGCTGCTCCACGACGTGTGCTCGGCCGTGCACCCGTTCGCCCTCGCGTCGCCGTACCTCGCCTCGCTGCCGCTGGCCGACCACGGCCTCGTGTGGCGCTGGCCCGAGATCGACCTGGCCCACCCGCTCGACGACGGTACGGCGGGCGTGCTAGTGCGCGACCTCGACGAGACGTGCCGCGGGCTCGGGGTCGACGGGCGGGCCTGGCGGGGCGTCTTCGGTCCGCTCGTGCGCCACTTCGACGGCCTGGCCGACGACATCCTCGGACCGATCCTGCGCTGGCCCGGCCACCCCGTGCAGATGGCGCGGTTCGGGCTGCGCGCCGGGCTGCCGGCCACGGTCCTGGCCCGCCGCTTCCGCACCCCGCAGGCCCAGGCGCTGTTCGCCGGGTCGGCCGCCCACGCCTTCCGGCCGCTGTCGCGTCCCGTCACCGCCGCGGTCGGCGTCATGCTCACCGCGGCCGGCCACCGGCACGGCTGGCCGGTGCCCGAGGGCGGGTCGGCCGCCATCACCGACGCCCTGGCCTCGCTGCTGACCGAGCTCGGCGGCGAGATCGTCACCGGGCACGCGGTCCGGAGCACCGCCGACCTGCCGAAGGCCCGGATCACCATGCTCGACACCGGGCCGCAGGCCGCCGCCGAGATCCTGGGCGACCGGCTGCCGCGGCGCCGGCAGCGCGCCTACCGCCGCTGGCGCTACGGACCGGGCTCGTTCAAGCTCGACCTCGCCGTGCGCGGCGGCGTCCCGTGGACCGCCGAGGCCGCCCGCCGGGCGGGCACCGTCCACGTCGGCGGCACCCTCGAGCAGGTGGCCGAGGCCGAGGCGGCGATCTGCCGCGGCGAGATGCCGGAGCGGCCGTTCCTGCTCGTGGGTCAGCAGTCGCTGGCCGACCCGACCCGTGCGGTCGGCGACGTGCACCCGGTCTGGGCCTACGCCCACGTCCCGGCCCACTGGGAGGGTGACGGCGAGAAGGTCGTCCTCGACCAGATCGAGCGGTTCGCCCCCGGGCTGCGTGAGCGGGTCGTCGCGACCGCCGTGCGCACCCCGGCCGACCACGAGGCCGAGAACGCCAACTACGTCGGCGGCGACATCGCCGGCGGCGCCAACGACCTGCTGCAGCTCGTCGGCCGCCCGCGGATCGCGGCCGACCCCTACGCCACCGGCGCGCCCGGCGTCTGGCTCTGCTCGTCGTCGACCCCGCCCGGCGCCGGCGTCCACGGCATGTGCGGCTTCCGCGCCGCCGAGCGCGCCCTGGCGTCCCTGCCCGGGTAGGCCGCGGTCACCGACAGCAGCCACCCCGACACGGCGATGCACCCGACGACGTAGGGGAGCGAGCCGACCAGGACGCCGTCGGGCGGGTCGAGCGTCTGGGGCAGCGCGACCAGCCACAGCGCCGTCATCACCACGAGGTAGCCACCCCCGTGCCACAGCGCGTACGACGGCAGCGGGTCGCCCTCGGTGCGCGCCCGCCACGCCTCGCGGACCGTCACCACGCCGGCCACCGCTATCAGCGCGAGCATCAGGACCGACGGGATCCACGTCGGCAGCCCGGGCGCGACGTCGAGCAGCGTGGCCGGCACCTGCCCGGGTGCGGAGACCAGGGTGGTGAGCACGCCGACGCCGAGGGCCGGCAGCAGGACCGAGCGGACCGTCGTGCGCGGGCGGCGGGTGAGCAGCAGCACCGCCAGCAGCGCGAACGCCGCCGGCATGACCAGCGCGAAGTTGCTCATGCTCGACAGCGGCACCGAGCCCAGGCGAGGTCCGGCGACCGGCGTCTCGTAGTCCCAGGCCCACCACGAGCGCTGGGGGCCGAGCATGTCGAAGACCTCGTAGAACGCGTGGTGGACGAACCCGACGCACACGGCGGTGCGCAGCGCCCCGGTCACGCGCCAGGACCGGACGACCGTCCAGGCGAGGTAGACCATCGCGGGGTAGAGCAGGGCGATGTAGAGCGGCATCCGCTCGAAGAAGAACCCGACGGTGAACGTGTTGTGCACGAACACGGCCGGCACGTAGTCCTCGATGCCGAACGCCGCCGGGAAGTAGAGCGGCGGCTCGAGCACGACGACGTAGACCAGGGCGGCGAGCCAGACGCCGAGGCCGGTCGCGTCGCCGCCGCGGCGCAGCAGCGAGACCGCGTGGGCCAGCGCGAGCAGCGCCCCGCCGATCATCACCACCTCGACGACCGGCATCGTCCAGTCGGTCAGGTCCCAGGGCGCGTTGAGGTAGGCGACGGGCGCGGCGCCCTCGCAGCGGACGTCGCCGAGCTGCTCGGCGAGCACCTCGAACTCGGGCGTGCAGAGCTCGCTCACCACGGCCTCGCGTCACCCAGGCGCGACAGCTGCCGCCGCAGGACCAGCCGTACGACGGGCGCGGCGGCCCGGCTCGGATAGCGGCGCCACCCGGTCGCGGCCCGGATCTCGTCGAGCATCGCCGGCCAGGAGTGGTGCTGGAAGCCCAGCGCCTCCTGGGCCCGTGCGGTGTCCATCCAGTCGGTGGCGAACCAGCTCGCGTCGTCGCCGGGGTCGCCGGGCCGCAGCGGCGGCAGGACGTCGGGCATCCCGACCGCGGCGGTCATGTCGGCGCTGATGTCGCGCTGGCGCAGCCGGTGGGTGTCGTCGCCGCCGATCATCAGCGTCTCCCCCACCACGTCGGCGGTGGTCGCGGCGACGAACGCGTGGGCGACGTCGCGCACGTCGACGGTCTGGATGCGCGCGTCGGCCGGCAGCAGCCCGCCGAAGTGGGCGCCGTCGAGGTCGAGACCACGCTGCTCGACGGTCATCACCCCGCCCAGCCGCAGCACGACCCACGGCAGGGCCGATCGTCGTACGACGGCCTCGGCGGCCGCCTTGTGCCGCCCGTAGAGGTCGGTGGGCGCCATCGGCAGGTCGCCGGTCAGCAGGCCGGTGTGGCGGTGCGGGTTGCGGCCGCCGTGCACCGCGACGCTGGAGGCCTGCACCCATCGAGGCGGCTCAGGCAGGTCGCTGACGGCGTCGACGAGCGTGGCGACGGCGTCCACGTTGACCGCCTGGGCGACGTCCGGGCGGCGGTAGCAGAGCGGCGGGATGACGGCCGCCAGGTGCACGACCACCGAGGGGCGCACCCTCCCGACCAGGTCGACGACCTCGTCGCGGCGGGTCAGGTCGACAGCGACCATCGAGGAGCCGGCCGGGGCCACGAGGTCGGTGGCGACGTGGGGCGTCGCGGTCGCCTCGAGGCGCGCCACCACGGCGCGGCCGACGAGGCCGCTGGCGCCGGTGACGAGGACGGGCCCGGGCTCAACCATGCAGGTCATCCTGGGGCTGGATCGGACACCTGTCCAGTCGGGTGTCGGACACCTGTTGACGCGTGTCAGGTGAGCGGGTCCAATGGTCCACGTGACCTACGACACGATCATCGAGGGCGGCCGCTGGTTCGACGGGACGGGCGGCCCGTCGGCCGAGCGCCACCTGGGCATCCGCGACGGCGTGGTCGTCGCGGTCTCGGCCCAGCCCCTGCAGGCCGGCCCCGACACCCGCGTCGTCGACGCCCGTGGCCGCTGGGTGATGCCGGGCATGGTCGACATCCACACCCACTACGACGTCGAGGTGCTCGAGGGCCCCGGGCTCGACGAGTCCGTGCGCCACGGCGTCACGACGATCCTGCTCGGGTCGTGCTCGCTGTCAACGGTCCACGTCGGCGGAGTCGACGCCGGCGACCTCTTCGGACGCGTCGAGGCCATCCCGCGCCAGCACGTGATCGCCGCGGTCGACAAGCACCAGGACTGGAAGACCCCGGCGCAGTACGCCGCGGCGCTCGAGCGCCTGCCCCTCGGCCCCCACCTCGCGGCGTTCATCGGCCACTCCGACATGCGCACCGCGACCATGGGTCTCGACCGGGCGACGCGTCCCGAGGTCCGTCCCACCGCCGCCGAGCAGGCGCGGATGGAGGGCATGCTCAAGGACGCGCTCGACGCCGGCTTCGTCGGCATGTCGGCCCAGCAGCTGCTCTTCGACAAGCTCGACGGCGACACCTGCCGCTCGCGCACCCTGCCCTCGACCTACGCCAAGGCCAAGGAGATGCGCCGCCTCAACAGCATCCTGCGCCGCCGCGGCCGCGCGCTGCAGGCCGGCCCCGACGCCAGCCACCCCCACACGATCATCACCCAGGCCTTCGGCTCGCTCGGCCTGGGCCGCAAGCCGCTCAAGACCAGCCTGCTGTCGGCCGCCGACGTCAAGGCGATCCCGTTCGTCATCCACCTGATGAACGGCCTCGGCGGCTTCGTCAACAAGCTCGGCGCCGACTTCCGCTGGCAGCACCTGCCGGTGCCGTTCGAGGTCTACGCCGACGGCATCGACCTGGTCATCTTCGAGGAGTTCGGCTCCGGCGCCGCCGCGCTGCACCTCAGCGAGAAGATCGCCCGCGACGACCTGCTGCGCGACCCTGAGTACCGCGCCTGGTTCCGCAAGGACTACGAGACCAAGTACGGCCCGCGCGTCTGGCACCGCGACCTGTTCGACGCCGAGATCGTCGAGTGCCCCGACGCCTCCGTCGTCGGCATGTCGTTCGGCCAGGTCGGCGTCGAGCGCGGCACGCGCGGCAACCCCGTCCACCCCGTCGACGCCTTCCTCGACCTCGTGCTCGAGCACGGCACCGACCTGCGCTGGCGCACCACGATCAGCAACCACCGCCCCAAGGTCCTGCAGAAGATGGCGCAGAGCCCCCACGTGCAGATGGGCTTCTCCGACGCCGGCGCCCACCTGCGCAACATGGCGTTCTACAACTTCGGCCTCCGCCTGCTGCGCCACGTCCGCGACGCCGACGCCGCCGGCAAGCCGTTCATCTCCGCCGAGCAGGCCGTGCACCGCCTCACCGGCGAGCTCGCCGACTGGTACGGCATCGACGCCGGCCACCTGCGCGTCGGCGACCGCGCCGACCTGGTCGTCGTCGACCCCACCAAGCTCGACGAGCGTCTCGACGCCTACGCCGAGTCGCCGGTCGAGCAGTACGACGGCTTGCCCCGCATGGTCAACCGCAACGAGGCGACCGTGCCGCTGGTGATGATCAGCGGCCGCGTCGTCGTCGAGGACGGCGTCCCGACGCCGGCGCTCGGCACCGAGCGCACCGGCTCGTTCCTGCGGGTCGGCCAGAAGGTCGACCCGGTCGCCGCACCGGCTCGCGCCGCCGTCAGCGTCCCGCAGCCCACACCGGTCGCGGCCGGCTGAGCCCCGGGCCCACGGCCCGGGTCAGGGAGCGACGCGCGGCACGGCCGGGCCGACGTCGGCCACGGGCTGAGCGGTGAGCGAGTCGGAGCCCAGGTCCAGGACCAGCCGTGTGCCGCGTCGCCCGGCGACCTGCACCAGCGCGCCGACGAGCATGACCGCCCCGACCATCTCGAGGGTCTCCTCGAGCGTGACGACGCTGAGGTAGGGAAGCGTGTAGCCGTCGACATCGACGTCGACCACGAGGCCACCGGCCATCTCGAGGACGACGGCGCCGGTGACGTAGACCCCGGCGGCCCACAGCAGCCGGGTCCGCTCGCGGACCTCGAGCGTGCGGACGAGGGGCGCCAGGTAGAGCGCGGCGAGGAGCAGCACGAGCAGGGCCGGCAGCACCCACGCGAAGTGGAACAGTCCGAGCTCGGTATCGAGCGCACGGCGCAGCGGACCGGTCGCGAGGTCGTGGAGCTGGGCGGTTCCGTCGACGGACATGACCAGCATCAGCGCGGCCAGCACCGCCCAGCGCCGGGCGAGGCCGGGCCCCTCGGCGCGCGCGTGACCGCGACCGCCCCGGCGACGGCCGCGGCGGCCAGGAGCAGGAACGAGCCGAACCACGCCGTTGTGTTGCCCTCGGCGTTGAGGTCGAACTGGCGCAGGACCCCGGTGGCACGCGGGACGTCGAGCAGTCGCTCCGCGGCGATGCCGGCCACGTGCAGCACCACCACGAGCGCGGCGGCGCGCCACAGCCAGGGTGTGGGTCGGACCGACATGGGCGGGAATCTAGTGGGCGGGGACGGGGCCCGGCACAGGATTCTCGGAACCGGGGCCCGGCGCCTACGACGCCCCCGCCTCGATCGCGTCGAGGTCGCGCACGGCGAAGCGCAGGTGCTCCCACTCCTCGTGCAGGACGGTGTGGAGGCACGACAGGGCCGTCTCGGGCCGCTGCGGGTTCCACGGGTTGGTGGCCGGTCGCGCGAGGTCGTCGGCGGTGACGGTGGCGACGAGGTCGCGGACCGTCGCGACGCGGTCGGCACGGGCCTCGAGCACCTCCTCGTAGGTCGGCGCCGCCGTGGTGAAGACCGACGTGTCGAGCCCGGCGTCGCCCGCGCTGGCGTCGGCGAGCCCGAGCGGGTGGAGGGGCCGCTCGACGCCGAGCACGGCGCCGCGAGCCCACAGGTCGGTGGCCAGCACGAGGTGGCGCTGGGTCTGCGCGAAGGACCACTCGCCGTCGACCGACACGTCGACGGTGCCGGCCGGCATGGCGGCGGCACGCTCCTGGGCGCCGGCCCAGGCCGCCTCGACGGCCGCCCAGGCCGCCCGCAGGCCGTCGGGGTCGTCGGCGGTCATCAGGTCACGCCCGGGGAAGCGACGCTCGAGCTCGGCGCGCACCAGCGGGACGACGTCGACCCCGTTGACGAGCACCCGGGTCTCGGTCTCGAAGAGCCACGGGGCGTCGACGTCGACGTCGGCCAGCTCGACGGAGCGCATCACCACGCCGGTCAGGTCGCAATCGGTGAAGCGCGTGCCGCGCAGGCTGACCTCGACCAGGTGCGCGCCCTCGAGCTGGTCGGTGCCGGTCGGGTTCGTCATGGGTCCTTCCTATCGGTCGGCACCGACAGGTGTCAGCGGTCTGCGTCGTCGCGCACCAGCCGCAGGCACCCGAGCACCAGCGCGCCCACCGCCCACGCCGTCAGCACGACGACCGACGAGGTGGTCGACATGTCGCCCGAGCCGGTGAGCAGGAAGATCGCCCCGGCACCGGGAAGGGCGTCGGCGAGCTCCTGCACCCGCTCGCCGAACAGCGGCAGCACCAGCGGCAGGACGACGACGAGCAGGAAGACCGCGATCAGCGCCCCGGCGGTGCTGCGCAGCACCGAGCCGAGGCCCACTGCCAGCGAGGACCCGGCGAGCAGGACGAGGCCGACCTCGCCGACGGCGGGCACCCCCTCGTCGGCGGGCAGGGTCAGCGCGGAGCCGGCCGTCGCGTCGGCCAGCACCGCCGCGCCGACCATCAGCAGCACGCCGAGCCCGGTCGCGGTGGTGACCGTGACGAGCGCGCGCGCCACGAACAGCACCGTCCGGCGCGGCGTCCACTGCAGGCTCAGGACGATGCCGCCGGTGGCGTGGTCGGCGGTCACCGCCAGCACCACCAGGCCGAGCAGCACCAGCTGCGCCGGCATCATCAGGACCTGCGCGTTGTCCCAGGCCGGCTGCCCCTGCAGCGCGGCCGGGTCTGACGCCGACTCGAACCCCAGCAGGGTGCCGAGCCCGAGGACGCCGACGGTGGCCGCGACGACGAACCACCACGTGGTCCGCACCGTCCACAGCCGGCTCCACTCCGCTGCGCACGTGCGGAGCAGGAGCGTGCTCGTGCCGGTCGTCGTGGCGGCGCTCACCGGGCACCTCCGGGCGCAGCGTGCTCGACGCTGTCGCCGGTCAGCTGCAGGTAGGCGTCCTCGAGCGACTGCCGGACCTCGGTGAGGTGGTGGACGGCGACCCCGAGCTCACGGGCGACGTCGCCGACCCCGGCCGCCGTGGCGTCGGTGACGACCAGCTCGTCCGGCGCCGTACGCCGGACCGCCCGGCCCTGCGCCCGCAGCCGGTCGGCGAGCGCGTCGGCACCGGGGGTGCGGACGAGCACCTCGTGGTCGCCGAGGCCGCGCAGGACCTCCTCGACGGTGCTGTCGGCGATCAGCCGGCCGCGGCCCACGATGACCAGCCGGTCGGCCGTCTGCTGGACCTCGCTCATCAGGTGGCTCGACACCAGCACGGTGCGCCCCTCGTTGGCGAGGCGCCGCAGCAGGTCGCGGATCCATCGCACGCCGTCGAGGTCGAGGCCGTTGACCGGCTCGTCGAACAGCAGCACCCGCGGGTCGCCGAGCAGGGCCGCGCCGATGCCGAGCCGCTGGCGCATGCCGAGCGAGTAGCCCTTGATGCGTCGGCCGGCCGCACCGCCGAGGCCGACCTCCTCGAGCACCTCGTCGGCGCGTCGCAGCGGCAGGTCCGAGGCACGGGCGGCCACCCTCAGGTGCTGGCGACCGGTGCGGCCGGGGTGCACGGCGCCGGGGTCGAGCAGCGCCCCGACGTCGCGCAGCGGGTGGGAGGCGCCGCGGTAGGGCACGCCCAGCACGGTCGCCGTGCCGGAGGTGGGCCGGTCGAGGCCGAGCACCATCCGCATCGTCGTCGACTTGCCGGCCCCGTTGGGGCCCAGGAAGCCGGTCACCGTGCCGGGCTCGACGTCGAAGGTCAGGTCGTCGACGGCCAGGACGTCGCCGTAGCGCTTGGTCAGCCCCTGCACCCGGATCACCGGGCGGTCCTCTGTGTCATCGCGCACTCCTATCGTGGTTCGGCAGGAACCTATCGACAAACAGCAGATCGGACCACGTCCAGGCTCGGCAGCCCGTCTCCGGGGTGGTGGCAGCGGCGGGCGCGTCGGCGAGGCTCGGACCATGACGTCCTCCCCCGACCTGACCTCCTCGCCCTCCGCCCGCGTCGTCGTCGTGACCGGCGGCACCGCCGGCATCGGGCGGGCCGCGGTGCGCGAGTTCGCCGAGGCCGGCTACGACGTCGCCGTCCTGGCCCGCGGCGCCGCCGGGCTCGCCGCGACCCGCGCCGAGGTCGAGGCCGCCGGCCGCCGCTGCCTGACGATCGCCTGCGACGTCGCCGACCGCGACGCCGTCAACGACGCGGCCGAGCGGATCGAGGCCGAGCTGGGCGAGATCGACGTGTGGGTCAACAACGCGTTCGTCGGTGCGCTGTCGTGGTTCTGGGACACGACGCCCGAGGAGTTCGACCGGATCACGGCCGTCACCTACGGCGGCCAGGTCAACGGCATGCGCACGGCGCTCGAGCACATGCGCGCGCGCGACCGCGGTGCGATCGTCAACGTGTCCTCGGCCCTGGCCCACCGCTCGATCCCGCTGCAGGCGGCGTACTGCGGGGCCAAGCACGCGATCAAGGGCGTCACCGAGTCGGTGGTCACCGAGCTGCGCGCCAGCGGCAGCTCGATCACCGTCGACCTGGTGACGCTGCCGGGCGTCAACACGCCCCAGTTCGGCTGGAACATGAACAAGATGCCGCAGGACCCCGCCCCCGTCCCGCCGCTCGTGCAGCCCGAGGTGGCCGCCCGGATGATCCGCTTCGCAGCCGAGCACCCGCGCCGCAACTCGTGGGTCGGGTTCGGCACCGTGCAGACGGTGCTGGGCAACCGCATCGCGCCGTGGTTCATGGACCGCTACCTCGCCCGCAACGGCGTCGACGGCCAGCAGACCGACCGGACCACCCACCCCGACGAGGGCCACAACCTCTTCGAGCCCCTCGACGAGCTCGAGGACCGCGGCGCCCACGGCTCCTTCGACGACACCGCCAGCTACCGCGACCCGGTCTCGGCGCTCGCCCGCGCCTGGGAGACCGGCCGCGAGAGCGCCGTCCAGGTCGCGGTCGTCGGCTCGGCGCCGGCCCGCAAGGTGGTCATGGCGCTGGCCGGTCGCGCCGGCGTCACCCGCCCCGGTTACTGAGCCGACCCAGGAGGACGTCGTGCAGCCGAGCATCTTCGACGACGAGGGCCTCGCCGTCGACGCGTCGTTCGCCACGGCGCAGCGCACGCCGCTCGACCGGCACTCCTGGGTCGAGCACGTCCCGGGGTGGCTCACCGGGTCGGCCGAGCTGTTCGACCACCTGCTCGCCCTGCCCGGCTGGGAGCAGCGCGAGCGTTGGATGCCCCAGGGCAAGGTGGCGGAGCCGCGGCTGACCATCGACGTCGCCGACCTCGACGCGGCCCCGCACCCGGTGCTGCGCACGGTCGCCGACGCCCTGACGACGCACTACGGCGTCACCTACGACGGCCTGTGGATGAACCTCTACCGCGACCACCGCGACAGCACCGGCTGGCACGGCGACGCCGCCTCGTGCCGCCGGCCCGAGTGCACGGTGCCGGTCCTGTCGCTCGGCGGCGCCCGGCGGTTCCTGGTCCGGCCTGTCGACGGAGGTGCCAGCACGACGTTCTCCCCCGTCTCGGGCGACCTCGTCGTGATGGGCGGCCGCTGCCAGAGCGACTGGCGCCACGCGGTGCCGAAGCAGGCGCAGCCGAGCGGCCCGCGGATCAGCGTGAACTTCCGGGCCAGCAGCCAGGCGCGGCCGGACTGAGGCTCAGGCGGAGACCGGCCGGCCGACGAAGTCGAGGACGTGGCCGGCGACGACCTGGGGCTGCTCGACGGTGAGGAAGTGCCCGGCACCGTCGACGAGCGCGGCGGCGTGCTCGCCGGTCAGCCGGGCGGCGGCGAGGTCGTAGAAGCGCCGGTCGAGGCAGCCGTCCTGCGCGCCGTGGAGGTAGAGCGTCGGCACGAGCGGCATGCCGTGGCGCAGGTGCTTCAGGCCCGCGGGCCGCGCCGCGGCCCGGTAGTAGGACACGACCGCGCGGGCCCGCTCGACGTCGGGCACCGACTCGAGGAGGTAGGCGAGGTCGGAGCGGGCGTCGTAGCCGGGCGACCAGTCGCGCCACAGCGTGCTGGCCAGCCGGGCGAAGACGCGCTCGGACAGGCCGGGGACCTGGTTGGCGAGGATGTACCAGCTGTTGCGGGGCTGCCGGACGACGGCGCCGAGCCAGGTGCGGAGCAGGTCGCGCGAGGGGTTCATCACCGGCAGCGGCGGCACGGCCATCGCGACGACCTTGGCGAACGGCGAGACGTCGCTGGCGCCCAGGCCGTTGGCGGTGATCGCGCCCCAGTCGTGACCGAGCACCACGGCCCGCTCGTCGCCGCCGAGCCGCTCGTGCAGCGCCACCGCGTCGGCCACCAGCGCGCCGACGGTGTAGTCGCCGTCGCTCGGGATGCCGGAGGGTCCGTAGCCGCGCAGGAACGGCGCCACCACGTGCCAGCCCTGCTCGGCCAGCAGCGGACCGAGGGTGCGGTAGGTGTGGGCGGTGTCGGGGAAGCCGTGCAGGGCGAGCAGCAGCGGCCCGTCGGCCGGCCCCCAGGTCAGGCAGTGGGCGTCGTGGGTGGGCAGCGCGACCTTCACGTGACCCGTCACGTGATCGGCGCCTCGGGGTTGACCTCGATCAGGTTGACGTGGACGCCGCGCGGGGCGTCGACCATGAACGTGATGGCGTCGGCGAGCGCCTGCGGTTTCATGAAGTGCGGGTGGCGGGCCAGCCCGAACCGCTCCCACTGCGTCAGCACGTGGGCGGCCTGCTCGACGTCCCAGTCGGTGCCCATCTCGCTCCAGGTGGGTCCGGGACGCACGATCGAGGCGCGCACGCCCGTGCCCTCGAGCTCCATCTGCATCGCGTGGGCCATGCCTTCCAGTCCCCACTTGCCCGCGGCGTACGCCGACATGAAGGGCCGCGCGCGCACCGCGACGTCGGAGGACACGAAGACCACGTCGCCGCGGCGCCGCTCGACCATGCCGGGCACGAACGCGCGGACCAGCCGGTGCGCCCCGGTGACCGTGAGGTCGACCTCGCGCGCGAAGCGGTCGGAGTCGACCTCGTGGATCGTGCCGGGGGCGACCGCGCCGGCGTTGCTGATGACGACCTCGATGTCACCGAGCCCGGCGGTGACCTCCTTGGCGAACGCCGCGACCGAGTCCTCGTCGGTGACGTCGAGCGGTGAGACGACGACCTCGCCGCCGCTCTCGCGGATGGAGGCGGCGAGGTCGTCGAGCTTGTCGACCCGGCGCGCGCCCAGCGCGACCGGGTAGCCGGCCGCGGCCAGCGTGAGCGCGGTGGCCGCACCGATGCCGGAGGAGGCGCCGGCCACGACGGCGGGTCGGCGCGCGGGCCGGTCGTACTTCGACACGTCAGTGCCCCTTCAGGATCGTGGAGACCACGCCGTCGAGGCGGTCGCCGAGGTCGGCGTAGCGGATGACGCCCATGCCGGCCTGCAGCAGCGCCCCGGAGAAGGCGAGGGTGAGCGCGTCGAGCAGCTCGGGGGTGCTCTGCTCGCCGAGGGCCTCGTCGAAGCGCTTGACGAAGAAGGAGCCGATGCGCACCCGCAGCTGGGCGACGTCGGGGTCGGAGCTGAGCAGCGCGGGGGTGACGGCCGCGGCGAGCTCGGGAGCGGCGGCGAGCCGGTCGGACATCCGCCGGGTCACGTCCTGCACCCGGGCGGTCGGCGTCGCGCCGGACGGCTCGTGGCCCTCGTCGTCGGTGAGGTGGCCGAGGAAGAGCTCGGCGAACAGGTGGTTCTTGGAGGCGAGGTAGGTGTAGGCCGTCGCGGGCGAGACCCCCGCACGGGCGGCGACGGTGCGGACCGTGAGAGCCTCGTGCCCGACGGCGCGCAGCTCCTCGTCGCCGGCGCGCAGCAGCTTGGTCAGGGTCTCCGCCTGCCGGCTGCGCAGCCCGGAGCGCGAGGACTTGAACACCTGACTGGACATGTGTCCAGTCTAGGTGCGCCGCGCGCCCGGCCGCAAGGCAGCCGTCGGGCGGGTGGGTGGGACTCAGGCGCGTCGCGACCGGTCCACGAGCCAGGCGACGACCAGGGCGACCAGCGGGACGAGGACGGCGACGCCCGCGGCGACCTCCCACACGACCTGGTCGCCGGCCGTGGTCGAGACGGCCAGTGCGGGGTCGGTGTGGTTGCCCGAGGCGGTCAGCATCACGAGGGACAGCCCGAGCGTGGCGGTGGACAGGACACTGCCGAGGGAGCCGGCGGCCCGGGTCGCGGCCGAGGTGGTGTGGAGCACCGCCGCGAGGGACAGCGAGATGAGGCCCATGACCGCGGCGCCGCCGTAGATCACGCCGAGCATCAGGCCGTAGAGCGGGTCGAGGTCGGGCGCGCCGTCGGAGACGACCCAGAAGGACTCGCCCAGCAGCAGGGCCATCGCGACGGTGGCCGGCACGGGGAGCCAGAACAACCACGGCGAGGTGGTGAGCGGACGACGGACGGGCGGGGCCGGCGCGGGCTGGGCGGGCTGGGCGGGCACGGCGTACGGGGTGGTGGTCATGCCTCGACCCTCGCCGTCGACGGCTGCGGCGAAGAGGGCCCGGGTACTCACGTGTCTCTCCTAGGCTGTGGCCATGCCCAGCCCCGACGAGCCCGCGGTCACGGTGACCGACAACCCCGCCGAGCACCGCTTCGAGATCACCTACGGCGACCGGCTGGCCGGCTTCGCGGTCTACGACGAGCGGCCCGAGGGATGGGCCTTCACGCACACCGAGATCGACGAGGACCTCGAGGGACACGGGCTGGCCTCCCGACTGGTCCGCGAGGCGATGGACGCGATGGCCGACCGTGGCGCCCACGTCCTGCCCCACTGCTCCTACGTGCGGTCCTGGCTCGAGAAGCACCCCGACCACCTCGGGGTCGTGGCGCCCGACCAGCGCGCTGCCTTCGGGCTCCCAGCAGCCTGACGTGCCGACCAGCCCCCACCCCGCCGCCCACCTGGTCCAGCAGGCCGCCCTCCGCCCGCCGAGCGAGCTGGTCGACGTGGTCGCCGATGTGGCCCGCGAGGCGTGGGGCGCCGACGGCGTGGAGCTGCTGCTGGCGACGTACGAGCAGACCGACCTGGTGCCCCTCGGGCGACGCGGCCGGCGTCACGCGACCGCGCCCGTCGACGACGGACCAGCCGGAGCTTGCTTCCGCAGCGGCGAGGCGATCGTTGCGGCGGCGACCGGGACGACCTGGGTGCCGGTGACCCACCGCGGCGACCGGCTCGGCGTGCTCGGCGTCGCCGCCGAGCACCTGCCTCCCGACGACCTGCGGGCCTTCGCCGACGCGGTGGCCCTGCACCTGGTCGCGGGCCGGGGCTACGACGACGCCGTCGAGGTCGCGCGTCGTACGCAGGAGATGGCGGTCGGCGCCGAGCTGCTGACCTCGCTGACCCCCGCACTGAGCTACGCCGACGCGCGGTTCGCGCTCGCTGCGGTGGTGGAACCCAGCTACGCGTCGGGCGGTGACGCGCTCGACCACGCCGTGGACGGCGAGGTGCTGCGGGCGATGATCCTCGACGCCACCGGCCACGGGTTCAACGCCTCGCTCGTCAGCGCCGTCGGCGTGGCGGCCTACCGCAGCGCCCGGCGTGCGGGTGAGGACCTGCTCGGCACCTGGTCGGTGATGGACGGCTTCGTCGGCGACACCGGTCGCGGCGACAGCAGCGGTGACGGGGCGCGCTACGCCACCGCGCTGCTCGTCGAGCTGCACCTCGGCACCGGACGGATCGGCTGGGTCAGCGCCGGCCACCCGGCCCCCGTCGTCCTCCGCGTCGGCGGCGACGTGACCGTGCTCGAGTCCGACGCCGCACCACCGCTCGGCACCGGCCTGGGCGGCGAGCCGGTCCCGGCCGAGGAGTTCCTCGAGCCCGGCGACGTCCTCGTCCTGCACACCGACGGGCTCACCGAGGCGCGCGGGCTCGACGGCCAGATGCTCGGCCTCGACGGCTTCCTGCTCGCCCTGCGCGACGCGCTGCGCGGCGAGGGGCTCCTCGCCGAGCGGCTGCGCCGGCTGCGGCTCGACCTGCTGGCCCGCGACGACGCCTGGCTCAGCGACGACGCGACCCTGATGGTCGTCCAGTGGGGTCAGGCCCCCGGTCAGATCGAGTAGCTGCGTCCCCGCTCCTCGCGCATCCACAGCACCCCGTTGCCCGGGGTCGGGCCCTGGGCGGCGAGCTCGCGCTTGATGACCTTGTTGGTGGCCGTCGAGGGCAGGGACGGCGCGATGCGGACGTAGCGCGGCCACGCCTTGGGTGAGAGGTCGGCCTGGTCGGCGAGGAACTTCTCGAGGTCGGTCGGGGTCAGCTCGCCGTCGTCGACGAGCACGAGTGCCGCCATCACCTGGTCGCCGACGTTGCCGTCGGGGACGGCGTAGACCGCGACCTGGGAGACGACGGGCAGCCGCACGAGGACCCGCTCGATCGGGGCGGCGGCGAAGTTCTCGCCGTCGACACGCATCCAGTCGGCGGTGCGACCGGCGAGGTAGATGTAGCCGTCGGCGTCCTTGTAGGCGAGGTCGCCGGACCAGTACATGCCGTGGCGCATGCGCTCGTCGTTGGCGGACTTGTCGTTGTAGTAGCCCTGGAAGTAGCCCGCACCCTGGGTGTTGACCAGTTCGCCGACCGCCTGGTCGGCGTTGATGAGAGCACCGCTCTCGTCGAACTCGGCGATCGCGCACTCGGTGACGGTCTCGCTGTTGTAGATCGCCACCCCGTCGAGGCCGGTGCCGATCGAGCCCTTGGGGGTCCCCTCCGACCGCGTGACGATGACGGCGAGCTCGGTCGAGCCGAAGCCGTCCATGACGTGGCAGTCGAAGCGGCGCGAGAACTCCTCGATGTCGCGGTCGCTCGCCTCGTTGCCGAAGGCCACGCGCAGGGTGTTGTCGGCGTCGTCGGGCTGCTCGGGCGTCGCCAGCACGTAGGCGAGCGGCTTGCCGACGTAGTTCATGTACGTCGCGCCGTAGCGGCGCACGTCGGCCAGGAAGCCCGACGCCGAGAACCGGGCCGGCACGATCGCGGCGCCGGCGCCGAGGGCGACCGCCCAGCCGGCGACGACGGCGTTGGAGTGGAAGAGCGGCATCGAGACGTAGCAGACGTCGTCGGCGGTCACCTTGAACCGCTCGACCAGGTTGAGCCCGGAGAACAGGACCATCAGGTGGGCGACCTGGACGGCCTTCGGCTCGCCGCTGGTGCCGGAGGTGAAGATCATCATGAAGGTGTCCATGGCCTCGACCTCGCGGTGCGGGGCGAGGGCCTCGACGGTGGTCGCGGACGCCGCCAGCATCGCGGCCCACTCCTCCGAGCCGGTGTCGAGCACGCGGACGCCGTCGAGGTCGAGCCCCTCGAGCAGTGGCCGGTGCTCGTCGTTGACGACCAGGAGCTGGCAGTCGGAGCGGCGCACGTCGGCCAGCAGGGCCTCGCCGCGGCGCGTCGTGTTGATGCCGCAGAGCACGTAGCCACCGAGGGCGGCCGCCGCCATCGAGCGGAGCATGTCGGGGCTGTTGCCCAGCAGGACGCCGACGTGGAGCGGGCGCTCGGGGTCGGCCTGGGAGATCAGGGCGGCCGCCTCGGTGGCCGCCTCGGCGAGGTGCTCGCGCCAGGTCCAGGTGGTGCCCTCGTGCAGGACGGCGGGACGGTCGACGTGCTCGCCGGCGGCGAGCTCGCGCAGCAGCTGCTGGACGTTGTCGGCCACGTCAGCCCACCAGCCCGGTGCGAGCGGCGAGCCGGTCGAGGTAGGAGACGACCTCGTCGGCCGACTTGTCGGGCACGCCCCAGATGAGGTCGGTGGCCCCGGCGGCGGCCCACGACTCGAGGTCCTCGGGCGAGGGCCGGGTCGCGATCAGCACGTGGATCTCGGGGTCACCGGTGCGCCCGGCGTCCTTCCAGGCCGCCCGCAGGGCGTCGGCCTTGTCGCCGATCCCCTGCTCGACCGGGGTGGTCATCCAGCCGTCGGCGGTGCGGGCGATCCACTCGAAGGTCTTGGGGCCGCCACCGGCCCCGATGACGAGCGGGATGTGGGGCTGGACCGGCTTGGGGTAGGCCCACGACGGCCCGAACTTCACGAACTCGCCGTCGTAGGACGCCTCCTCGTCGGTCCACAGCGAGCGCATCGCCTCGACGTACTCGCGCAGGACGGTGCGGCGCTTGGCCGGCGGCACGTGGTGGTCCTCGAGCTCGTCGGTGTTCCAGCCGAAGCCGGCGCCGATGGTGACCCGGCCGCCGGAGAGGTGGTCGAGCGTGGCGATCTGCTTGGCCAGGGTGATCGGGTCGGACTCGACCGGCAGCGCGACGGCCGTCGACAGCCGGATCCGGGTGGTGACCGCGGCGGCGGTGGCCAGCGAGATCCAGGGGTCGAGGGTGCGCGTGTAGCGGTCGTCGGGCAGCGTCTCGCCGCCGGTCGGGTGCAGGGCGTCGCGGCGCACGGGGATGTGGGTGTGCTCGGGCACGTAGATCGTGTCGAACCCCCGCTCCTCGGCGGCGACGGCGAGCAGGGCGGGGGTGATGCCGCGGTCGGACGAGAAGAGGACGAGGCCGTTGCGCATGACCCGAATGAGAACAGGTTCTAGTTCTGTTCGTCCAGCGGATCGCCCAAGTCGTGACCCACAGGATCGGCCGGCACGTCGACGAGGGTCTGGATCGAGTCGCCGTAGAAGGCGATGAGCTGCTCGTCGGAGGCCTCGGTGATGCGCTCGTCGGCCAGGATCGCGACGGCGTCGAGCAGGCCGGAGATCTGCGCGGCGACGAGCCGGGCGCGCAGCTCGGCGTGGGGGCCGACCAGGCGTGGCGCCAGCGGGACGATGAACATCTCCTCCATCGCCGAGACCAGGCGCTCGCGCACCAGCTCGCTGTCGGAGGCGCGCAGCATCGAGCGCCAGATGCTGAAGGTGAGCTCGGGCGACTCGGTCAGGAGCGAGGCGACCAACCGACGGCCGAGACCCTCGAGCGGGCCGTTGGTGACGTGGTCGAAGCGGCCCTCGACCGGCATGGTCTCGAGGAACAGCCGCTCCTTGGACCCGAAGTAGCGGATGACCAGGGCCGGGTCGGCGCCGGCGGCCGCGGCGATCTGGCGGACCGAGGTGCCGGCGTAGCCCTGGCGGTTGAACAGCCGCCGGCCGGCCTTGCCGATCGCCTCGCGGGTGGCGGAGGCGGAGGCGGCGCGCGAGGTGGTGGCGCCCTCGCTCATCTCGAACTCTCCACGGCCCGGACGGTAGCCCACGGGCCACGTGATCGTTGACACACCATGCAGCGCGAACGTAACCTCGCCGGCGTGTCAACAGCGTTGACCGAGTCTCGTCCGGTCGTCCTCCTCGTCGCCCTCGTGTGCCTGCTCGCCTCGGCGTGCGGGTCCAACCTCGACCCCGCCGACGTCGGCCGCACCGAGGGCCAGGCCGCTGCGCCGGGCGTCACGGTCGACGGCACGGTCGCCGCGCCCGGCGCCGCCCCGGAGGCCGGCGGC
>JAOPXU010000176.1 GCA_025964985.1 Nocardioides sp.
CCGGCGCGACAACCCCGACGCCACCTCGATCACGAGCGCGGACGCCACCTACTACGAGGAGCTGGTCCGCAAGGAGCAGCTCCAGGTGGACGCCCAACAGGTCCGCACGTACTTCGCGTTCGAGAAGGTGCGCCAAGGGCTGCTCGACGTCACCGGGCGGCTGTTCGGCCTGCGCTACGAGGAGGTCACGGACGCCACGCTGTGGGCCGACGACGTCACGGCGTACGACGTGTTCGACTCAGCCGGGGGCGACGGCGCGGAGTCCTTCGGTCGGATCTACCTCGACCTGCACCCGCGCGAGGGCAAGTTCTAGCTCTCTGCGCAGTTCACCCTCACCGTGGGCGTCGGCGGCCGGCAGCTCTCCGAGGGCGTGCTGGTGTGCAACTTCTCGCGGGGGCTGATGGAGCACGACCACGTCGTGACCCTCTTCCACGAGTTCGGCCACCTCGTCCACCACGTGCTGGGCGGTCGCGGGCGGTGGACGCGCTTCGCCGGCGTCAGCACCGAGTGGGACTTCGTCGAGGCGCCCAGCCAGATGCTGGAGGAGTGGGCGTGGGACGCCGAGGTCCTGCGGACCTTCGCGACCGACGAGTCCGGCGAGCCGATCCCCGCCGACCTGGTCGAGCGGATGCGCCGCGGCGACGACTTCGGCAAGGGCTACCTCGCGCGCCAGCAGATGTTCTACGCCTCGATGTCCTACTGGTTCCACCAGGAGCGCCCCGAGGACCTCACGGCCAAGACCCGCGAGCTCCAGGCGAGGTACGCGCCGTTCCCCTACATCGAGGACACCCACATGTTCGCCAGCTTCGGCCACCTCGGCGGTTACAGCTCGGCCTACTACACCTACATGTGGTCGCTGGTCATCGCCAAGGACCTCTTCTCGGCGTTCGACCCGGCCGACCTGTTCCAGGCCGACGTCGCCCGTCGCTACCGCGACCGGGTGCTCGCCCGCGGCGGCACGAAGGACGCCGCCGACCTGGTCGCCGACTTCCTCGGCCGGCCCTACACGTTCGACGCCTACGCCGCCTGGCTCGAGAGCTGACCGGACCGATCCCGGGGCGCTGATCGGGAAGAGGCCTGCCCCGGCGTGCGTTGTGCTGAGGAGACGACCCGAAAGGCTCCCCGCATGCGCTTCCCCCTGTCCGTGCTCGACCTCGCCCCGATCGCCAAGGGGGAGTCCGTCGGCAGCAGCATCGCCGGCAGCGTCGCCCTGGCCCAGCGCGCAGAGGAGCACGGCTACCGCCGCGTCTGGTACGCCGAGCACCACAACATGTCGAGCATCGCCTCGTCGGCGACCAGCGTGCTGATCTCCCACGTCGGCGCGCACACCTCGACCATCCGGCTCGGTGCCGGCGGGGTGATGCTGCCCAACCACTCGCCGCTGACCATCGCCGAGCAGTTCGGCACCCTCGCCGCGATGTACCCCGACCGGATCGACCTCGGCCTGGGACGGGCCCCCGGCTCCGACCAGGCCACTGCGTACGCCATGCGCCGCGACCCGTCGGCCTCCGAGCGGTTCCCGCAGGACGTCCAGGAGCTGCAGGCGTTCCTCGGCGAGGAGTCCCTGGTGCCCGGCGTGTCCGCCGTGCCCGGCCGTGGCTCGGACGTGCCGCTCTACATCCTCGGCTCGTCGATGTTCGGCGCCCACCTCGCCGCGGCCCTCGGCCTGCCCTACGCCTTCGCCAGCCACTTCGCGCCGCAGGCGCTGGAGGCCGCCGTCGCCGCCTACCGCCGCGAGTTCACGCCGTCGGCGCAGCTCGACGCGCCCTACGTCATCGCCGGCGTCAACGTCGTCGCCGCCGACACCACCGAGCAGGCGCAGGCCAACCTGCAGGCGGCCCGCCGCACCATCGCCGTCACCCTCTTCGGCGGCGGCCAGACGCTGAGCGACGTCGAGGCCGACGTGCTGCTGCGTCGCGGCGCCGGTCAGCACGTCGACCAGATGTTCACCTACGCCGCCGTCGGCGACGGCCCCGAGGTGGCGCGCTACCTCGACGCCTTCCGCGACCGCATCGGTGCCGACGAGCTGATCACCGCCCACCAGGCGCCCAGCACCGAGGCGCGGCTGCGGTCGGTCACGCTGACCGCCGAGGCGATGGAGTCCGTCACGGTCTGACCGGACGATCCCGTTCGTCCGAACGGCGGCGTGATCGCCCGTAGGGTCACAGCGTGCGCCGGCTGGCAGTGATGACCGTGGCGGCCCTGCTGCTGGCCGGGTCGGGCTGCTCGTCGTCGTCCCCGGCCGAGCCCGAGCCGTCCCGCGGTGACGACTGGGCGCCGGCCGCCCGCGACGTCGCCGGCCTGAGCGTGCTGGCCGAGTCGGACGCCGACGGCTTCCGCCTGCACACCGCGTCCGGGGAGAAGTCGTTCCTGCCGGGCGTCAACCTCGGCAGCACCGTCCCCCTGCAGCAGCCCGGCGAGATCGGGACGATCCCCGGCGAGACCTACGCCGGGTGGCTGCGCGACATGGGCGACCTGGGCATCCGCGTGGTCCGCATCTACACGCTGCCGCCGCCGGTCTTCTACGACGAGCTCGACGCCTACAACCGCGCCCACCCGGGCGACCCGATCTACCTGGTGCAGGGCGTCTACCTGCCCGACGAGTCCTACGTCGAGGAGGGCGGCTCGCTCTACGACGCCGCCGTCGACGAGGGCTTCGCCGCCGAGCTGAAGGACGTCTCCGACGCCGTCCACGGCGACCTCGAGCGGGCCGAGGCCCCCGGCCGCGCCTCCGGGACCTACGCCACCGACGTGTCCGAGTGGCTGGCCGCCTGGATCATCGGCGTCGAGTGGGACCCCGCCGGCGTGCAGCGGACCGACCGGCAGGACGTGGCGGCGCCGTACGAGCCGGGCGACTACTTCGTGGCCCAGCCGGGTGCGACCGCCACCGAGCGGTGGCTGGCGCGGCACATGGACGCGCTCGCCGCGTGGGAGGCCGCGCGCGGCACCTCGGCGCCCGTCGCGATGGTCAACTGGCCCACGGTCGACCCGCTCGAGCATCCGGAAGAGCCCGACGCGAACGAGGACCTCGTCGCGGTCGACCCCACCCACGTGCTCCCGACCGAGAGGTGGCCGGGCGGGACCTTCGCCAGCTTCCACGCCTACCCGTACTACCCCGACTTCCAGCGCTACGAGCCCGGCCTGCAGGACGCCCGGTGGAACGACCGCGCCGACCCGTACGCCGGCTACGTCGCCGCGCTGCGCGACCACGTCGCCGGGTCGATGCCGCTGATGGTGACCGAGTTCGGCGTCCCCTCCTCGCTGGGCAGCGCCCACCGCGGCCCGCTCGGCCGCGACCAGGGCGCACACACCGAGCAGGAGGCGATGGAGATGAACGCCGACATGCTGCGCCTGCTGCAGGCGCAGGGCGTGGCCGGAACGTTCGTCTTCAGCTGGGAGGACGAGTGGTTCAAGGCGACCTGGAACACCATCGACCACCAGGACCGCGAGCGGCGCCAGCTGTGGCACGACCCGCTCACCAACGAGCAGTGGTTCGGTCTCGTCGCGACCGACCCGGAGCCGCTGGCCGACGCCGCGGCCGAGCTGGCTCCTGACGGCGGCGCCTTCGAGTACGTCCACGTCTGGGCCGACGCCTCCTGGGTCCACCTCGACGTCACGCTGCGCGACGCGCTCCCGGCGCGCCTCGCGATCGAGGCCGACGTGGTGCCCGGTCCCGACGCGGCCGACTACCGCGTCGAGGTCGACACCGGCGCCCGGACCGCCCGCCTCGACGTACGCCGCGAGCTCGACCCGATCCGCCTCGACACCGCCGTCCGCCCCTACCGTCCCGGCCAGGACGACCCCTGGCACCTCTACTCGCTGATCACCCTCGAGCAGCAGACGCTCGGCGGCACGTCGTACGACGCCGAGTACGAGGACGTGGGCCAGCTCGTCGAGGGCGACTGGGACCCGGCCTCCACGGCGTACGACTCGACCTCGACGTGGCTGCTCGACGAGGACCGCAGGACGATCCGGCTGCGCCTGCCCTGGTCGATGCTCGGGCTCGCCGACCCCTCCGCGCGCACGGCGCTCGGCGAGGGCACGCCGGCGCAGCTGGTGCCGATCGACGGCATCGGGCTCACCTTTGACGCCGACGGCGCGCAGGAGCGGCTCGACTTCGCCTGGCCGACCTGGAACAACGCGTCGTACACGCGGCGGCCGAAGGCCGGCATCGACGTCGTCGAGAAGGCGTTCCGCGACCTCGCACCCTGATCGCGTGCCACGGCCCGTCGCTCACCGCAGCAGGAGGCCGACCAGCAGCAGTGCGTAGGGGGGACCCAGCAACGCCGCGGCCCACCGGTGGGCCCGGACCGGGTCGTCGTCAGCCGATTCGGGAGGCCGGATGACCATCAGCACGAGGGGGACCGCCGCGAGCGCGGCCACGACGAGCAGCCAGGTGGCGCTCCAGGTCGCCGCGTCGGTGAAGTCCGGGCCGGTGACCGCCAGCCGTTCCTCGAGCGACTCACCGCTGCCGTTGCGGTGCGGGACGAACGCCCAGGCCACGCCTGCCCACAGCGCCGTGAGCGCGACGGCGGAGCGGTCGAGCGGCCGCGTGACGCGGCTGCCCCGGGAGAGCCGCCGGGCCCGCCACAGGAGCACGTAGGCGCCGTAGGTGGCCAGACCGCCGACGGGGGTCCACCCGAGCACGGTGTCGACGGCCGGCGGCGTCCGCCCGGTCCACGTCGCGACCCGGTCCACGAGGCGGGTGTCGAGCCACATCACGAGCACGACGCTCGCGGTGGACAGGACCAGCCAGCCCAGCGCCCACCGTCCTGCACAGACGTCGGCTGCCGACCTGCTGCGTGTGCCCACCAGGTCGTCCTACCAGGCGGGCCGCTCGTGTGGCGCTTCGGCGCTGAGCGGGTGCGGGCTAGGAGCCGGAGGTGACCTCGCGCTCGTCGGCCACGAGCGTCTCGCGGGCCGCGAGCTCGGGGCGGAGGTTCGTGTCGGGCAGCAGCGCGGCGTAGGCAACGGCGGAGACGATCAGAGCAGCGGTGACGATGAGGAAGAGCAGCATGTCGGCCTCGATGGGTAGCAGGGACTGGGGTAAGACGTGTTCTTAGGGTGAACGCTGACCGCAGCCCATGTGTTCACCCCTGCGCCGTGACGCTGCGCACACCGGGTGCGGTCCGGCTCAGGCCGGCGGCCCGTGCTCTCGGTCCTGGCCCCAGCCGAAGCGGCTCTCAGCGACGAAGTCGACGAGGTTCGAGCGCAGGCGCTCACTCCAGTCGTCGAGCGAGGTGTCCGGGGCACCCGCCTCGACCACCCAGTCCTCGTAGGTCTCGCCAGCGACGGTCACTCGCACGGCGTAGCCGCCCCGCTCCGCTACGAACAGGTGCACGGAGGTGACCTCGTGGGCAGCGAAGACCGCGCGGAGGGCTGGCTCGACGACGGTGTGCAGCACGTCCGGCAGCGACTCCATCGGGCGACGGTAGGCGACGCGTCGATGGGCGGCCGAACCTGCTCGGGGGGATCAACGACTCCCACCTCACGTCCGCATGGGACTGGTGCCGGGCTGATGGGTCCGGGCGTGGTGGAAGGGACAGAGAAGCTGCGTCGTGCGGAGGTCGGTGCCGCCGCCCTCGCTCCAAGGGATGCGGTGGTGGAGGTGGCAGAGGTGGCCGGGGACGTCGCAACCCGGGTGCTGGCAGTGGCGCTGCTCGACGACGGCGGCCAGGCGCTGCGCGGGGGTGTGGAACCGGCGCTTGCGGCCCAGGGCCAGGACCTCGCCGGAGGCGTTCATCCAGGCGGGGATGACGCCGGCCTCGCAGGCGAGGCGGAGGTAGGCGGTGTGGCTGATCCTCTCGCCGGTGTCGAGGCGGGCGGCCCTGACCGTGCCGCGGAGGACGTCCCAGTCGCCGACGGCGACGACGGTGGCGCTCAGGCCGCCGACCCGTGGGAGCTGACCAGGGTCGTAGGTCTCGACCCACTCGACGAACGCGTGGCCGAGCCTGTCGGCGGTCGGTGTCTGCCAGTCGTAGGAGCCGGCGCCGTGCTCGGCGCGCACGTGCTTGGGTGCGGCGAAGGCGTGCAGCTGCTTGCGCAGCGCGGCTGCCGCGGCGGTGGGGATGGAGAAGCGGCCGTGGGTGAGGCCCTCGCCGTCGTCGGACATCGACAGCCGGGTGCGGCCGCGGGCCCGCGCTTCCTGCGCCTCGAGCGTCCGGGCCTCGCGCGCGTCGGCGCCCTCGGGATCGAGGCGCTCCCAGATCGCGTGGCCGAGGAGGGCGAGGGCGTCGGCGTCGTGGCCGCCGGTGGCCTCGGCCAGGAGGAACGCCTCGGCGCGGACCTGCTCGTCGGCGGGGACCCGCTCGTCGTCGAGGCGGGCGACGTGGTCGGCGACGGCTCGTGCCTGCTCGGCGTGGATCTCGCCGCGTGCGGTCGCGGCGCGGGTCGGCTCGAGGGTGGACAGGGACATCGCCAGCCCGACCTCGGCGGCGGCGCTGCGGCGGGTGACGCCAGTGGTCTGCTGCAGCCAGCGCCGCAGGTCGCGGCACTGCGCCTCGGCGGGCAGCTGCAGCACGTCGGCCTGGGCGATCGACCGCGCCTCGACCTCGGTCACGCCGGCCGCCACCCGGGCGGCGAGGCGGGTGACGCGGGTGGTCGTGTCGGCGTCCATCGACCAGGTCGGGACGTCGACCAGGGCCTCGAGCTCGTCGAGCACCGAGCACAGGAACGCCTCGATCGGGTGACCCGATCGGGAGGTGTCGGTGTGCTCGGCCATGCTCCATCCCAGCACTGACCACCGACAGTTCTGGGTGAGAATCCCGCTCAACCACGGGGGTTGTGGACGAAGAGGACTAGCCCGAGAAGCCGACGTGCAGGTGGTCGCTGTGGGTCGGGTCGGAGAAGTACTGGCTGCCGCCGGCGTCGAGGTCCTCGGGCCCGCCGACCTGGTAGGCGCCGGTGCCGGACGCCGTCCGCATGACCTGGCGGACGAGCCCGGCGGCACGGGGGTCGACGACGAGCCGGCCGTCGATGCGGCCGATGTCGTAGGCGAGGCCGTCGGGGTGGTTGCTGCGCCGGTCGGTGCCGAACACCTGCACCGGGTGGGCCGAGACCAGGACGCTGACCTCGATCCGGTGGTCCTCGGCCACCGCGAGCATCGAGCGCAGCACGCTGTCGGCCATCCGGCCGGCGGCGACGTCGCGGCGACCGGCCCAGTTGAGGTCGATGCGGTCGCTGCCGAGCACCTCGCGCACCAGCGGGCCCGGGGCGGCCAGCGCGCGCGCCGGCTCGGCCGGCTCCACCGAGTCGACCGCCCACGCGCCGGAGGACCGGCTGATCCGCACGTCGTACGTCGTGCCGCCACCATCGGCGAAGTCGGCCTCGACCAGGATGCTGGCGAGCGGCGGGGCGTAGCCGAAGTACTGCGTGAAGGTCACCCGCTCCACCTCGGGCAGGGCCTCGACCGCCCGAGCGGCGGTGCGCTTGGCCGCGCCGTCGATCTCGGACGACGCCGGCTGGTAGCGAACCGGACGCGGCGCCCGGGTGGGTGGCGGCGCCGACGGCGCCGGGGTGCCTGGCGCGGTGGCGGCGCTCGGAGTGCTGCTGACCACATGGTCGTCAGGCCCGTCCGGGCTGCAGCCGACGAGGCAGAGCGCAGCCGCGAGCAACCCAGCCGTGCCGACCCGTGTCATGGCCCGAGGCTAGGTGCAGCCGGGTCCGGCCTTGTCGGCATCACCGACTCGGCGTACGGTTGCGATATATCGCGATTAGTTCGCGAAGCATTCAAGCGAAGGAGGCCCCGACATGGGACACCACAGGAACAAGGACTGGGCCACCGGGCCCGGCGACGAGCGCAGTCCCTGGCGCCAGCACGGCGGCGGACGACGCGGCCACTGGGGCGGAGCCGGCTGGGCCGACGGACCGTCCGAGGGACGCGGCCGCGGCGGACGCGGCGGACCGATGGGTGGACCGCCGCCGTGGGTGGCCGGCCTGTTCGGCATGGGCCAGCCCGACCGCGGTCGCGGACCGCGCGTACGACGCGGCGACGTCCGGACCGCCATCCTCGACGTGCTCGCCACCGGCGCGGACGAGACGGGGGAAGCCGTCAACGGCTACCAGGTCATCCAGCAGATCGCCGAGCGCAGCGACGGCGGCTGGCGCCCGAGCCCGGGCTCGGTCTACCCGACCATCCAGCAGCTGCAGGACGAGGGCCTCGTCGAGGCCGACGACGAGCGCGGACGCCGCACGCTGCGGCTGAGCGAGGCCGGCCAGGCCTACGTCGCCGAGCACGCCGAGGAGCTCGCCGCCGTGTGGCGGCCGTTCGAGCGCTCCGCGCAGGAGGCGGCGGCCGGCACGGACGAGCACGTCGACCTCAAGAGCGAGCTCGGCCAGGTGATGCCGGCGGTGTGGCAGATCGTCACCCAGGGTTCCGAGGCCCAGCGCCGGGCCGCGGTCGAGATCCTCGTCGACACCCGGCGCCGGCTCTACGGCGTCCTCGCCGACGGCCCGGACGCCGGTACGACGGAGGACGAGGCATGAGCGACGGGCTGCGGGTCGGGGACGCCGAGCGCGACCGGGCCGCCGCCGAGCTCACCGAGCACGCGGCCCTCGGCCGCCTCGACCCCGAGGAGCACGCCGAGCGGCTCGACGCCGTGTGGACGGCGCGCACCCGGGGCGACCTGGCCGTGGTCTTCCACGACCTGCCGGGTCACGACGTCGTGCCGCCGGGCCCGGGACGACGTCCCGGACCCGGCTGGCGACCGGTGCCGTTCGTGCCCATCGCGGTCGTGCTGGTGGTGCTGTCGGTGCTCACGCACCTGCCGTTCTGGGTGCTGATCTCCTTCGTCGGTTGCGGGTTCTTCAGCCGCGCCCGCCGCTCGTCGCGGCGCGCGCTGCACCACCGGGCGGCGCAGGCGGTCTAGCGCACCTGACGAGGCGCCGTCACCTCCGGCACACCCGCCTCGTTGAGGGGACCAGCAGCCCACCGCACGCCCGGCCCCCACCCGGAGGACACCCCATGACCGACTACTACACCCGCCACGGCGCCACCGTCCCGACCGCGGGCCTCGACCGCCTCCGGGCCGCGTGCGCCGCCCTCGGCAGCGTCGGTCCGTCGGCCGCCACCGTGCGCGCCTACCGCGAGGCGCACCGCCTGGTCTGGGACATGCGCAGCCTCGGCGAGCTCTACCCTGAGATCGTCGAGCACCTGCTCGCCCGCTACGGGTTCGAGCGCGCCGGCGAGCGCATCGTCGTCGACTTCATGTCCGGTCAGCCGGCGGAGTCCTACGAGACCGACGACATCCGGTGCGTCGTCGACGTCCTGCTCTCGCGTGAGTACCGCGCGGCGCTGTGGGACGAGCGGGTCGAACCCGCCTTCCAGCGCCTCGCCGGCTGACCGCCCTGCGTCAGGCTCCGCCGCGCTCGACCCGGTTGACCGTGTACGTCGTGGTCGGCGTCGGCGTCGTGCTGAAGCGGGCGTTGGGCAGGTAGAAGCCGTTGCGCCACCGGGCGATCGTCGTCGGCACGTCGAACGCCGCCGACGTCAGTGTCGCGACCAGCCGGCCGCTCAGCCCCTCGCGGTCGAGCTCGAGAACGGCCACCTTGTTGAGTCGGTTCTGCACGACGTAGAGGGTGCGGTTCTCGAGCAGCATCCCGTCGCCGCTGTTGAGCGCGTAGCCGCCGAGGTCGACCTGCTCCGCCACGCCGTCGAGCGTGACGCGGAACAGCCCGCCGCTGGCGGAGTTGACGACGAGCAGGGCCTGGCCGTCGGGGGTCGCGGTGATGCCGTTGGCGCCGTTGACGCCCGGAGCCGGCTGCACCCACTCGCCGATGATCGGCAGCGTCTGCACGTCGCCGGCCGACGGGAGCCGCCCGTCGCGCGAGAGCGGCACCCGGTAGAGCTGGGCGGCGCGGGAGTCGGTGAACCAGGCGGCGTCCTGGGTCAGCACGACGTCGTTGACGAAGGTCGAGCCCGCGGTGCCGGGGGTGAACGAGCGGAGCACCTCGCCGGTGCGGGCGCTGACGATGCGCACGGTGCCGGCGGTGCCGCCGGCGACGTAGACCAGGTCGCGCGGGCCGACCTTGAGCCCGACGGACGGCGTCCCGGGCCCCTGGCTGAACACCTCGCCCTCACCCGTGCGCAGGTCGGCGCGGTAGAGGTCGCCGTCGAGACGGGAGCCGAAGTAGCCGTACTGGCCGTCGACCGCGATGCCCTCCGGCTGGAAGCCGTCAGGCAGCGAGAACGACGTGGGCGGCGCGTCGGCCCGGGCGGGCACCGACGTCGTCGCGGGGACCAGGAGCGCCGTGGTGACGGCGGTCGTGGCGAGCAGGGACAGGCTGAGGCGGGGTCCGAGGGTCATGTCGTTGAAAGTAGGACGACGTCGGGGCGACTGTTCCACCCTTCCGGTGACCCGGACCGCGGATCAGCTGCTGGGGCGCTGGTCCACCCGCACCACGTCGTACGTCGTCTCCGGCGTCGGCGGGGTCGAGAACCGGGCGTTGGGCAGGTAGAACGCCCCGCGCCAGCGGGCGATCGTCGTCGGCACGTCGAAGTCGGACGAGGTGAACGCCCGGGTCTTGCGGCCGCGGTCGCCGTCGGCGTCGAGCAGGAAGACGTTGACGACGTTGAGCTGGTTGCGCACGACCCACAGCTTGCGGCCCTCGAGCAGCATGCCGTCGCCGTTGGTCAGCGAGGCGCCGCCGAGGCGGACCTGCTCGGCGAGGCCCGCGCGCCGACCGGTGCGCTCGACGCGGAACAGCGTGCCGTCCTCAGAGTTGACGACGAGCAGCGCCTTGCCGTCGGGCGACTCCGTGATGCCGTTGGCGCCGAAGCCGGCCGGCTGCTCCCAGTCGCCGCGCAGCGCGACCGTCCGTACGTCGCGCAGGCGCGGCAGGCGACCGTCGCGGCGGATCGGCACGCGGTAGAGCTGGGCGGTCGCGGAGTCGGTGAACCACGCGGCGCGCTCGGTGAGGATGACGTCGTTGACGAACGACGTGCCCTTGTTGACCTTGAGCGACCGCAGGATCTCGCCGGTGCGGGTGCTGACGATGCGCACGGTGCCGGCGTCTCCGCCGGAGACGTAGAGCCGGTCGCGGGGGCCGACCTTGAGTCCGACGGACGCGGTGCCGGGCCCCTGGCTGATCCGCTTGCCCGTGCCGGTCGACAAGTCGGCCCGGTAGATGTCGCCGTCGGCCCGCGAGCCGAAGTAGCCGAACCGGCCCTGGACGGCGATGCCCTCGGGCTGGAAGCCGTCAGGCAGCGCCACCGTCTCGGGCGGTGAGGACGGGGCGGCCGCGAGGCGGGCGCCGGCCGGGGCCACGGGGGCGGCGAGGACGAGGGCGGTCGCGGTCGAGGCGAGGAGCGCGGTCAGGGAGCGGGTTCCGAGGGTCATGCCTGTGACCGTAGGTCGCGACCACGAGCGCTCTGCTCATCCTTCGGGCAACCCAAGTGGGTGAACACCTGTCCTCTGAACGCCGGATCCGTACTAGCCTCGCCACCGTGTCCACTCCGTCGTTCGACCTGACCGAAGACCACCTCGAGCTGAAGTCGTGGCTCCACGGCTTCGCCGCCGACGTCATCCGCCCCGCCGCGTCGGAGTGGGACGAGAAGGAGGAGTTCCCGTGGCCCGTCGTCGAGGAGGCGGCCAAGGCCGGCATCTACTCGATGGACTTCTTCGCCACGCAGGGCTTCGACCCGACCGGCCTCGGCATCCCGGTCTCGATGGAGGAGCTGTGCTGGGGTGACGCCGGCATCGGCCTGGCCATCGTCGGTACGGCGCTCGCCGCGGCCGGCGTCAGCAGCAACGGCACCCAGGAGCAGGTGCTCGAGTGGGTCCCTGAGATGTTCGGCTCGCCCGGCGACCTCAAGCTCGGCGCGTTCTGCTCCTCCGAGCCCGACGCCGGCTCCGACGTCGGCGCCATGCGCACCCGCGCGCGCTACGACGAGGCCACCGACGAGTGGGTCATCAACGGCACCAAGACCTGGGCGACCAACGGCGGCATCGCCGACGTCCACGTCGTCACCGCCGTCGTGGACCCCGACCTCAAGACCCGCGGCCAGGCCAGCTTCGTCGTGCCCCCGGGCACCAAGGGCCTGAGCCAGGGCCAGAAGTTCCACAAGCACGGCATCCGCGCCAGCCACACCGCCGAGGTCGTCCTCGACAACGTGCGCGTGCCCGGCCGCTGCCTGCTCGGCGGCAAGGACAAGCTCGACGCCCGCCTGGCCCGCGCCCGCGAGGGCTCCGGCGCTCGCGGCAACGCGAGCATGGCGACGTTCGAGCGCACCCGCCCCGCCGTCGGCGCGATGGCCGTCGGCATCGCCCGGGCGGCGTACGAGGTGGCGCTCGACTACGCCAAGACCCGTGAGCAGTTCGGCAAGGCGATCATCGAGAACCAGGGCGTCGCGTTCATGCTCGCCGACATGGCGGTCTCCATCGACGCGAGCCGGCTGCTCGTGCACCGCGCCGCGTGGATGGCCAGCCAGGGCAAGGCGTTCAACGCCGCCGAGGGCTCGATGTCGAAGCTGATGGCCGCCGAGACCGCGGTCAAGGTCACCGGCCAGGCGATGCAGATCCTGGGTGGCAACGGCTTCACGCGCGAGTACCCCGTCGAGCGCTGGGCCCGCGACGCCAAGATCTACACGATCTTCGAGGGCACCTCCGAGATCCAGCGCCTCGTCATCGCCCGCACGGTCTCCGGCGCGCCCATCCGCTGACCCCTTCCGGGCGGTGCGGCCCGGGTGGACACTGACGCCATGACCGACTTCAACGCCATGGTGCTCGAGGAGTTCCACGCCAAGTTCGGGATCGTCACCGACGTCGCGCCGTTCGGTGACTCCCTCGTCGTGCTGCACACCACCGGTGCCCGCTCGGGCCAGCCGCGGGTCAGCCCGGTGATGGGGCTCCCCGACGGCGACGGCTGGCTCGTGGCAGCGTCGAAGGCCGGCGCCCCCGACAACCCCGACTGGTACCACAACCTCGTCGCCCACCCCGACCTCACGATCGAGACCGGCGACGGCACCGAGGTCCGCAGCCACGACGTCCACGCCACCGATCTCGAGGGCGACGAGCGCGACGCCGCGTGGGAGCGGTTCAAGCAGGCCAGCGACGGGTTCCGCGCATACGAGGCCAAGACGTCGCGGACGATCCCGGTGCTGCGCCTCGGCCCTCGCTGACCGTTCCTCCACAGGCCGTCGCGACCGTCGTTTCCGGGGTACGGCGGCGGGCACGGCTCGGCCATGCCGCGCGAGCACGTCCCTGACGTCGAGGGTCTCGAGCACCTGCTGCGCTGGGTGCAGGACGGCGTCGTCGCGCGGCGCCAGCTGCGCGCGCTGCACTTCACCCCCGGCGACCTCCAACGGATGCTCCGCCGCAAGGAGCTCGTGCGGGTCGTCGACGGCGTCTACGTCGACCACACCGGCCGGCCGACCCCTGTCCAGCGCGAGTGGGTCGCCGTCCTCGCGCACTGGCCGAGCGCGCTCTGGGGTCTCTCGGCCCTCCCGTCGTCCCCGCCGCGGGCCGTCGTCGACGTCGCGATCGCCCACGACCGCACCGTCGTGCCGGTGCCCGGAGTGCGCGCCCACCGGATGCCGGCCATCGACGAACGGGTCGACTGGCGAGCCGCGCCCCCACGCGTGAAGGTCGAGCACGCGCTCATCGACGCGGCCTCGGCCGGACGCCACGACGTGGCGGCCACCTTCCGGCTGCTCGCCGACGTCGTCCAGACCAGGCGTACGACGGCGGCGCAGGTCGCCGTGGTGCTCGCGACCCGTCGGGTCGCCGGCAAGCGGCTGCTCCTCGCCTTGCTCGACGACCTCGCCACGGGTGCCTGCTCGGTGCTCGAGCGCGAGTGGCTGAGGGTCGAACGGGCGCACGGGCTTCCCGCCGGACACCGGCAGGCGCCGGGCACCTCGGCCGGGCGGCCGACCGCGCGCGACGTGCATTACGCCGACCACGGGCTGCTCGTCGAGCTCGACGGGCGGGCGTTCCACGACAACGCCCGCGCCCGCGACCTCGACGCCCGCCGCGACCTCGACGCCCGCGCGGAGGAAGACCTCGTGAGCGTCCGGCTGACCTACGGTCTCGTCTTCGGCACCCCGTGCAGCACCGCGGCCTCGATCGCCCGCCTCCTGCGCCGAGGTGGCTGGGCGGGGTCGTCGCGCCCGTGCCCTCGCTGCCCGGCCGGCCTCGATCTGCGGATCTGACGCGCCAGGTGCGTCAGGAGGGCAGATCGAGACCTCCCGGCGACGTGAACCGGCTCCGGTACGACGACGGGGTGGTGGCGTAGGCGGCGACGAACCGCTGGCGGAACGTCACGGCGCTGCCGAACCCGCAGGCGCGGGCGACATCGGCGACCGGCCGGTCGGTGGTCTCGAGGAGGCGGCGCGACTCGTCGAGCCGGCGGGCCAGGACCCAACGGGCGGGGCTGGTACCGGTGACCTCCTCGAAGCGGCGGGTGAAGTTGCGGCGGCTCATCCGGGCGTGGGCCGCGAGGTCGTCGACGGCGAGCCGCTGGTCGAGGTGGCGCTGCGCCCACTCGAGGGTCGGGGCGAGGTGGCCGACGCCGCCGGGCTCGGTGAGCGGGCGCTCGACGTACTGCGCCTGGTCGCCGTCGCGGTGCGGCGCGACGACGAGGTGCCGCGAGACGGTGGTGGCCACGGCCGAGCCGAGGTGGGTGCGGACGACGTTGACGCAGGCGTCGATGGCCGAGGCGGTGCCGGCGGAGGTGAGCACGTCGCCGTAGTCGCGGTAGAGCGCGGCCGCGTCGACGCCGACGCCCGGGCGGCGTACGGCGAGCTGGTCGACCGCCGCCCAGTGGGTGACGGCGACCCGGCCGTCGAGCAGGCCGGTGTCGACCACCGGGAACGCACCCAGGCACAGTCCGGCGACGCTCGCGCCCCGGGCGTGGGCGTCGCGGACGTCGCGGACCAGCGCGTCGCCGGCCGGCGGCAGGTCGCTCGGCCAGGAGGGCAGGACGACGAGGTCGGCGTCGGCGAGCACGTCGGGTCCGCTGACGTCACCGACGGTCATCCCCTCGGCCGTGCGGATGGGCGCACCGTCGCTCGTCCAGACCGTGGTCTCCCAGTCCGACGCGATGCCGAGGCGGCCGACCTCGCCGAAGACGAGCAGCGGCGCGGACAGGTGGAACATCGTCACGCCGTCGAAGGCGTGCACGGCGATGCGCATGTGGCCCGATCCCATCGGTAGGTGGCGTACGGGCCACTCACGGTACCCGACCGGTCCCGGGCAGGCTGGAGCCATGACCACTCCCCGCCGCGCCCTCGTCGTCGTCGACGTCCAGAACGAGTACTTCGACGGCGTCCTCGCCATCCAGCACCCGCCCCGCGAGCAGTCGCTCGCCAACGTCGTGCGCGCCCTCCAGGTCGCCCACGAGCACGACCTGCCCGTCGTCGTGGTCCAGCACCAGCTGCCCGAGGGCGCCCCGGTCTTCGCCGTCGGCTCGAGCAGCTGGGAGGTGCACCCGGAGGTCGAGGCGCTGCGCCGGCCGACCTGGAAGTCGGTCACCAAGGACAAGGCCAGCGTCTTCGCCGGCACCGACGTCGCCGCCTGGCTCACCGAGCAGGGCGTCGACACCATCACGATCGTCGGCTTCATGACCAACAACTGCGACATCGGCACCGCGGTCGGCGCCGAGGAGCTCGGCCTCGCCGCCGAGGTCCTCTCCGACGCCACCGGCGCCGTCCACCTGGCCAACGAGCTCGGCAAGGTCCCCGCCGAGCAGGTCCACGAGGTCCTGATGGTCCTGCTGCACTCCAACTTCGCCGCCGTCGCCACCACCGACGACTGGGCCGCCGCCGTGAGCGCGGGCGAGCCGCTGAGCAAGAACGACCTCGGTACGTCGGCCACGCAGGGCCGCGCCGCGTTCGGCGGCTGACCACCCGAGTACAGACGGCGACCGGCCGGCACCCGAGGGGTGCCGGCCGGCCGTGTGTCGTACGGGTCGCGCGGTGGGTCAGCCCAGCCGCGCGACCTTCGCGGTCGGGGTCACCAGGCGGTTGCCGGCGTAGGACGCCCGCAGGGTGCGGGTGCCCCTCGGCAGCAGCACCGTCAGCACCGCGGGGTTGTCCGTGCTCAGGGCCACCCGGCGGACCAGGCTGCCGTCGCCGCGTCGCAGCACGACGCGCCCGGTGGTCGGGACGCCCGGGACCCGGAGGGCCAGGGAGACGCGCACGCGGTCCTGGGCACCTGCGGAGCCGAGCGAGCGGGTGCCCAGCCGGAGGCTGGACCTGGCGCGGAGCACCTTCACCGCGATCCGGCCGCTGGTCGACGGCTCGAAGCCGCCGCGCGGCGTGAACCGGGCGACGAGCGACGTCGTGCCGGGACGCAGGTCGGGCACGACGATCGAGGCGGTGCCGCCACTGGTCGTGCCGGAGGCGACGACGGTGCCGGCGCGGAGCAGGTCGACCGTGCCCTCCACCGGGGCGTCACCGGCGGCGTCGGTCGTGACCGTCACCTTCGGGTCGGCCGGGTAGCGGACGGCCGCGACCGGGGCCACGGAGACCGAGGTCGTGCGCGGCGCGAGCACCGGGTCGCCCTCGGGGCCCGCCCAGAACAGCGCGCGACCGGCCTCGGTCAGCCCGCCCTTGGGGTGCGTCCGGAAGAACACCGAGGTGCCGAAGACCAGCGACCTGGCCCCCGTGGTGGGGTCCTCGCTGGAGACGACCGACGCCTTGCCGGCGGCGAAGTCGGGGCCGTTGGTGGCCGTCGTACCGCGCCAGTGACCGGCGAGGAACGCGTCCTCGGCGTCGTAGGACTGCTCGACCCGCATCCGCTCACCGAGGGCGGAGAAGGAGAAGGCCGGGTAGATGAACGACGTGTCCTGCGCGTACGGCGCCAGCACCGAGCCGGCCGGGGTGTCGACGTCGACGATGCCGTTGCCCGAGCCGTTGCCGTTGGTGACCGTGCCGGACATCAGCCCGAAGGACACCGCGGCGTTGAAGCCCTGGTTGGTGCGACCCAGCAGCGAGCCGCCGCCGTCGACGAACGACTGCACCGCGGTGCGGGCGGCCGAGCCGGGGAGCGGGTTGAACGCCGTTGCGACCCACAGCACGTCCACGCCGTCGAGCAGCGCGGGGTCGGCGTTGAGGGAGTTGACGGTCAGCAGCCGCAGGTCGTCGAAGCCCAGCTCGGTGAGCGAGAGCCGGTCGTCCTGGGTGCCGACGTAGCCGATGGTCAGGTCGCTCAGCGGCTTGGTCGTCGGGTCGTCGAGCGCGTCGAGGTCGGCGGGGGAGGCGGCCGAGACGGTGACCCCGGCCTTCTCCGCGGCCGCGACGGCGGCGGCGTAGGCGGTCTTCTCGACCACGACGGAGCCGTCGGCCAGCATCGACACGTCGACGCCGTCCTCGAGCAGCGCGTTGAGCAGCACGTAGTCGGAGACACCGGCGACGTCGAACGTCAGGTGGCTCGACGTGGCCGGGGCGGCGCCCGGCGTCGGCGGGGCCGTCACCGGGACGGTGGTGCCGACCGGGGCGTCCTGGGTCAGGCCGACCTTGTCGACCGTGGCGCCCCAGAGCTTGCCGAGGCTCCACGCGGAGATGTCGTACATCGACGGGACCTTGGGCGAGATGTCCTCACCCAGGTCGAGCAGCGAGTTGGCCAGGCCGCGCAGCGGCTGGTGCAGGTCGACGACGTAGGAGCCGGCCGGGTAGGTGGTGCCCCCGACGGTGGTGGCGCCGGTGAGCCGGTCGACCTCGATGTTGTGCTCGAGCAGGTGCTCGACCAGGTCGTCGGCGGCGCTGGCCGAACGCTGGCGCGTGCCGACCGGGATGACGTAGGCGCGCGGCAGGACGATGGGCTCCTGGTCGTCGACGACGTCCCAGAGCGGCTGCCACTGGGTCGGGCCGGGGACGCTGGGGACGTCGGAGACCGTCAGGTTGTCCTTGGGCTCGCCGGCGGTGCCGCGACGGAACGTCTCGATCTGGTTGGCAATCATGTCGCGGGCGTTGGTCGCGACGTTCATGTAGCCGACGATGCTCTCCATCGTCTGCAGGGCGACCTCGCGGTTGACGACCGCGCGCTCGGGGGTCTGCCGACCGCCGGCCGCGCCGCGGGTCAGCGGCAGCTCGACGGTGGCGGAGACGGCGCCGTAGAACGCGGCGTACTGCGCGGTGAAGATCGGCGGGAAGTCGTCCCAGCCGTCGGGGGTGTCGCGGTAGGGGATCTTGATGTGGGCGGTCGTCGGACCCACGTTGGCCGGGACGACCTGGCCGGTGGTGGTGTCGTAGTAGGTGTTGCCCGGGATGTCGGCTGCCACCACGTCGCGCTCGACCTTGAGGGCGAGGGCGTAGTTGTGGGGCATGTAGAGGTCGTACTCGTAGTTGGAGCCGTGCGGCGGGCCGCAGGGCTCCATCTGCAGCACGTTGGTGTAGCCGTGGAAGTCGGCGGCGTAGATGGGCTGGATCGCCTGCGCCGTACGGATGAACGACCGCGTCTCGGGCGTCGTGTTGGTGATCATGTCGCGGTTGGGGTCGAGGCCCAGCGCGGTCGCGCGCGTCGCGTTGGTGCGGCCGTCGGGGTTGAGCGACGGCGAGAAGTAGATGCGGTTGTTGGCCAGGATGCTGCCGACCTCGAGCAGCGGGGCGGTGGCGAGGTACTCGATGTACTGCATCGCCGCGTCGGTCCCCTCCCACTCGTTGCCGTGGATGTTGTTGCTCAGCCACACCGGGGTCTTGTAGCCGCTGGCCAGCGCCTTGTCGGCGGCCGCGGCGGTCGGGTCCTCCTTGATCAGGCGGCGCCAGCCGGTCTGCTGCGCCGTCTCGGACTCGTCCTCGGGGGCGGTGAGCGTGACCAGGTAGAGGTCGCGGCCCTCGGTCGACTGCCCGACGACCTGCACCGACACCCGGTCGCTGCGCGACATCAGGTCCATCAGCCGCGGGGCCAGCTCGGGGTGCCCCAGCAGGTTGGCCGTCTTGGCCGCGTCGTCGGCGTTCTCGCGGTAGATCCGCAGCTCGGGCTCGTAGGGGTAGGAGGTCGGCATGTCGACCGGGTCGCCGGCGACGGCCGTCTCGGCGGCCCGGCGCAGGAGCTCGGCCTTGTCGAGCGGGGCGGCGGTGCGAGCGGTGCCGGCACCACGGCCCTTGTCGTCGGCCTCGGCGGGGGCCGAGGTCGAGGAGGCGGGCGGGGCCGTGGGGTCGGCGGGCTCGGCGGTGGCGGTGGGCGTGACGAAGGCCGTGGTGGCGGCGAGGGCCAGGCTCGTCACGCCGAGCGCGGCGCGGGATGTCCTCAAGGGGGGTCAGCTCGATTCTGCTGTGACAGCGGGGGTAGGGGTGGTGCGTTGTCAGGATGTCGGACAATGCCGCCGGGGGGCAGTGGCGTAACAGGGGTTTCACACGACGTCTCGGATGCTGGTCTGGTCCGCACCCGGCGCGGCCCGCCCGCCACGGTGGACGGATGGGCGTTCCTCCCGGTCGGCACCGCGTCCGCTTCCGCGGACAGATCGCCGGCGTCGGCACCACCAGCGGCGTGCGCATCGTGGTCGGGCGCTGGGACCGGACGCCGCTCGGCTCCTTCGCCGACGCCATGGTCGAGCGGCCCGACGGCCACCGGCTGTTGCTCGCACCGAGCCCCGACGTGGCCCGGCTCGTCGCCGCGACCTACGAGTTCGACGAGATCCGCATCGAGACCTTCGGCGTTGACGTCGGCCCGCACGCCTGGCGGGTCCGCTCCGACTCGCTCGCTCTCGACGTCACGATCGGCGGTCGCACCGCCCTCGGCGGCCTGCTGGCCGTCGTACCGGACCGGGTCGCGGAGGCGCCCTGGTGGTGCGCCGCGACCGACGTCGTCGCCCGGACCGTGCTCGACGGCGTGCGCACGCGCGGCGAGATGCGCGACCGCCGCGAGTGGTACGGCGCCACCGGCAACCGGAGCATCGAGGCGGCGTCCGGCAGTTTCGACGGCGACGACCTGGGCCGGCTCGCGCCGGTCGATCCGCCGCCGCGGTTCGGGTTCTCCTCGACCCCGGCACGTCCGTCGGTCACCGACGTGGTGACCACCATCGAGCTCGACCGGTCGGTCGTGCTCGTCGGGCCGGCGTAGGGCTCACCCCACGTCGGTCGACGTACGGCGTCAGCACACGTCGGTCGAGGAGGTCGCGCTGCGGCTGTCACGCAACCACATCACCGCAGGGTCTGTAGGTGACTTGAGCTGTTCCTGCGGTCGTCTGGTCTCGTGACGCTCCCTAGCGGGAGCTCCTCGACCAGCGTGGATGCGGCCTCACCCTACGTCGGTCGAGGAGGTCGCTCTGCGACCGTCACGAGACCACATGACCGCAGGGTCCGTGGATGACTTGTGCTGTTCCTGCGGTCGTCTGGTCTCGTGACGCTCCCTAGCGGGAGCTCCTCGACCAGCGTGCAGGCGGCGTCAGCACACGTCGGTCGAGGAGGTCGCTCTGCGACCGTCACGAGACCACATCACCGCAGGGCACTGCGCGACTCGACCTGTTCCTCCGATGCGTGGTCTCGTGACGGTTGCTAGCGCAACCTCCTCGACCAATGTGTGGTGAAGACGTGCTGTTGTGGCCGGCCCTCAGACGCCGGTGGCGGTGCCCTTGCCCTGCGAGCCGGTGCCGCCGTCGCGGTCGTCGGGCGTCTGCTCGGAGGCCTCGCGGGTGCCCTCGGGGTCCTCGACGCGGGCGTCGGACTCCTCGAGGATCACCTTGGCCTGCTGCTCGGGGTCGGCGCTGCCGGCGGTCTGCTCCTCGTCGAGGAGCTCCGCGCGGCGGGCGATGCGGTCGTCGTCCGACTGGGTCATGCCACCCACCGTAGACCGCACCGCCTCGGACTCAGTGGCCGTGGCCCAGGCCGCCCTCGACGGCGTCGGTCTCGACGACCGTGCCGACCTGCGGGACCCGGACGGTGCGGGCACCGCCGCGGCCGCCGATGACGACCTTGCGGAGCGCGACGTTGTCGTCGGTTGACGACTCGACGAGGCGCTGGCGGGGGTTGGCGGTGGTGGCGATGTAGTAGGTGCCGTTGGGCAGGCCGCGCAGGTCGAAGGACTGGCCGGCGCGGAACTGGGCGTAGGTGTCGCCCCAGCCGGCCGCCAGCACCTGGCGCAGCGACAGGGCGTTCTCGGCGCCGCAGTCGGTGGACAGGTCGGTGTTGCCGGGGTTCCAGCTCGCGCTCGGCACCGTCAGGTCGACGGCGTCGGTGTTGGCCAGGCAGAAGGCCTCCTTGCGCGAGGTCACCGCCGTCGTCTGGTCGGCGCGCAGCAGCGTGTAGCTCGCGAAGTCGCGGAAGTGCCAGTGCTGATGCGTGCGCTTGCGGTCGTACTCGAACGAGCCGACCGGCTGGTAGCCGGTCTGGGTGCCGTCGGCGTCGAAGAAGTACTGGTAGGCGTCCATCCGGTCCTCGCGATCGCCGGGGAAGCCGTCGACGACCAGCGGACTGTCACCGGCGTTCCACACGGTCGCGGAGAAGCGCAGGTAGTCGCCGTTGCGGGACACGTCGATGCCCCAGGCCGGCAGCGACTTCAGGTTGGGCACCGGTCCGGTCACGTCGGCGAGCGGGGGGCCAGTCGGTGCGGTGCCGGCCGGTACGGCGGCGGCACGGTGCCCGGGCTCTGACCCGTGGTCGTGGTCGTCGTGGTCGTGCTCGCGAGCGACCTCCACCTCGAGGGTGCGGGTGGCGGTGGCGGCGGTCAGCCCGAGGGCGGCGGCGTAGCGCGGACGCACCGTGACCGTCGCCAGGTAGCGGCCGGCCGGCAGCCGCAGCGCGCCGCCGTAGGAGAGGAGCTGGTTGGCCCAGCCGGCCTGCACGCCCTGCACGGTGCCGAGGCTGTAGGGGTTGACCTGGCAGCCGCCGCCGGAGGAGTCCCACGGCGCCGGGTACGGCGAGCGCGCGGGCGCGTCGGGACGCACCCGCTGGCCGTAGCCGCCGAGGCAGCCGTCGCGCGAGGCGCGCCGCACGACCGCGCCGGTGCGGGCGTCGGTGACCGTGACGGCGAGCATCTTCCGCAGCCCGCCGAACGTCGGCATCGAGCCGACGGGCAGCTCCACCGCGCCGCTCGCGGTGCGCACGACGCTGCGGATCGGCTCGTCGTACGACGTCCGGGTCGACCAGATCTCGACCGCCGACTCCCCGGCGACGAAGCGCACGCCGAGCTCGACCGACGCGAGCTGCCGCCTCCCGGTGAGCAGGCCGGTCACGGCCTCGGGCGCCCAGAGGTGGTTGACCGCCGGCGCGGGCTCGGCCTGCGCCGCGGCCAGGACCGGCGACGGGCCGGCGACGGCGGCCAGGGGAGCGAGGGTGGCGACCGCGGCGGCCAGGACGGTGCGACGGACGCGGGTGGAGGTGGGACGGAGCATCGGCGTGCTTCTCTCTCGGGTGGTGCGAGGGGGTGGGGTGTGTCCACAGGTGGACGCGCTGCGGGCCGGTTCGGTTGCCGGCGCGCCGGAGCGGGGCTCAGCCGCGCAGGGCCGGGATGACGCGTTCGGCGAGCAGCCGCAGGTGCTCCCACGACGGCTCGGCGGGCAGGCCCCCGCACGCGGGGTGCGAGGTGACGAGCCGGATCTCGCCGGAGCGGCACCGCTCGACCAGGTCGTCGGGCGTGAGGACGGCGTAGACACCAGCGGCGCGCATCTCCTCGACCGTGCGCGAGGTGTCGACGACGTACGACGCGGCGGTGCCGTGCCACTCCTGGTAGGCGACCGCGTCGGCGAGCAGGTGCCGGCCGTGGTGGGCCCAGAAGGCGTCGGGGTCCTCGGCGCAGAACACGTTGGCCGGGCCGGCCGGCGCGAGCATGGTGAAGCCGGGCTCGCGACCCGCCTCGCGGCAGGCGGCGTCGTAGGCCTCCTTGAGCGAGGGGTCGCCGTGCTGCGGCTGGAAGTGCAGGCCGAGCCGGGCGGCCCGCTGCGCCGCGGCGACCGTGCCGCCACCGTAGAAGAGGAACGGGTGCGGCTGCGTGTACGGCGTCGGCGTGACCCGCACGCGCCGGCCCTCGTGCTCGAACTCCTCGCCGGTCCAGGCCTGCAGCATGACCTGGATGCGCGCCTCGAGGTCACGGCCGCGAGTGGCCATCGGTCGGCCGAACAGCGCGTACTCCTCGGGCCGGTAGCCCAGCCCGATCGTGTGGCTGACCCGGCCGGCGCTGAGGTGGTCGAGGACGGCGAGGTCCTCGGCGAGGCGGAGCGGCTCGTAGAAGTTGACCAGCAGCGCGCTGATGGTGATCGGGATCCGCTTGGTCACGGCCGCCATCGCCGCCGCCACGGGGACCGGCGAGGGCAGGTAGCCGTCGTCGGCCGTGTGGTGCTCCGAGAGCATGAGCGCGTCCAACCCGTGCTCGTCGACGTACGCCGCCTGCTCGAGCGCACGGGCGTAGACCTCTTGGCGTGCCGCCGGGTCCGCGCCGGGTGCTCGGAAGTCGTAGCGGACGACGAGCTGGGTGCGCGGCACGGCCACAGCGTAGGGACGACTAGGGGGTGCGGTCCTCGAGACGCGCGAGGTACTCGGTGGCCAGCAGCTCGACCTCGGCGCGCGTGCGTCCCAGGGAGAGCAGCACGTGCCGGCCGTTGTGGAGCCCGCCGACGTGCTCCACGACCCGCTCGGACTCCTCCCCGTCGGGGAACAGCCGGACGAAGTCCTTGCGGCACGTGAACCCCGACCACGTGCCGATGACGAACGGCGTGCGCCGACTCGTGCCGCGCTCACCCGGGACGTAGCTGTCGGCGCCGGTCGTCCTGAGCGCCGTCTCGTAGGGACCCTGTGGGCACCGGGCGAGGACCTGGCGCCACTGGGCGCCGTCGTAGCGCCGGGTGATGCTGACGTTCACGGCGATGTCGTCGGACGAGCGGCTGCCCGACACGTAGGCGAACCCGTCGTCGCCCTCGGCGGAGCACGGCCGGGCGAAGGTGAGGCAGGAGTCGGACTCGGGCAGGCCGTGCAGCTCGGCGGGGGTGTCCGGCATCGCGGCGAGCAGCTCGGCGTCGCTGTGGGTGGTCGGGGTCGCCGGCTCCGGGGGAGCGCTGGTGGCGGTGCTGGTGGGTGCCGCCGCCTGGCTGCTGCTGGCGTCCGACGGAGCGCCCTGCGGCTCCGGGTCGCTCGAGCAGCCCGCGAGCGCGACGACCGCGACCACGGCGACGAGGGTGGGCAGGACGGGACGGAGCGGCACCGAGAGCACGTGGTCACGCTAGCGGGGCCGCAGGTTAGGGTCCGGCCGTGACGAGGTGGGCGGCGT
>JAOPXU010000188.1 GCA_025964985.1 Nocardioides sp.
CGGGCCCGGCGCGAGGCGCGCCGCGAGGCCCAGCGCGAGGCGATGCTCTCGGCGCCGTTCGACGTGCGCGTCGGCACCTTCAACGTCCTCGGCAGCCAGCACACCGCTCCCGGCGGCACCCGGCGCAACTACCCGCCGGCCTCGGTCCGCTCGCCCTCGCAGGCCAACCTGATCACGCGCCACGGGCTCGAGATCGTCGGCATGCAGGAGCTGCAGACCGACCAGCTCGACACGATCTCGGCCCGCACCGGCCTGACCGCCTGGCCGGGCTACGCCTGGGGCTCGAAAGAGACCGACAACTCGATCCTCTACGACGCCGGCCGCTTCGAGCTGGTCAGCGGCGACATGTTCACCATCCCGTTCATGGGCCGTCCCCGTCCCCAGCCGATCATCCGGCTGCGGGCGCGCGACAGCGGCCGCGAGTTCTACGTCGTCAACACCCACCCGTCGGCCGGCCACTACGGCAAGTACGCCGCCGAGCGCCACCACGGCCAGGACGTCCTCAACGACGTCCTCGCCGGCCTCAAGGCCACCGGGCTGCCGATCCTGCTCACCGGTGACATGAACGACCGCGAGGTCTTCTACGACCGCGTCGTGTGCCGCAGCGGCCTCGTCTCGGCCAGCGGGGGGTCGGGCTGCAGCTCGCGCCCGCCGCAGATGTGGGCCGTCGACTGGGTCGTCGGCACCTCCTCCATCAGCTTCAGCGACTACGTCGCCGACAACGACCCGGCCAAGATGTCCGACCACTACGTCGTCTACGCCACCGCGCATGTCGGCTGAGGCCGCTGCCGGGACCGAGGAGCAGGCGGCGCGCCCGGATCCCGAGCGCAAGCAGCTGCCGTTCCGCCTCGACATCCAGGGCATCCGCGCCCTGGCCGTCCTGCTGGTCATCGTCAACCACGTCGCGCCCGCGCGCCTGGGCGGCGGGTTCATCGGCGTCGACGTCTTCTTCGTCGTCTCCGGCTTCCTGATCACCTCGCTGCTGGTCAAGGAGGCCGGTCGCACCGACCGGATCTCCCTGGTCGGCTTCTACGCCCGGCGTGCGCGGCGCATCATCCCGGCCGCGACCGTCGTCATCGTCGTGACGGTGCTGGTCTCGCTGTGGAAGCTGCCGCTGCTGCGAGCGCAGGACATCCTCACCGACGGCGTGTGGTCGGCGTTCTTCGGCGCCAACATCCACATGGCCCAGGTCGGCACCGACTACTTCTCCCAGGGCCAGCCGCCCTCACCGCTGCGCCACTACTGGTCGCTGGCGGTTGAGGAGCAGTTCTACCTGGTCTGGCCGCTGCTGCTCATGGTCTGCCTGCTCCTGCTGCGCCGCCGCGGGCACACCGGCGCCGAGCTCGACCGCCGCTTCCGCCGCACGGCGTGGGTAGTCATCTCGGTCGCCATCGTCGCCTCGCTCGCGTGGTCGGTCCACGCGACGTACGCCTCGCCGGTCACCGCCTACTACTCGACCTTCACCCGGGCCTACGAGCTCGGCGCCGGCGCCGCGTGCGCCCTGCTGCTGCGCCCGGGCTCGGTGCGCGGCGTACGGCTGGCCACGGGGGCTCGCGAGGCGCTGGCCGGTGCCGGCCTGCTCGTCATCCTCGGTTCCGCGGTGCTGCTGTCGGGATCCACGGCGTTCCCCGGGCTCTGGGCGCTGCTGCCCGTGCTCGGCACCGTCGCCCTCGTCGTCGCCGGCGGCACCGGCCCCACCCAGGTGGGCCGGCTCCTGTCGGTGCGCCCGGCCGTCGTGATCGGCGACTGGTCCTACTCGCTCTACCTCTGGCACTGGCCGATCATCGTGCTGGGCCGCGCCATCCTCGGCCCCGACCGGTTCAACACCCTGCCGGTGTCGGCCACGGCCGTCGCGCTGACCTTCCTGCTGAGCTGGGCCAGCGTGCGGTGGGTCGAGAACCCGTTCCGCCGCGGCACCTGGCGCCGCTACCGGCTCTCGCTGGCCATCTACCCCGTCAGCATCGCCACCGTGCTGCTCACCGTGCTGGCCGGCCACCTCTACGTGCAGGAGCGGCTCACCGGCGGCGACGAGCCGCCGATCACCGTCGCCCAGTACGGCGGCACCGAGCTCGGCGACGACGAGTACGTCGCGCTGGTCAAGGCCTCGGTCCTGGCCGCCCAGGACGGCGCCGACGTCCCGAGCGACCTGACGCCCGGCCTGGTCGACCTGCGCCAGCAGACCGCGTCCCTCGGCGAGTGCGACTACCGCACCGGCACCCAGGAGCTCTGCCCGATCGGTGACCCCGACGCCGAGCGCAGCGTCGTCGTGCTCGGCGACTCCTACGCCCGGGCGCTCTCCCCGGCCATCGACCTGATCGGCCAGGAGCAGGGCTACCGCGTCTACGTGCTCGTCTACAGCGGCTGCCAGGCCACGAGCCTGCAGCAGATCGAGCGCGAGACCGGCCGCATCTGGCAGGACTGCGAGGACTTCAAGGACTGGGCGACCCAGACCATCTCCGACCTGGAGCCCGCCATGACGATCGTGGCCTCCTCGGTCGGCAAGGTCGTCGACCCGGCGACGGGGGAGGAGATCGGCCCCTCCGACGACTACGAGAGCTTTCTCGAGGTCCTCGACGAGGGCTGGCGCGGGCTGTTCGACGAGCTCACCGCCGTCTCCCAGCGGGTCGTGGCCGTGGGCAACACCCCTCGCCTGCAGCAGGAGGCCGGCGTCTGCCTGACCAAGGACGACCCCGACCTGGGCGACTGCGCCTTCCCGCCCGGCAACCGCTCGCAGCGCGCGGCCAAGGTGCTGCTCTCGGCCGCCGAGGCGTCGGGGGCCGAGGCGGTCAACGCCAAGCGCTGGTTCTGCGCCGACGGTCTCTGCCCGGCCGTGGTCGGCAACTACATCACCATGCGCGACACCGAGCACATGACGCCCGACTACGCCCGCTGGCTCGCCACGCCGCTGGCCACGGCGCTCGACCTGCGCTCCTCCTGAGCCCGTCGCGAGCGCGTTCCGGGTCGCCCGGCGTGGCGGCTTGCGAATTACAAGCTTGTTGTTCTCGCGTACGCCTATCGCGTGACTCGTGGGTCTGGTGTGATTCATGGGACTCGGCCCCATGGGGGGCTGTTCGTTCCCCCGGAGGAGTCCCACACATGCCCCGCCGAGCCCTTCCCCGCTCGACCGCAGCTCGTCTCGCCACCGCCGCCGCCACCGTCGCCCTCTCCCTGGGCGCGCTGACCACCGGCACCACCGCTGCGCACGCCGTCGACCCCGGCGCGTCCGCGACCCCGAAGCAGGCGGCGCAGCGCTCGGCCAGCGACATCAGCCTGGTCCAGGCCAACATCTACACCGGGCTCACGGTGCCGAAGTTCCAGGCCGACGTCCGCACCGTGCTCGGGCTCGGCTCCGACTTCATCACCTACAACGAGGCGCACGGTCGCCACGACGAGGTGATGGCCCCTCCCGGATGGGGCATCTACCGCGACATGACCGACCGCTACACGCGGGAGACGCCCGTCGTGTGGCGCACGGACCGCTGGACGGCGCTCGACCAGGGCTCCTGGATGATCTCCGACTGGCGCGGCGTCCCGCCCGGCAAGCAGGTCGAGCTCGGCCGTCGGTGGGCCAACTGGGTCACCCTGGCCGGCGTCGACGGCCGCCAGGTCTCCGTCGTCTCGGCCCACTTCGCCCCCGAGGCCAAGGGCATGCCCGACCTGCTGCGCCCCTCGATGAAGCGCCTCGGGCTGCTCGTCGACCGGCTCAGCACCCAGGGCCCGGTCTTCATCGGCGGCGACCTCAACGTCCACTACCCCGGCGCCAAGTTCCCGCGCGACATCGTCGAGCAGCACGCGATCGTCCCCACCTACCAGGCGCTGGGCGGCCACTTCCCGACCGGCGACCACCGCGGCGCGACCATCGACTACGTCATGGGGCGCGGCAACGGCCAGCTGATCACCGAGCAGCACTACCCGGTCGAGCTCAACTCCGACCACGACGCCGTCTACGGCGGCTACCGCTGGCTGACCGACGAGCCCTCCGACGTGCGCCAGGTCGTCAGCGACCCCGCCGGCACCACCTCGGTGCAGCGGGCTGCGGTCACCACGCTCGCCTCCGCCGTACGCCGCGCGGAGCCGGGCTCGGCGGTCCGGATCGCGACCGCGACGCTCGACTCGGCCCAGCTGGCCAAGGACCTCAAGGCGGCCGCCGGCCGCGGCGTGCACGTGCAGCTGGTCAAGATCGGCGGGCGCGAGACCAAGCGCGAGCTGTCGCTCGAGCGGCTGCTCAAGGCCGACGGCGACGCCTCGAGCTGGATGTGGCACTGCGTGCGTGAGTGCCGCACCACCTGGCGAGGACACAAGCTCGGGGCGCTGATGATGGTCAGCGACACCGCCGGAGCGTGGACCGTCCGACTGAGCTCCAACCGCCAGCTGACCTCGGCGCTGCTGACCCAGCGCACGACGATCACCGTGACGACCGGGCCCTACGGCATCGACGAGGGCAAGCGGATCTTCGCCTCGATCGTCTGACCGGGCCGGCCCCGCTCAGTCGCTGAGCGCGGGCACGCAGATCTCGCCCTCGTCCTCGCGCAGCCGGTAGCTCGCCATCACGGCGCGGTGGTCGGAGGCGTTGGTCGGCAGTACCCGCATCAGCAGGGGCGTGACCTCGACGGTGTCGCTGCCGTCGTGCATCAGGTAGTCGATGCGCACGCGCGGGCGGCCCGAGGGTGCGGTGAACCCCGCACCGCTGCCGACCACCGCCCAGGTGTCGGTGGCCAGGGTGCGCGCCCGGGCCATCACCGCGCTGGTCGGGCCGGCGTTGAAGTCGCCGCCGAGGAAGCGCGGTGCCGGCCGCGGGCCGAGCACGCCGGCGATCGCGGCGACCTGCCGCTCGCGGTCAGCGCTCGAGGTGTGCTCGAGGTGGGTGCTGTAGACCTCGACCTCGATGCCGTCGACGTCGACGAGCGCGCCGAGCAGACCGCGACGGTGCTTGCCGGGCAGGGCGGGGAGCTGCACGTTGTTGGAGGTGCGGATCGGGTAGCGCGACAGGATGGCGTTGCCGAGCATGTTGGTGGGGGAGCGGATGTCGTTGCCGCCGAAGGCCCACTCCATGCCCAGCCGCTGGCCCAGGACGGCGGCCTCGTCGAGCCGGTTCGACCACGCCCGGCCCTTGTCGACCTCCTGCATCAGCACGATGTCGGGGCCGTAGGCCGCGATCTGGTCACCGACGCGACCCATGTCGACCCGACCGGTGACGCGACCCGACTTGATGTTGAAGGTCATGACGGTGAGCGTCTGCTCGTCGACCTGCGGCACGCAGACCTCGCCGGTGCCCTGCGGGAGCTCGGGCTGCTGCGGCTTCGGGGTGCGCGTCGGCTTCGGCGTGCCGGCCGGTCCGCTCGGCGCGGGCTCGGCGCTCGTCGGTACGACGGTCGCGGGCGTCGTCGTGCTCGTCGTGCCCGCGGTGGGTGCCGGGGGATCGACGCCGCCGCCGAGGGTGACCAGGACCGCGATCGCGAGGCCCACGAGCAGGACGACGACGGCGGTCGCGGCCGCTGTCGACCGGGTGCTCGGGTCCACTCGACGTTCCTCCACGGGCTGCGGGGCCGCACGCGGACGGCCAGCCGTCACGATACGGGGACGCCCGGCGGCCAGGAGCGGAACGCGCCGGACCCGAGACCGCCCGGACGTCGTCCGGGTCCGGTCCGAGGCGTCTCCTAGAGTCAGCACGGATGACGCCCGACCACGACCCCGTCCTGCTGCTCCACGTCGGGGCGATGAAGACGGGGACGACCTACCTCCAGCACCTGCTGCAGGACAATCGCGCGGTCCTCGAGGACGCCGGCTGGTGGGTGCCCGAGCACAAGCGCGTCGTGCAGGCCACGCGCCAGCTGCTCGAGCTCGAGGGTGTCGCGCTCGGCTCGAGCGGTGCCGCCGGCGACCGCCTCGACGCCGCCCCGAAGTGGGTGGCGCTGATGGACGAGGCGCGCGAGCGCTCTACGCGGCCGGGTTGCCGCGGTGCCGTGCTGTCGATGGAGTTCCTGAGCTTCATGACGCCGGCCGGGGCCGCGCTGCTGCGCGACAGCGCGGCGGGCCTCGACCTGCACGCCGTGCTCACGGTGCGCGACGCCGTGCACGCCCTGCCGTCGCAGTGGCAGAGCCTGACCCGCAACGGCCAGGACCTGTCGTGGCCCGATTTCGCGGCGGGTGCTCGCGCCGGCCGTCGGCGACCGCCGCCGCCGGGCCGACCTGCGTTCCGTCGTACGCAGGACGTGCCGCGGATGCTGCGCACGTGGAGCGGTGTCTGCCGGCCCGAGCGGCTCACCGTGGTGACCGTGCCGCGCCGGTCCGACGCGTCACGGGCCCTGCTGTGGTCACGGGTGTGCGAGGTGCTGGGCGTCGAGGTGGCCGCGACCGAGGTGACGGCGTTCGACAACCCCCAGCTGGGCTACGGCTCGTGCGAGCTGATGCGCCTGGTCAACGCCGCCGGCCTGGCTCCGGGCTCGCCGCGGCCCTACCGCAAGGTCGTGCGTCGCTTGACCAAGGAGCACCTGCTGCCGCTGCGCACCGAGCAGAGCCGGCCCCGCGTCGACGAGGCGACGGCCGCCTTCGCCCTCGACCTCAACGCCCGCACGCTCGCCCTCGTCACCGAGGTCGCCACGCTCGTCGGCGACCCCGCCGACCTCCCGACGGAGCGCGACCCCGACCTGGTCCTCGACCCGGGCGACACCCCGGCCCCGCCGCCCGAGGCGGAGGTGCTCCGGGCGGCCACGGCCCTGCACGCGGGGGCCCTCGCCCTGTGCGCCGAGCTCGGGCTCGACGTGCCGGACGACGTACGCGCACCGCTGCCGGACGGGGTGTCCCGTGCGATCGAGAAGGTCGCTACGGTCGTGGGGATCGCCATCACCGGTGACGTATCTCACCGCCCACGGCCACGGTCGGGGTGACGCGTCCGTCTACCGTGTCCGGGGACACTACCCAGCAGTAACAAGCACCACGCGAGCATCCTGCACCCGACGAGAAAGGACCCCTCATGGGTCGCCTCTGCGAGACCGAAGGCCTGACCGACGACCAGCGCGAGATCCTCAAGGCGGTGCGGACGTTCACCGAGGAGAAGATCATCCCGGTCGCCACCGAGCTGGAGCACGCCGACGAGTACCCGCAGGAGATCGTCGACGGGCTCAAGGAGCTCGGCATCTTCGGTCTGATGATCCCCGAGGAGTACGACGGTCTCGGGGAGTCGCTGCTGACCTACGCGTTGTGCGTGGAGGAGATCGCGCGTGGCTGGATGAGCGTGTCGGGTGTGATCAACACCCACTTCATCGTGGCCTACATGCTGATGCAGCACGGCACCGAGGAGCAGAAGCAGAAGTACCTGCCCCGCATGGCGATGGGCGAGGTGCGCGGTGCGTTCTCGATGTCCGAGCCCGGTCTCGGCTCTGACGTGGCGGCGATCAAGACCAAGGCTGTGAAGGACGGTGACGACTACGTCATCGACGGGCAGAAGATGTGGCTGACCAACGGTGGCACCTCGACGCTGGTCGCGACGCTGGTGAAGTCCGACGAGGGCGACGACAGCGTCTACAAGAACATGACGACGTTCCTGCTGGAGAAGGAGGCCGGCTTCGGTGAGACCGCTCCTGGCCTGACCATCCCGGGCAAGATCGACAAGATGGGCTACAAGGGCGTCGACACCACCGAGATGGTCCTCGAGGGCCACCGCGTCTCGGCTGACCAGGTGTTGGGTGGGGTGTCCGGCAAGGGCTTCTACCAGATGATGGACGGTGTCGAGGTCGGCCGCGTCAACGTCGCGGCCCGTGCCTGTGGCATCGCCAACCGCGCTTTCGAGCTGGCTGTTGCCTACTCGCAGCAGCGCGAGACGTTCGGCAAGCCGATCGCTGAGCACCAGGCGATCCTGTTCCGTCTGGCGGAGATGGCGACCAAGGTCGAGGCCTCGCACGCGATGATGGTCCGCGCGGCGCGGATCAAGGACAAGGGCCAGCGCAACGACGTCGAGGCCGGGATGGCGAAGTACCTGGCGGCGGAGTACTGCAACGAGGTCGTCCAGGACTCCTTCCGCATCCACGGTGGCTACGGCTACTCCAAGGAGTACGAGATCGAGCGCCTCTACCGCGAGGCCGCGTTCATGCTCATTGGTGAGGGCACCGCCGACATCCAGAAGATGATCATCGGTCGCTCGCTGCTCAAGGACTACA
>JAOPXU010000194.1 GCA_025964985.1 Nocardioides sp.
GAGCTTGAACTCGTCGATGGAGTCCATCGTGGCGTAGATGTTGGCGAAGGCCGCCTGCAGCTGCTCGATACCGATCGTCGAGCTCGCGGCCTGCTCCTGGATCGCCGCCGAGTTCTCCTTCAGCATCTCCGAGGTCCGCTGGATCATGTTCGACGTCGTGGTGTTGAGCGCCGTGATCTGGTCGAGCACGAGCTTCTGGTTGCCCAGCGCCTGCGCCACGATCACCGCGGTGCGCAGCGCCGAGATCGTGGTGGTCGACGCGCGGTCGACGCCCTTGATGAGCTCGATGTTGTTCTTGATGATGATGTCGATCGCGAGGTAGCTCTGGATCGACACCGCCAGCTGGGTCAGCAGGTCCTGGTGCTTCTGCCGGACGTAGAAGAGCACGTCCTGGCTCAGCGACTTCGCCGCCTCGGGGTCGCTCAGCTCGAGCTCGGCGATGCGCGCCGACAGCTTCGAGTCGAGCTTCTCGGCCACGTAGACGTACTGGTTGAGGCGACCCATGGTGGCCCACAGGTTCGACTTCTCGAGGTTGAGCGCCACGTTGTCGCGCTGCAGCTCGTCCTGACCGTTGCGCAGGCTGTGCAGGATGCCGTTGAGCTGGGTCTGCGCCGACTGGTACTTGCGGAAGTAGTCGGTGACCTTGTCGCCGAACGGCAGCAGGTCGAGCCACCGCTTGGTGCCGGTGGCCTGGCTGGGGTCGAGCTCCTCGACGGTGCGGCGCAGCTCGAGCAGGGTCTTGCCGACCGCGCTGCCCTGGGCGATGCCGCCCTCGCGCAGCGCCTTGACCGGGCGCTCGAGCATCCGGTTGGACGTCTCGGCGGCCTTGCGGATGTCGGCATCGCCCATCGTGCGGACGTTCTCGGCCTGGGCGGCGAACTCCGGGCTGCCGGCCTGGGTGCTGGTGAGTGCCGACATGAACCCGTCGACCTTGGCGTCGAGCTCGGGCATCGCCTCGGCCGCGACCGGCGGCGCCATCTTGGGCGCCGACGTCTCCTGCACCTTCACCATCGGCTCGGGGGCGGTGAGCGTCACGACGGGGTCGGGCGGGGCGAGGGGCTGCACGGCGGCCTCGCCGGACTGCTCGGGGGTGCCTGCGGTCATGGCGCGCAGTCTGTCACCTGGCGCGCCCGGCGTCTCGTGTCAGCGCCGGGCCCGCGCGAACATGCACGGACGCTTGACGGGTTCGCCTATCGTTCACCTGCCCGACCCGGTCTGGACGCCTGCACAGTGTCCGAGACGTTGCGTGGTGGCTGTCCCCCTCTCCACCCCCACGCACCACCGGAGTCACCCGTGATCTCGTCCCAGGTCGCCCGACCCCTGCCTGCCCCCGACGCCCTGCCCCTGCCGCCGGCCGGCTGGGGCGCCGCCGACGCGCTGCTCGCACTCGACGTCGCCCGCCCCCACCTCGACCTCGACGGACTGGTCGCGCCCCTGGTCGTCAGCGCCTTGACCACGGTGGTCCTGCGCTGCGGCGACCACGCGGTCAAGGTCTACCCGCCCGGCACCGACGCGGCCCACCTCGAGCGCGTGCGCGACGCCCTCGACGGCTGCACGGTGGCCGTGCTCACCACCCGGCGCCCGGTCGAGACGGCGTACGGCGTGGTCACGCTGATGCCGTGGGTCCTCGGCACCGAGCCGCGGGGCTGGCGCGAGGTCGGCTCGCTGCTGCGCCGCTTCCACGACGAGACCGCCGGCCTCCACCTGCCGGACTGGACACCGCTCTCGCGCCTGCCCGGCGTCGTCGGCGGACTCGCGCCTGAGGACGCCGCCGTCCTGCTCGGCGCCCGCGCCGACCTGCTGGCCGCGCTGAGCAGCGTCGACTCGGTCGTCGGCGTCGGTGCGGTGCACGGCGACGTGTCGCCCGGCAACGTCGTGGTCACCGCCGACGGTCCGCGACTCATCGACCTCGACTGGGTCGCCGCCGCCCCGCGCGAGCACGACCTGGCCTCCGCCGCTCGCCGCCGCGCGTCGGGCGAGCTGGGCCGCACGGAGTACGCCGCCTTCTGCCGGGCCTACGGAGCCGACGTCCGCGGCTGGGAGGGCCTGCCCGTGCTCGACCGCATCGCCGAGCTGGGCGCGGTCGCGTTCCGGCTGTGGGAGTGCGAGCGCCGCGGCTGGCCGCTCGACTGGGTCGAGGCCGAGCTGCGCCGCTGGCGCACCCCGCTCTAGGTCGACCCGGCGCACATACGCGCCGGGTGGGCGTGGTGGGCGTGGTCGACCCGGCGCGTTTGTGCGCCGGGTCAGCGGGAGGTGGGCTCGGGCAGCGAGGTGAGCCACTCGGCGAACGCCGCGTTGTCGGCGACGCCGCGCCGGCGATCGCGGACGTAGGCAAGCGCGTCGGCGCCGCTGAGCCCGAGGAGCTCGCGCACCACGAGGGTCGCCATCAGCCCGGAGCGGTTGCGCCCGAAGGTGCAGTGGACGAGCGCCTGGTGGCCCTGGCCGACGAGGCGGGCGACCAGCTCGGCCAGCCCGAGGACCAGGCCCTCGTCGGGCAGGGTGTCGTGGTCGACGAGCGGGCACTTGAGGTAGAGCAGGTCGGCGATCTCGTCGGCCGGCGGGTGGGCGTCGGCGTCGGCGAGGTCGAGGACCAGGTCGATGCCGGTGTCGTGCACCCAGCCGAAGTCGACCGGGCAGCCGCCGTGCCACAGCCGGCCGGGCACGAGCTCGGTCGGCGGGTCGGCCGGCTCGACGCCGGGCAGGTCGACGGGGTCCGTCGTCAGGATCATCGCGTCGTCGCTCATCGTGACGCGTAGGTACCCAGCGGGGTCAGGAGTAGCGGTGGCTCTTGACGGCGTGGCCCTGCTCGCGGGTGCAGGTGCGCCCGCCCATGTTGCGGTGGCCGCAGACGGTGTCGGTGGCCGGCTCGTCGGTCGACGCCGCGGGGGCGGCGGCCTGGGTGGCGGCCGGAGGCGCCACCGGGGCGGGCGTGGCCGGGGCGGCCGGGGTGGTGGGCGCGGGGCCACGGCCGGAGGCGGCGCGGGCGCGGGCGTACTTGGCGTCGCGCATGGCGCGCAGCTCGTCGGTCTTGCTCATCGTGACTTCACGTGCCGAGCCTACGTGGCGCCACCGACAGTCTCCGGCAGGCTCGGCGGCGGGGCCGAGACGTCGACGAGGAACGCGGGCAGCAGCGCCTGGGTGATCGGGCCGATCGCGAGGGCGTAGAGGACGGTGCCAACACCGAGGACGCCGCCGAGCGTGAGGCCGATGAGCACGACGGTGACCTCCAGCGCGGTGCGCACGAGCCGGATCGACCAGCCGGTGCGCCGGGCCAGGCCGGTCATCAGCCCGTCGCGCGGTCCGCGGCCGAGCTGGGCGCCGATGTAGAGGGCGGAGGCCACCCCGCACAGCAGGACGCCGCCGACCATCAGCCCGATCCGGGCCGCGACCGCGTCGGGCGCGTCGAGCAGGGCGAGGGTGGCGTCGGCCGACAGACCGACGACCAGCGCGTTGGCGACCGTGCCGATGCCGGGCATCTCGCGCAGCGGTATCCACAGCAGCAGCACGACGAAGCTCATCACCACGACCGCCTGGCCCAGGGTGAGCGGGACGTGGCGGATCAGGCCGGAGTGGAGCACGTCCCACGGCGCGAGGCCCAGGTCGCCGCGCACCATCATGCCGAGCGAGGCGCCGTAGGCGACCAGCCCGACGAAGAGGCGCACCAGGCGCTCGACGAGCCGGCCGGCGCGCAGCTGCGCGAGGGGGCCGAGGTCGACGAGGGCGGGCTGCTGGACCGTGGTCATGGGTCCAGCATGACCCCGATTGGCCCTTGACTGAATAGCCAATCGTGCGACAGTGGACTGCATGGTGCAGTCCACCCCGTCGACCGTCTCCGCGGGACGCGTCGCCGCCCTGGTCGGCGACTTCGCCCGCTCCCCCGCCTACGCCGGCCTCGCCGACGCGCTCACCGAGCTCATCGGCGACGGCCGCGTCGGCCTCGACGTGCGGCTGCCCAGCGAGCGCGACCTCACCGAGGCCCTCGGCGTCTCGCGCACCACCGTGACCCGCGCCTACGCGCTGCTCCGCGACAGCGGCTACGCCGCGGCCCAGCAGGGCTCGGGCACCTTCACCCGGGTGCCGGGCGGCCGCTCCCGCGCCCACGACCGGGCGCTGGTCCCGGGCACCGGGCGGCCCGACGCCGACCTGATCGACCTCAACTGCGCCGCGGCCTCCGCCCCGCCCGGTACCGCCGCGGCCTACGCCGAGGCGGCGGCCGAGCTGCCGGCGTACCTGGGTGGTCACGGCTACTTCCCCGCCGGACTGCCGGCGCTGCAGGCCGCGATCGCCAACGGCTACGCCGCCCGCGGGCTGCCGACCGACCCCGACCAGGTCGTCGTCACCGCCGGCGCCCTGGCCGCGGCCGCGCTGGTCGCCCAGGCGCTGACCGGCCCGCGCGACCGGGTGCTGGTCGAGTCGCCGGTCTACCCCAACGCCACCCAGGCCATCACCACCAGCGGCGCACGCCTGCGGCCGGTCCCGGTCGACCCCGAGGGCTGGGACCTCGACGCCGTCGGCGCCGCGCTCGACCAGGTGCGCCCGACGCTGGCCTACCTGATCCCCGACTTCCAGAACCCCACCGGCCTCGTCATGTCGGCGGCCGACCGGGCGACGTACGCCGCCCACCTGCGGCGCACCGGCACCGTCGCCGTCGTCGACGAGGCGCACCAGGCGCTCTCGCTCGACGGGCAGGAGATGCCGCCGCCGTTCGCGACCTTCGACCCGCGCACGATCACCCTCGGCAGCGCCAGCAAGTCGCACTGGGGCGGGCTGCGGCTGGGCTGGATCCGCGCGCCGCACGACCAGGTCGAGCGCCTCACCCGCGCCCGGCTCGGCCTCGACCTGGGCGCGCCGGTCATGGAGCAGCTGGTGCTCACCCGGCTGCTCGCCACCGACGCCGTCGTGGAGCGGCAGCGCGAGCGCCTGCGCGAGCAGCGCGACGCCCTGCTCGCCGCCATCACCGAGCACCTGCCGGAGTGGCGCTTCCGCCGCCCCACCGGCGGGCTCGCCGTCTGGTGCGAGCTGCCCGCTGCCCGCGGCACCGCCCTGGCCGACGAGGCCGAGCGCCGCGGCGTCGTCGTCGCCCCGGGCCCGGCGTTCGCCGCCGAGGGCGGCCTCGACCGGTTCGTCCGGATCCCGTGGTCGCGCCCGCCGGCCGAGCTCGAGGAGGCCTGCCGGCGGCTGGCCGGCGCCTGGGACGTCGTACGCGAGGGCCCGCGGGCGGCTCCGTCGCGCACCGCGCGGGTGATGGTGGCCTGACGCCGGACCGCCGCGAGAATCACCCCGCTTATGTGGTGAAACTCCTGCTTCTTGTACAAGGTTTCGTACCAGAAGCCGGAGTTTCACCGCTTCAGCGGAGATTCTCGGACCCGTCGCCGCCGACGGAGCGTCAGACCAGGTCGATGGTGCGCGCGGAGTGCGCGCTCATCGCCGACTCGATGTCGGCGAGGACCTCGGCGGGGATGGCGGTGTCGACGGAGAGGGCGACCAGCGCCTCGCCGCCCTTGGCGTTGCGCGAGACCTGCATACCGGCGATGTTGACGCCGGCGTCGCCGAGGATCTGACCGACGGTGCCGACCATGCCCGGGCGGTCGTGGTAGGCGAAGAACGCCAGGTGCTCGGTGGGCTCGAGGTCGATGTCGTAGCCGTTGACCTCGACGAGCCGCTCACGCTGGTTGATGCCGACCAGGGTGCCGCTCACCGAGACCTGGGAGCCGTCGGCGAGGGTGCCGCGGATGGTGATCAGGTTGCGGTGGTCGGGGCTCTCGGACTCGGTGACGAGGCGTACGGCGGTGCCGCGCTCGGCCGCGAGGAGCGGGGCGTTGACGTAGGAGACGGCGTCCTCGATCACGTCGGTGAAGACGCCCTTGAGGGCGGCGAGCTCGAGCACCTTGACGTCGTTCTCGGTGATCTCGCCGCGCACCTCGACGTCGATCTGCTGGGCGACCTCGCCGGCGACACCGGTGAAGATCCGGCCGAGCTTCTCGGTCAGCGGGATGCCGGGGCGCACCTCCTCGGCGATGACGCCGCCCTGCACGTTGACGGCGTCGGGGACCAGCTCACCGGCCAGCGCGAGCCGCACCGAGCGGGCCACCGAGATGCCGGCCTTCTCCTGGGCCTCCTCGGTGGAGGCACCGAGGTGGGGCGTGGCGACGACGTTCTCGAGCTCGAAGAGCGGGCTGTCGGTGCACGGCTCGACGGCGAAGACGTCGAGGCCGGCGGCGGCGATCTGGCCGTTCTTGAGCGCGTCGTAGAGCGCGGCCTCGTCGACGATGCCGCCGCGTGCGGCGTTGACGAGCACCAGGCCGGGCCGGGCCAGCGCGAGCTGGTCGGCGCCGATGAGCCCGATGGTCTCGGGGGTCTTGGGCAGGTGGACGCTCATGAAGTCGGACTCGGCCAGCAGCGTGTCGAGGTCGACCAGCCGTACGCCGACCTGCGCGGCCCGCCCGGCCTGCACGTAGGGGTCGTAGGCGATGACGTTCATGCCGAAGGCGGCGAGGCGCTGGGCGACGAGGACGCCGATACGGCCCAGGCCGACGACCCCGACGGTCTTCTCGTAGAGCTCGATGCCGGTGTAGCGCGCACGCTTCCACTCGCCGTTGCGCAGCGCGGCGTGGGCCGGCGAGACGTGGCGCGCCGCGGCCAGCATCAGCGCGACGGCGAGCTCGGCGGCCGAGACGATGTTGGACGTCGGCGCGTTGACCACCATGACGCCGGCCTGGGTCGCGGCGCGGACGTCGACGTTGTCGAGGCCGACCCCTGCACGGGCCACGACGCGCAGGCGCTTGGCGACGCCGAGCGCCTCGGCGTCGATCTTGGTGGCGGAGCGGACGAGGACCGCGTCGACCTCCGGCAGGGCCGCCAGCAGCGCGCCCCGGTCGGCGCCGTCGCAGTGCCGGATCTCGAAGTCGGGCCCCAGTGCCTCGACGGTCGCCGGGCTGAGCTCCTCGGCGATGAGGACGACGGCGCGGGCACGACGGTCGGGTGGGGTCACGGAGTCGTCCTCGCAGGGCTCGATCACAGGGCTCGATCAGGGGGCTCGATCAGGGGTGCACGACGCTGTGCCGCCGTCACGCTACCGGACCGACGGCCCCGGAAACCGGTGGTCCGGCGCAGGGCCGCGACCTACGTTGGACGCGCTCCTGTCCCCGACGAACGGTGCCGTCGTGAAGCTCTGAGGCCGTCCTCACCGACCTCGACCCCCGAAGGGGAGCTTTCGCATGTCCGCACCCACCCGTCCCTCGCACGCCGTCATCAGCCTGTCCGGCGTCACGTTCGCCTGGCCCGACGGCACCCCCGCCCTGACCGGGCTCGACCTGCTCGTCCCGCCCGGGAGGTCGGCGCTCGTCGGCGTCAACGGCTGCGGCAAGTCGACCACCCTGCGCCTGGTCGCCGGCGAGCTGACACCGGGCGCCGGGCACGTCCGCGTCACCGGCCGCGTCGGCCACCTGCCGCAGGACCTGGTCCTCGACGCAGAGCGCGAGGTCGTCGAATTCCTCGGCATCGCGGCCACCCTCCGCGGCCTGCAGGCGGTCGAGGCCGGCTCGGTCGACCCCGCTGACTACGACGCCGTCGGTAAGGACTGGGACGTCGAGGAGCGCGCGGTCGCCTCGCTGGCCCGGCTCGGGCTCCCCCACGACGTGCTGCACCGGCGGCTCGGCGAGCTGTCCGGCGGCGAGGTGGTGCAGCTCGGCCTGGCCCGGCTGATGCTCGACCCGCCCGACGTCCTGCTGCTCGACGAGCCGACCAACAACCTCGACACCGCGGCCCGCGCCCGCCTGGTCAACCTGGTCGCCACCTGGACCGGCTCGCTGCTGCTGGTCAGCCACGACCGCGACCTGCTCGAGCACGTCGACCGCATCGGCAACCTGCGCGACGGGACCGTGCGCTGGTACGGCGGCGGCTGGACGTCGTACGCCGAGCAGGTCGCGGCCGAGCAGCAGGCGGCCGAGCAGGCGGTGACGGCGGCCCGCTCCGACGTACGACGCCAGCGCGCGGACCGTCAGGAGGCCGAGCGGCTCGTCGCGCAGCGCAAGCGGCAGGGCGCCCGCAATGCCGCGGCCAGCAACATGCCCAAGGGCGCCCAGGACTTCTGGAAGAACCGCTCGGAGAAGCACGCCGCGAAGTACCGGCACCTGCACGAGGACCGGCTGGACGCGGCGCGCGAGCGGCTCGGCGAGGCGGAGTCGTGGCTGGGCGAGGACCGCGCCATCCGCGTCGACCTGCCGGCCACCGAGGTGCCACGCGGCCGGGTCGTGCTGACCACGCACGACCTGGTCCTGCGCACCGGGGCAGCGGTCGACCTCGACGTCAGCGGCCCGGACCGGGTCGCGGTGGTCGGTCCGAACGGCGCAGGCAAGACGACGCTGCTGCACACGGTCGCCGGGCTGCTGCCGCCCGCCTCGGGCACGGTGTCGGTGCGGGTGCCGGTGGGCCTGCTCCCCCAGCGCCTCGACGTCCTCGACGACGGCCTGAGCGTCTACGACAACGTGCGCACCGCAGCCCCGGGCGTCGAGCCGACGGCGGTGCGGGCCGCGCTGGCCCGGTTCCTCTTCCGCGGCGCCCGCGC
>JAOPXU010000199.1 GCA_025964985.1 Nocardioides sp.
GGACTCGACGACGTCGGGCTTGCCCTCGATGACGCGCTCGATGTTGCGGCGCACGGCGGCGACCACACGGGCCAGTGTCTCGAGGTCGGCCGAAGCGGCGCTCGTTGTCTCCACGTCTGCGAGGTCCTTCCGTGACCCGTTCTTGCCTGACACCACCGTAGGGCGTCGAGGCAACCCACGACGCCCGATCACGCGTGACCGGACCCGCCTCCCCACGGACGCCCCTGACGCCGCCCGTGACGCCGCCCGTGACGCCGCCCAGCCGGCACCGGTGCGTCCGTGGTGGGCCGGGGAGGAATCGGGAGCGAATGTGGTTGCACGTGGGGGAAAGTGGCGTACTGTGGGGGAAAGTGGAGCAACCGAGCAGGTTGGTGGGTCGAGATGGCTGAGTCAGGAGGTGCCCGATGCGCTTCATGGGCACGTTCCGACCGAAGCTGGACGAGAAGGGCCGCCTCTTCCTGCCCCCAAGTTCCGCGACCGCCTCGCCGAGGGGGTCGTCGTGACGCAGGGACAGGAGAAGTGCCTGGTCGTCTGGCCCCCCGAGGTCTTCGACGTGGAGGCCGACAAGGCCGCCGAGCGGTCGATGACCGACAAGGCCGCCCGCGGCTACCAGCGGATGTTCTTCTCCGGCGGTGACGAGGTGGTCCCCGACAAGCAGGGTCGCGTCTCCATCGCCGCGAGCCTGCGCGACTACGCCGGCCTCGAGCGCGACGTGGTCGTGATCGGCGTCCGCAACCGGCTCGAGATCTGGAACCCGAAGGCGTGGGACGACTACCAGGCCGCTGAGCTCGAACGGTTCGCCGACCTCGACGAGTCCGACCAGCCCCACCAGCACTGAGTAGCGCGCAGCACCCAGCAGCCCCAGCAGCACCGACAACAGCACAGCGATCCGTAGGACGAGGCTCTGCCCGCTCCTGCACGCCGCCGTCTGGGACACCTTCCCCGGCCCCAGAAAGCAGCGCTTCCCGACCTCTCGCGAGGTCCGCGGAGCGGGCGGGACCTGGACCTACGGATCGCACCGCACCACCGGCACCACCCGTTGAAGCCAGCTGCACCCCCGCACCACCTCTTCCCACGCACGAGCACACACATCTGGGGTCGATCCGATGAGCACCGCACCCGCCACCCACGAGGTGGACCCCGCCGTGCGACGGGTCCGCCACCAGGCCCGCGACGCGGCCGTGCTCATGTCGTTCTCGCTGGCGATGTCACTGCTGTTCGCCCTGGCCTTCCTGCTCCTGGCCGGGCTGGGACGCTGAGGTGTCCCGCCCCCAGCACGACCCGGTGCTCCTCGACCGGGTCGTGGCCCTCCTGGAGCCCGCCCTCGACCGCGAGGGCGCCGTGCTCGTCGACGCCACCCTCGGGCTCGGTGGGCACTCCGAGGCCCTGTTGGCCCGCTGCTCCCTGGCCCGTGTCGTCGGCATCGACCGCGACCCCCGGGCGCTCGACCTGGCCCGCGAGCGCCTGGCGCCGTACGGCGACCGGTTCACCGCCGTCCACGCCGTCTACGACGAGATCCCTGAGGTGCTCGCGCAGCTCGGGCTCGACGCCGTCGAGGGCGTCTTCTTCGACCTCGGCGTCTCCTCCATGCAGCTCGACGTCGCCGAGCGCGGCTTCGCCTACGCCGTCGACGCCCCGCTCGACATGCGCATGGACGGCGGCCCCGACGACGACCGGCCCACCGCCGCCGACGTCCTCAACACCTACAGCGCCGGCGAGCTGACCCGGGTCCTGCGCGACTACGGCGAGGAGAAGTTCGCCCGCAAGATCGCCGGCGCCATCGTGCGCCGCCGCGAGACCCAGCCGTTCACCACCAGCGCCGCGCTCGTCGAGCTGCTCTACGACGAGATCCCGGCGCCCGCCCGGCGCACCGGGGGACACCCGGCCAAGCGGACCTTCCAGGCCCTGCGTATGGAGGTCAACGACGAGCTCGCCGTCCTGCGCCGTGCGATCCCGGCGGCCATCGAGGCGATCTCGGTCGGCGGCCGCGTCGTCGTCGAGTCCTACCACTCCCTCGAGGACCGCTTGGTCAAGCAGGCCTTCGTCGCGGTGACCCGCAGCGAGGTGCCGCACGACCTGCCGTTCGTCCCCGAGGGCAGCGAGCCGGCCCTGCGCCTGGTCACCCGCGGCGCCGAGAAGGCCGACGCCGCCGAGACCGCCACCAACCCCCGTGCGGCCTCGGTCCGCCTGCGCGCCGTCGAGCGCGTCCGACCCACCCCTCGATCCGGAAAGGGAGCCGCCTGATGAACACCCCACGCCGTTCTGAGGTCCCCCCGCTCCGCTCCTCCACCTCACCACGCCCCGGGGACCCCGCATGAGCAGCACCGCACCCCTGCGCCGCACGGCGACGCCTGTCCGCACCCGTCTTTCGCCCCACCTGGCGGGCGCCGCGCTCGGCCGGGCCCGCCTCGCGGTGGTGCCCCGGCTGCGCAGCCGCGCGCCGCGGGTGCCGTTCGTGATGCTGGTCAGCCTGCTGCTCCTGGCCGGCGTGGTCGGGCTGCTCCTCTTCAACACCTCGATGCAGCAGGCGTCGTTCACCGCCGCCCGCCTCGAGGACGAGTCGCGGGTGCTCGCCGCTCGCGAGCAGGCACTGACCACCGAGCTCGACGCGCTGCGCAACCCGACGCGCCTCGCCGCCCTGGCCTGCGAGCAGGGGATGGTCATGGGCCCGCCCGCGGCGTTCCTCGACGTCACCACCGGCAAGGTCACCGGCGTCCCGGCCGCCGCGGTCCCCGCCCCCTGCCTCGGCACCCCGCCCGCCGCACCTCGGACCGCCCGCTAGTGGCCACCCGTCGGCCCGCCCGCCCGCCGGCCCGCAAGTCCTCACGCCCGACCACGCTTCGCCGGGGTTCGTCCGCGCTGCGCCTGCGCGTCGGCTTCGTGTTCATCGCGATGGTGCTGTCGCTGTTCGCGGCCCGGCTGGTGCAGCTGCAGGGCGTCGACCCCGGCCAGTACGCCGCCATGGCGGCCGCCGAGGGCGAGATCAGCGTGGTCCTGCCGGCCGAGCGGGGCGACATCGTCGACCGCAACGGCCAGCCGCTGGCCGACTCCATCGACGGCCTCATGGTCGTCGCCGACCCGTCGCTGACCGCCCAGGACGCCCCGCAGATGGCGGCATTCCTCTCGCGCCGCCTCGAGGTCGACTACTTCACGACTCTGAAGCGGCTGCGGATGCCCGACAGCCGCTTCCAGTACGTCGCTCGCCAGGTCCCCGCCGCCCACGCCCGCGACGTCATCGACGCGGCGAAGGCGAAGGGGTTCGTCGGGCTCTACACCCGCGACGACCCGGTGCGGGTCTATCCGGCCGGCACCACCGGCGCCAACGTCATCGGCTTCCTCGGCACGCCCAAGAAGGACGGCTCGGCGCGTCCCTCGGCCGGCCTCGAGCTGGCGTTCAACCGCCACCTCTCCGGCCACGACGGCGAGGCCCGCTACCAGGTCAGCCCCTCGGGCAGCCAGATCCCGCTCGGCGACAACACCGTCGACCCGGCCCGCGACGGCCAGCGCCTCACGATGACCCTCGACCGCGACCTGCAGTGGTACTGCCAGCAGGTCCTCGCCGACGCCGTGCGCAACGCCCGCGGCGACTCCGGCACCATCGTCGTGGGCGACTCCCGCACCGGCGAGATCCTCTGCCTGGCCGACTTCCCGACGTACGACGCCGCGCGGCCCGACCTGTCGGAGAAGAGCCTCTACGCCTCCCGCGCCCTCAGCGACGCCTACGAGCCCGGCTCGGTGCAGAAGGCGCTGACGATGGCCGGGCTCATCGACGCCGGCAAGGTCACCAGTGGGACGCGGTTCGAGGTGCCGAGCGTGCTGCTGCGCCAGGACCGCCCGATCAGCGACTACTTCGAGCACGGCACCCTGCGCCTCACGCTGGCCGGCATCCTGGCCAAGTCGTCCAACATCGGCACCGTCATGGCCGCCGACGAGTTCGACCGCGGCGAGCTGCGCTCCTACCTCACCGACTTCGGTCTCGGCTCGCGCACCGGCGTCGGCCTGGGCGGAGAGTCGCCCGGCATCCTGCCCGACGGCAGCCTGTGGACCAGCCAGACCGGCGACCGCATCGCGTTCGGCCAGTCGCTGTCGGTCAACGCGCTGCAGATGTGGGCCGCGGTCAACACCCTCGCCAACGGCGGCGAGCGCGTCGACCCCAGCCTCGTGCAGGGCGTCGCCACCCTGGCCGACGGCACCGAGGTCGGCAGCGACGTCGCCCAGCGGCGCCGCGTCGTCAGCGAGGACGCCGCCCGCCAGACCGCCGAGATGATGGAGCGCGTCATCGACCCCGAGGCCGGCGTGGCCCCGGGTGCCGCGGTCCCGGGCTACCGGGTCGCCGGCAAGACCGGTACCGCCCAGCGCGTCGTCGACGGCGTCTACGACGGCTCCTTCACCGTGTCCTTCGCTGGCTTCGCCCCGGCCGACGACCCGCGCTTCACGGCGTACGTCGTGGTGCACAACCCGCGCAACGGCGGTGGCGGCGGCTCGGTCGGCGGACCGGCGTTCAGCAAGGTGATGGGCTACACGCTGCGTCGCTACGCGGTGCCGCCCACCGGCGCCCCACCCTCGCGGCTGCCCGTCGAGTGGTGATGGGCGAGGATGGTCCGCCCATGACCTCGCAGACCCGCCCTCGGCACCCCACGCGCACGGGCCTCGCCGACCTCGTCGCCGCGCTGCCCACCCGCCGCGTCCTGGGCGACCCCGCGGGCCTCGAGGTCACCGGTCTCACGCTCGCCTCGCAGCGCGTCCAGCCCGGCGACCTGTACGCCGCCCTGCCCGGCGCCCGGGTCCACGGAGCCGAGTTCGCCGCCGGCGCGGTGGCCGAGGGTGCGGTCGCGGTGCTGACCGACGAGGCCGGGGCCGAGCGGTGCGCCGACCTCGGCGTGCCGGTCGTGGTGGTCGACGAGCCGCGCTCGCTCCTCGGCGCGCTCGCCGCGCGCCTGCACGGCGACCCCGCCGCCTCGATGCGGATGATCGGCGTCACCGGCACCCAGGGCAAGACCACGACCACCCGCCTCGCCGAGGCCGGCTTCCAGGGCTCCGGCTCGCCGGCCGGGGTCGTCGGCACCGTCGGCACCCGCATCGCCGGCACCGACGTCAAGACCTCGCTGACCACCCCCGAGGCGCCCGACCTCCACGCCCTGTTCGCCGTCATGCGCGAGCACGACGTGACCGTGTGCGCCATGGAGGTCTCCAGCCACGCGCTGGTGATGGGACGCGTCGACGGCGTCGTCTTCGACGTCGCGGTCTTCCTCAACCTGGGCCGCGACCACCTCGACTTCCACGCCGACGTCGAGGACTACTACCGCGCCAAGGCCTCGCTGTTCACCCCCGAGCGGGCCCGGCTCGCGCTGGTCGGCACCGACGACGAGCACGGCCGCCGCCTCGCGCGCGAGACGACCCTGCCCGTGCGCACCTTCGCCCTCGACGACGAGACCGCCGACTGGCGCGCCGTCGACCTCGTCCTCGAGCGCGAGGGGTCGCGCTTCACGGTGACCGGGCCCGGCGGGCTGACCTTTGCGGCCGGCGTACCGCTGCCGGGACGGTTCAACGTCACCAACACCCTCGCCGCCGTCGCGGCCGCCGCCGAGGCCGGCTTCGACCCCGAGGCCGTCGCCGCCGCGATCGCGCGCTCCGGCGGGGTGCCCGGCCGGCTCGAGCGCGTCGAGGCCGGCCAGGACTTCCTCGTCGTCGTCGACTACGCCCACAAGCCCGACGCAGTCGAGGCCGCCATCGGCACCCTGCGCCCGCTGGCCGACGCCGGCGACGGCCGGGTCGTCGTGGTCATCGGCGCCGGCGGCGACCGCGACCACGGCAAGCGCCCGATCATGGCCGGCATCGCCGCCCGCCTGGCCGACGTCGTGGTCATCACCGACGACAACCCGCGCACCGAGGACCCCGCCGCCATCCGGGCCGCGATGCTCGCCGGCGTCGAGCCCGGCTCGCGCGCCGAGGTCCACGAGGTCGGCGACCGCCGCGCCGCC
>JAOPXU010000234.1 GCA_025964985.1 Nocardioides sp.
GCGCGCTCGACGTCGCCCTCGACAAGATGGCCTCCCAGATGCGCCGCGCCGCCGACCGGCGCCGCGTCCACCACGGCCGCCGGGCCCCGGTCTCGGTCGGGCAGGCGCTGGCCGACATCGAGATCCCCGAGGTCGCCGAGGAGGTCGAGGGGGATGAGGGCATCGTCCGCAAGGTCGGCCCCATCGACGTCGTCGGCGACGGGCCGCTGGTGGTGCGCGAGAAGACCCACCCGGCGACCCCGATGACCCTCGACCAGGCCATGTACGAGATGGAGCTCGTCGGCCACGACTTCTACCTGTTCGTCGACAAGGAGAGCGAGAAGCCGTCGGTCGTCTACCGCCGCCGCGGCTACGACTACGGCGTCATCTCCCTCGACCTCGGTGGCGACCAGCAGGACTGATCCGCGCGCTGGGCACCCGGATCGCGCACGCCACGTGACATGATCCCTGACGTGGGAGACGTCGAGGGACACGGTCAGACCGAGCGCGAGCCGATCCGGGTGCTGGTGGTCGACGACCAGCAGCTCTTCCGGCGGGGCCTCACGATGCTGCTGGCCGTCGAGCCCGGCCTCGAGGTCGTGGGCGAGGCCGGTGACGGCGTCGAGGGCACCACCCTGGCCGAGACCGCGGCACCCGACGTCGTCCTGCTCGACGTGCGGATGCCCAAGAAGTCCGGCATCGAGGCCTGCCTGGCCATCAAGCAGAGCGTGCCGTCGGCCAAGATCATCATGCTCACCGTCTCCGACGAGGAGGCCGACCTCTACGAGGCCGTCAAGAGCGGCGCCTCCGGCTACCTGCTCAAGGACTCCTCCATCGAGGAGGTCGCCCAGGCCATCCGCGTGGTCGCCGACGGCCAGTCGCTGATCAGCCCCTCGATGGCCATCAAGCTCATCGACGAGTTCAAGCAGATGTCGCGCCCCGAGCGCGAGACCGGCCCCGCGCTGCGCCTCACCGAGCGCGAGCTCGACGTGCTGCGCCTGGTCGCCCAGGGCCACAGCAACAAGGAGATCGCGGCCCGGCTCTTCATCAGCGAGAACACCGTCAAGAACCACGTCCGCAACATGCTCGAGAAGCTCCAGCTCCACTCGCGCATGGAGGCCGTCATGTACGCCGTCCGCGAGAACTTGCTCGAGCTGCCCTGACCCAACGCTGGCCCTCGACGCCTGCTCGAACTGCCCTGACCCGGCGCTGGCCCTCGACGCCTGCTGGGCCGATGAATCCCTTGCTGGGCCGATGGAACTTCATCGGCCCAGCAGGGGATTCACCGGCCGGCCGGTGAAACCTGAGGTCAGAGGGACGACGCGGTCCGGCGGACCCCACCCCCACCCGTCAAGACCTCGACGACCCGGAATCGTCCGCGTCCTGCGGTAGAACCGGACCGTGAGCCGCCCGCAGTCCCTGTCCCGTGCCCAGGCGCGCCGGATCGCCCTCGCGGCGCAGGGGTTCCTCGACCCGCCGCACGAGCCGCCGACGATGCGCACCCTGGCCCGCACGGTCGAGCGCACCGGCGTGCTGCAGGTCGACTCCGTCAACGTGCTGGCGCGGGCGCACCTCATGCCGCTCTACTCACGGATGGGCGCCTACGACCCCGCGCTCCTGGCGCGGGCGGCGTCGGGGCGCCGGCAGCGGCGCCTGGTCGAGTACTGGGCGCACGTGCAGGCGTTCATGCCGGTCGAGCTGTGGCCCGCGATGGCCCACCGGCGCCAGCACTACCGCGAGGGCGGCGGCAAGTGGCTCCAGGCACCGCCCGACGAGCAGGTGCAGCGGGTGCTGACCGAGGTGGCCGTCCGCGGGCCGTCGACGGCCCGTGACCTCGACGACGGCCTGCCGCGCAGCAAGGAGCACTGGGGCTGGAACTGGTCCGACGCGCGCAGGAGCCTCGACTGGCTCTACATGGTCGGCGACCTCGCGATCGTGGGGCGCAACGCCCAGTTCGAGATCGTCTACGACATCCCGGAGCGGGTGCTGCCCGACGCGGTCCTCGCCGCGCCCGAGCTGACCGTCGAGGAGCAGCACCTCACGCTCGTACGCCGCGCCGCCCGGTCCCACGGCGTCGCCACCGTCGGGTGCTTGGCCGACTACTACCGGATGCTGGTGGCCCCGACCGCCGCGGCCGTGGAGACGATGGTCGAGTCGGGTGAGCTGGAGCCGGTGACGATCGAGGGGTGGGCCCGCCCGGCGTACCTGCACCGCGACGCGCGGCGTCCGCGAGCGGTGGCGGCGCGGGCGCTGCTCAGCCCGTTCGACCCGGTGGTGTGGCGCCGCGAGCGGGCCGAGCAGCTCTTCGACTTCCACTACCGCATCGAGATCTACACCCCGCCCGACAAGCGGGTCCACGGCTACTACGTGCTGCCGTTCCTGCTGCGCGACGAGCTGGTGGCCCGCGTCGACCTCAAGGCCGACCGCCCGACCGGCCGCCTCCTGGTCAAGGGCGCCTACGCCGAGGACGGCGCCCCCGCCGACACCGCGGCCCACCTCGCCGCCGAGCTCCGCCGGATGGCCGGCTGGCTGGGCCTGGGGGAGGTGGTGGTGGAGGGACGTGGCGACCTGGCGGGTGAGTTGGCGGGCGAGCTGGCGGGCGACCCCGCCGCCGAGGAACGGTCTGCGGGCCCGGCTCGTTAGGATGGAACGCGGCCCTCATCCGGGCCCCCCTGCGACTCAGCCAAACAGAGGAAGTCACTGACGTGCCCGCCATCATCGACAAGCTCCTCCGCATCGGCGAGGGCAAGACCCTGCGCCGGCTCGAGTCCATCGCGAAGGCAGTCAACGCGATCGAGGACGAGTTCAAGGCGATGAGCGACGCCGAGCTCCAGGCCATGACCCCGGAGTTCAAGGAGCGTCTGGCCCAGGGCGCCACGCTCGACGACATCATGCCCGAGGCGTTCGCGACCATTCGCGAGGCCTCGCGCCGCGTCACCGGCATGCGCCCCTTCGACGTCCAGATCATGGGCGGCGCGGCGCTCCACCTCGGCAACATCGCCGAGATGAAGACCGGTGAGGGCAAGACCCTCGTCGCGACCCTGCCGTCCTACCTCAACGCGCTGGCCGGCAAGGGCGTCCACGTCGTCACCGTCAACGACTACCTCGCGCGCTTCCAGTCCGAGCAGATGGGCCGCATCCACCACTTCCTCGGCCTCGAGGTCGGCGTCATCCTGCCGTCGATGCGCCCGGCCGAGCGCCGCGTGGCCTACAACTGCGACATCACCTACGCCACCAACAACGAGCTCGGCTTCGACTACCTGCGCGACAACATGGCCGGCTCGATCGAGGAGTGCGTGCAGCGCGGCCACTTCTTCGCCGTGGTCGACGAGGTCGACTCCATCCTCATCGACGAGGCGCGGACCCCGCTGATCATCAGCGGTCCGACCCAGGACGAGGTGAAGTGGTACGACGAGTTCTCCAAGATCGCCGCCAAGCTCGTCGAGGACGAGGACTACGAGGTCGACGAGAAGAAGCGCACCATCTCGGTCCTCGAGCCCGGCATCACCAAGGTCGAGGACCACCTCGGCATCGACAACCTCTACGAGTCGGTCAACACCCCGCTGATCTCGTTCCTCA
>JAOPXU010000333.1 GCA_025964985.1 Nocardioides sp.
GCCGCCGCGCGGCCACCGCCCGCTCGTCGGGACCACCGGGGCTGGGGGCCGGCCCTGCGAGAATCGCCGCATGGACGTCTACCGCACCCCCGACGCGCGCTTCGCCGGTCTCGACTGGCCCGAGCCGGCGTACGTCGACGTGGCCGATCCCGACGGCGGCACCCTGCGGATGGCCTACGTCGACACCGGCACGCCGGCAGACCTCGGTGCGCCGGTGGCGCTGCTGCTGCACGGGGAGCCCACGTGGTCCTACCTCTACCGCGACGTCGTGGCCGAGCTGACGGCCGTCGGCGTGCGGTGCGTGGTGCCCGACCTGATCGGGTTCGGCCGCTCCGACAAGCCCCTGGCGACCGGCGACCACAGCTACGCCCGCCACGTCGAGTGGGTGCGCCAGCTGGTGTTCGAGCACCTCGACCTGAGCGAGGTCACGCTCGTCTGCCAGGACTGGGGCGGACTGATCGGGCTGCGGCTCGTGGGCGAGCACCCCGACCGCTTCGCGCGCGTGGTGGCCGCCAACACCGGCCTGCCGACCGGCGACTTCGACATGCCGGAGATCTGGTGGGAGTTCCGTCGGGCGGTCGAGTCGGCCCCGACCCTCGACATCGGCCGGTTCGTCGAGGCCGGGTGCACCGGCGGGCTCTCCGACGCCGCCCGGGCGGCGTACGACGCGCCGTTCCCGACCGAGGACAGCAAGGCCGGCCCTCGCGTCATGCCGACACTCGTGCCGACCCGGACCGACGACCCGGCGACCGAGGCCAACCGGGCGGCCTGGGAGGTCCTGCAGGCCTTCGAGAAGCCGTTCCTGGTCGCGTTCAGCGACGGAGACCCGATCACCGGGGCGATGGCGCCGGTGCTCCGCAAGCTGATCCCCGGGGCTGCCGGCCTCGACCACCCCACGGTGCTGGGCGCCGGTCACTTCCTCCAGGAGGACGCCGGCGTCGAGCTGGGCCGCGTGGTGGCGGCGTTCATGGCGACCTGAGGTCGGCCACGACCCGGACGACGTCGTCGACGACCCCGCGCACGCCGGGCAGGCGCGAGAGCCGCAGCAGCCGGTCGACGATCGGTGTCGCCTGCGTGACGAGCCGGCGGGTGCGCGCCTGGTCGGGGGAGCGGTCGTGCACCCAGAAGAGCACGATCCCCATCTGCAGCAGCCACAGCAGGTCGGGCAGCTCGCGGCGCAGGGCCGGCGCGATCTTGACGTCGGCGCCCTCGACCACGCGGCGGTAGAGCGTGGTGCTGGCCTCGCGCGCCGGCGTCGACTCCTCGCTGAACGGCGACAGCGGGCTCTCGGGGTCGGCGGCGTTCTTGAAGAACTGGGCCGCGAACTCGTGGTCGGGCGACGCGACGTCGAGCCACGCCTCGAGCACCCCGCGCAACCGAGGCTCGAACGCCGTCTCGCGGCCGAGCACCTCGTCGGCGGCCGAGGCGTGCTCGACCTGGATGCCGTCGTAGAACGCCTGGATCAGGTGCTCCTTGGAGGCGAAGTAGTAGTAGGCGTTGCCCACCGACACCCCGGCCTCGCCGGCGATCGCGCGCATCGTGGTCCCGTCGTAGCCGTCGCGGCGGAACAGCCGCATCGCGGCCTCGGCGATCGTGGCTCGGGTCTGCTCCGCCTTGGTCGTACGACGGGGGGCTGGGTCCGGCACAGCGGCCAGGCTAGCCACCCCGCCCGCGCGACGGGGTCGCGCGTGGATCACCGGCCCGGAGCGGGGTACGGCGGCTGCGGTGCGACCGGCTGGCCCCAGGCCTGCTGCGCCCCCGGCGCCCACACGGCGGCGCGCCACGCGTCGCCGCGCTGACGCCGGCGCATCGCGCTGAAGACCCACACGTTGAGGAAGTGGACGACGCCGAGCACCAGCGCGACGACGCCGACCTTGAGGCTCAGCTGCTCCAGCAGCCCGCGCAGGCCGACCACGTCGCCGCCGCTGCGCAGGTAGACGCTCACGAAGCCGAGGTTGAGCAGGTAGAAGCCCACCACGAGCAGCCGGTTGACCGCGTGGGCCAGCGCCTCGTCGCCGGTGAAGACGTCTTCGAGGAAGACGCGGCCGTGGCGGGACAGCGTGCTGGCCACCCAGACCGTGAGCGGGACGGTGACGAGCAGGTAGGCGACGTAGGTCGCGACGGTCCAGTCCATGGTGTCTCCTCGGTTGGGTTGAACGTGTTCAAGAACAATCTAGCCGTTTCTTGAACATGTTCAAAGCCCAATGGCGGCAGTCGCAGCGGCGAGGACCGGCGCCGTCACCGCCCGGGCCCGCTCCGCACCCCGGGCGAAGACCGCCGCCACGTGCTCGGGCTCGCGGGCCAGCTCGGCGTACCGCCGCTGCACGGGCTCCAGCTCCGCCACCACCGCGTCGGTGACCGCACGCTTGAGGGCGCCGTAGGTCGTCAGGCCGTCCGCGGACCCGCCGCACGCCTCGAGGAGGTCGACCAGGTTGGTCACGCCGGGCTTGGCGTCACGGTCGCGGCGCACGGCGTCCGGCCCGACGTCGCTGTCGGTGACCGCCCGCGCCACCTTGCGTCGTACGACGTCCGGCGGGTCGAGCAGCAGCACGGCCCCGGCGTCGCGCGAGCCGGTCTTGCTCATCTTGCGGGTCGGCTCGGCCAGGTCCATGACGCGGGCACCGACCGCGGGGACCGTCGCTTCGGGCGCCAGGAACACCGGGCCGTAGGCGGCGTTGAAGCGCATCGCCAGGTCGCGGGTCAGCTCGAGGTGCTGGCGCTGGTCGTCGCCCACCGGGACCTGCTCGGGGCGGTACAGCAGGATGTCGGCCGCCATCAGGACCAGGTAGGTCAGCAGCGAAGCCCGCGTCGACTCCCCGGCCCGGCCCTTCTCCTTGAACTGGATCATCCGCCCGAGCTCACCGGTGGTGGCGACGCACTCGAGCAGGTAGGACAGCTGTGCGTGCGCCGGTACCCGGCTCTGGACGAACAGCGTGCTCTCGTCGAGCCCGACGGCGAGCAGCGTCGTGGCCTGCTCGGCGACGGTGGCCCGCAGCACCGCCGGGTCGTGGGTGACGGTGAGGGCGTGCAGGTCGGCGAGGCCGTAGAAGCAGTCGGCCTGCTCCTGCTGCGCGGCCATCGGGCGCAGCGCGCCGAGGAAGTTGCCGAGCGTGAGCCGTCCGGTCGGCTGCAGCAGCGAGAGGCGGCGTGGGCGGGTCGTGGTCATGCGGGTCTCCTGGGTGAGGGCCCACGGGTCGACCACGTGCAGAGATGCAGCACGGCCACCCGAGGGCGGCCGTGTCTGCGTGGTGTGCGTCAGAGGGGTGGTCCGCCGGTCAGGCGGGCCACCACTGGGTGGAGCGGGTCGTCAGCACACCGCCGAGGATGTCACGGGAGGCGGGCGGTGACCACCTGGTCGAGCACGCCCAGCGGCAGCGAGCCCTGGTCGAGCACGGCGGAGTGGAACGCCTTGATGTCGAACGACGCCCCCCGGCGGGCCTCGGCCGCGGCCCGGATCCGCTCGATCTCGACCCGGCCGACCATGTAGCCGGTGGCCTGGCCGGGGTTGGTGATGTAGCGGTCGATCTCGGGGCGCACCATCGAGTCGGCGAGCGGGGAGTTGTCGACCATGTAGGCCACCGCCTGCTCGCGCGACCAGCCCAGCGCGTGCAGACCGGTGTCGACGACCAGGCGGCAGGCGCGCATGGAGTCGGCGGCGTACATGCCCATCCGGTCGACGGCGGAGCTGTAGAGGCCCATCTCGTCGGCGAGGCGCTCGGTGTAGAGGCCCCAGCCCTCGGCGTAGGCGTTGTTGTGCAGGTGCTTGCGGAACTCCGGCACGCCCTGCAGCTCGGCGGCGATCGTCAGCTGCAGGTGGTGGCCGGGGATGCCCTCGTGGAAGGCCATCGACTCCAGCTCGAAGGTGCCCCACGAGGCCGGGTCGCCGGTGTTGATGAAGAACGTGCCGCCCCGCGAGCCGTCGGCGGCCGGCGGGAAGTAGTAGGCCTTGGCGCCCGACGGCGTGGCCCTGACCACGCACGGGGCCTGCGGCAGCACCTCGAACCAGTCCGGCATGGCGTCCCAGGCGCGGGCCATCGCGACCTCGGAGGCCTCGACGAGCTGCTCGCCCCGCTCGAAGTGGAGCTGGGGGTCGTGACGCATCGCCTCGAAGATGGTGGCCAGGTCGTCGCTGCCGACGACCTCGGGGCCGAGCGTGCGGTACTCGTCGGCCAGCTTGGCGACCTGTGCCTTGCCCAGGTCATGGATCTCCTGCGCGGACAGCGACGTCGTCGTGGAGTAGCGGAG
>JAOPXU010000361.1 GCA_025964985.1 Nocardioides sp.
CCCCGCGCACCAGGCGATCCTCTCGGTCGAGGTCGGCGAGCGGGGCGTGACGCCGTTCATCCCGACGTCCGCGTTCTACCCCCGCTGACGCTGGTCGAGGAGGTCGACCTGGCGACCGTCACGAGACCAGGCACCCGCAGGCACAGGACGACTCCAGGCACTGCCTAGGCTCGCCGGGTGAGCGCACTGGACGGACTCGTCGACCGCGGACTGATGGCGCCGGACTGGGCCGAGGCCCTCGCCCCGGTCGACGACCGAGTGGCCGCCGTGATGGCGTTCCTGGACGCCGAGGACGCCGCCGGCCGCCCGTGGCTGCCCGCGCGCGACGCGGTCTTCCGGGCCTTCCGGGCTCCCCTGGCCGACGTACGGGTGCTGGTCGTCGGCCAGGACCCCTACCCGACCGCGGGGCACCCGATCGGGCTGAGCTTCGCAGTCGAGCCCGACGTGCGGCCGCTCCCCAAGAGCCTGGCCAACATCTACCGCGAGCTGCGCGACGACGTCGGCGTGGAGCCGCCGGCGCACGGCGACCTGACCGCCTGGGTCGGGCAGGGCGTGATGCTGCTCAACCGCGTGCTGACCGTGCAGCCGGGCGCACCGAAGTCGCACCGCCGACAGGGCTGGGAGGAGGTCACCGAGTGCGCGATCCGGGCGCTCGTGCGCCGCGCCGAGACCGGCACGCCGTTCGTGGCGGTCCTGTGGGGCAGCGACGCCCAGTCGCTCAAGCCGCTGCTCGGCCCCGCACCGGTGGTGGAGTCGGTGCACCCGTCGCCGCTGTCGGCGTACCGCGGGTTCTTCGGCTCCCAGCCGTTCAGCAGGGTCAACGCACTCCTCACCGAGCGCGGCCTCGACCCCGTCGACTGGCGCCTTCCGGAATAAAGTTGAAGATTGAACTATTGTGACGGCATGACCGATCGCATGCCGGCCCTCTACCTCGGCCACGGCGCCCCGCCCCTGCTCGACGACCCGCTGTGGTCGGGCCAGCTCGCGACGCTGGCGCGCGACCTGCCGCGGCCGAAGGCGGTGCTGATCGTCAGCGCCCACTGGGAGTCGGCGCCGGTCTCGCTGTCGGCCAACGGCGCCCCGCTGGTCTACGACTTCGGCGGCTTCGACCGCAAGTACTACGAGATGACCTACGAGACGCCGGACGCGACGTGGCTGGCCCAGCGCATCACGGCCGCGATGCCCGCGACCGAGCCGGTCCACCAGCACACCCAGCGCGGCCTCGACCACGGCGCGTGGGTGCCGATGCGGATCATGTACCCGGAGGCCGACGTGCCCGTCGTGCAGATGTCGCTGCCCACCCACGACCCCGAGCGGCTGCTGGCGCTGGGCGCCCGCCTGCGCGACCTGCGCGACGAGGGCGTGCTCATCATCGGCTCCGGGTTCCTGACCCACGGACTGCCGTTCCTCAAGGACTTCCGCATCGACGCGGCCGCCCCGGGCTGGTCGACGGACTTCGACGCCTGGGCCGCCGAGGCCCTGTCGCGCGGCGACGTCGACACGCTGGCCGACTACCGGCACCGCGCACCCGGCATGCCCTACGCGCACCCGACCGTCGAGCACTACTCGCCGCTGTTCGTCACCCTGGGCGCGGCCACCGACCCGGGCGAGCCCGGCGAGCAGGTCATCGACGGGTTCTGGATGGGGCTGTCGAAGCGCTCCCTGCTGGTGGCCTGAGCCGGACCGCTCACCCCGACGCGCGCAGCCGGCGCACCTGCTCGCGCAGGCGCTGGTTCTCCGCCTCGAGCCGCAGCACCTCGGCGATCCCGGCCAGGTTGAGACCCCGGGCCAGCAGGTCCCGGATCTGCTCGAGCCGCTCGATGTCCCCGGCGTTGTAGAGCCGCGACCCACCGGCCGTGCGGTCGGGCTGCACCAGCCCGTGCCGCTCGTAGACGCGCAGGTTCTGCACCTGCATCGACACCATCTCGGCCGCGACCGAGATCGCGTAGACGCCAGGGGGGCGACGAGCAGCCATGGCCTCATCGTACGACGGAAGATTTCTTGACGACCCCGCAACAGGTTATCTATATTGGCTGTTACAGATCGCGAGACCGTCCGGAGGTCTCCGAGACACCACCCGACGAGGAGGAAGACCCGTGCTGATCCGCACCACCGACCCGTTCCGCGACCTCGACCGACTGACCCAGCAGCTCTTCTCGGGCACGTGGGGCACCACCAACCGCCCGGCCGTCATGCCGATGGACGCCTGGCGCGAGGGCGACCGGTTCGTCGTCGAGTTCGACCTGCCCGGCGTCGCGCCGGAGTCCATCGACCTCGACGTCGAGCGCAACGTGCTCACCGTCCGTGCCGAGCGCGTCGCGCGCAACGGCGACTGGGAGATGCTCGCCTCCGAGCGCGCCCGCGGCACGTTCACCCGCCAGCTGGTCCTCGGCGACAACGTCGACCTCGACCGCATCGAGGCGGCCTACGAGGGCGGCGTGCTCCGCCTCGTGGTCCCCGTCGCCGAGAAGGCCAAGCCGCGCAAGATCCAGATCGCGGGCACCGCCCCGGAGCCCACGTCGATCGAGACCGTCAGAGCCTGAGGCACCGCTTCCACGCACCGCACGGACGGGCCGGACCGACACTCACGCAGGGTCGGCCCGGCCCGTCGGCGTCTGCTCTCAGGCCGCGCCGGTGATCTCGTCGAGCTCGACCAGGTCGGCCTCGGAGGGCTCCCACCGCAGCGCGGCGGCGTTGCGACGCACCTGCTCGCCCGAGGTGGCGCCCGCGATCACCGAGCTGACCGCCGGCTGCGCCGCGAGGCCCGCGATCGCCACGTCGATCGCCTCGAGGTCGCGCGCGGCGGCGTACGCCTCGACGGCCTCGATCCGGTCCCAGTCGGCCCGCTCCAGCCACGGCGCCGGCGCGCTCGAGGCCCGCGAGCCCTGCGGGGCCGCCTGGCCACGGCGGTACTTACCGGTGAGCAGGCCGTACTCGAGCGGGAAGAACGGCAGGATCCCGAGCCCGTACTGCTCGCAGGCCGGCACCACCTCGTCCTCGATCGAGCGGTCGAGCAGCGAGTAGCGGTTCTGCACGCTCACGAACCGCTCGAGCCCGGCGCTGCGCGAGGTCCAGTCGGCGTCGGCGACCTGCCAGCCGGCGAAGTTCGAGCAGCCGAGGTAGAGGACCTTGCCCTCCTGCACCAGGTCGGTCAGGACCGACAGCGTCTCCTCGACCGGCGTCACCGGGTCGGGCTCGTGCAGCTGGTAGAGGTCGATGTGGTCGGTCCGCAGCCGCCGCAGGCTCTCCTCGACCGCGCGCCGCACGTAGCGCCGCGACGCCCGCACGCCGTGGTCGTCGCCGTACGCCCCGCGCATGTCCATCCCGAACTTCGTCGCCAGCACGAAGTCGTCGCGCCGCCCCTGCATCGCCTCGCCGATCAGCTCCTCGCTGCCGCCGGCCGGGTCGCCGTAGATGTCGGCGGTGTCGAGCAGCGTCACCCCGACGTCGGTCGCCGCGTCGAGGACGTCCCGCACCCCCGCCAGGTCGACGCGTCGGCTGAACGCGTTGCAGCCGATCCCGACCGCGCTGACCATCAGTCCCGAGTCGCCCAGCGGGCGGTGCTCCATCTGTCCGTCGCTCATGCCCCGACGCTACCGAGGCGTCTGCTCAAGCCGTCCGTCACCACACGTCGGTCGAGGAGGTCGCCGCGCGACCGTCACGCGAACACACGACCGCAACGTCCGTGGCCGACTCGACCCGCACCTGCGATCGGTCGGTCGCCTGACTCTCCCGAGCGGGAGCTCCTCGACCGACGTGTGGCGGGACCGCTGCTAGCGGATGCGCGTCTTCCGCATCATCGAGAGCCCGGACAGCATGCTCTTGACGTAGGCGTCGTAGTCCTGGCCCGGCCGGGCGCCCATGACCTGCTTCTTGAGCACCGCGAGGTTCTGGACGTCGGTGTACTTGGTCAGGCCCTGGTCGCCGTGGCGGGCGCCGACACCGGACTGCTTGACGCCGCCCGATGGCGTGCCCTTGGAGGCGAAGGCGGTGGCGAGGATGTCGTTGACGTTGACGTTGCCGGAGTGGATGCGGCGGGCGACCGCGCAGGCGGCGTCGACGTCGCCGCCCCACACGGAGGCGTTGAGGCCGTAGTCGGTGTCGTTGGCCAGCTCGACGGCCTCGTCGACCGTGCGGTAGCGGTGCAGGGCCACGACGGGCCCGAAGGTCTCGCACTCGCCGGCGAGCATGTCCTTGGTGACGCCCTCGAGGATCGTCGGCTCGAAGAACGCCGGGCCGAGGTCGGGTCGCGCCTTGCCGCCGGCCAGGACGGTCGCACCCTTGGCGACGGCGTCGTCGACGTGGGACTGCACGCGGTCCTTGTGGTCGACCGAGACGAGCGAGCCCATCTCGGGGCCGAAGTCGTAGGCCGCCCGTACGTCGAGCGCCTTGGCGCGGGCGACGAACTTGTCGCGGAACGCCTCGTAGCGCGACTCGGGCAGGTAGATCCGCTCGATGTGCATGCAGATCTGGCCGGTGTTGCCGAAGACGCCGAACACGGCGCCCTCGACGGCCTCGTCGAGGTCGGCGTCGTCGAGCACGATCATCGGGTTCTTGCCGCCGAGCTCGAGGCAGGCGCCGATCAGGTTGCGCCCGGCGCGCTCGCCGATGACGCGCCCGGTCGCGGTGGACCCGGTGAACATGACGTAGTTGGCGTTGTCGATGAGCGTCGGGCCGACGTCGGGGCCCTCGCCGCAGACGACCTGGAACAGGCCCTTGGGGAGCCCGGCCTCCTCGAGCATCGTGATGCCCCACAGCGGCGAGAGCGCCGTTTTGTTGTCGGGCTTGAGGACGACGCCGTTGCCGGCGATCAGGGCGGTCACGGCGTCGGAGATGCCGGTGGCGAAGGGGAAGTTCCAGGGCGCGATGACGCCGACGACACCCTTGGGCTGGCGGATCGCGGTGGAGGTGGTGAGGAACGGGACGGGGCCGCCGACCTTCTTGGGCGCGAGCAGCCGCGGGGCGTGCTTGATGTAGTGGCTCATCACCATCGGCGGGTCGCAGCTCTCCTCGATCGCCATCCGCCGGTTCTTGCCGCTCTCGACCTGGATCAGGTCGGCGGTCTTGTGGGCGTTGCGCACGAAGAGCGAGTGGGCCTTCTTGAAGACCCGCAGCCGCTTGGCCAGCGGCCACTGCGACCACTCGGCCTGCGCAGCTCGCGCCTTGACGAAGGCCTGCTCGATGTCGGCCGGGGTTGACTGCGGGAGCTCGACGAGCACCTCGCCGGTGTAGACCTCGGTGAGCTTCCACGTGCCGCCCGCGGTCGAGGGGACCCGAGAGACGAGCTGCTGGAGGAACGCGTCGGTGACCGACGCCGGTCGCTGCAGGGACATGGCCGCTCAGCCCCTTCCGAGGACGAGGTCGGCGCCGCGCTCGCCGATCATGATCGCGGGCGCGTTGGTGTTGCCGCCGGTGATCGACGGCATGATCGAGGCGTCGCAGACGCGCAGGCCCTCGATGCCGCGGACCTTGAGGTCGGGCGACACGACGGCGAGCTCGTCGACGCCCATCCGGCAGGTGCCGACGCCGTGGTAGACCGACGTCGCGCGGTTGAGGATCTCGTCGCGCAGCGCCTGGCCCTTGAGCTGCTTGCCGGGGTGGATCTCCTCCTTGACCGAGCCGCCGAACGCCGAGCCGGCCATGATGTCGCGCACGAGCTCGGAGCCCTCGCCCAGCACCTCGAGGTCGGCCGGGTCGGCGAGGTACTGGAAGTCGATGAGCGGCGAGGCCGTCGGGTCGGCCGAGGCGAGCCGCAGGGTGCCGCGGCTGCGGGGGTAGATGAGGGTCGTGAGCACCGTCAGCGACGTGCGCGGGTCGACGTCGTGGCGGACCGGCTCGTCCTGGTTGGGCGTGACGTAGGACCAGGGCAGCAGGTGCAGCTGCAGGTCGGGCAGGTTGCCGGTCGAGGCCGACTGCGACGTCTTGAGGAAGGCCAGGACCTCGAAGACGGAGTTGGCCAGGAACGTCGTACCGGGGCGCGCGACCTCCTTGACGATGCCCTTGGCGAAGTAGGGGGCGGTGCCGCGGTTCTTGCTGGACGTCGCGTGGAAGGTCAGCGCGTGGAACATGTGGTCGTGCAGGTTGTCGCCGACCGGGAGGTCGGCCACGACCTGGATGCCGTGGTCCTTGAGGTGCTGGGCGTGGCCGATGCCCGAGAGCATCAGGATCTGCGCCGAGCCGACGAAGCCCGCGGAGAGGATGACCTCCTTGCCCGCGCGGATGGTGCGCTTGGCGCCGCCGCCGCGCCGGCTCACGTCGGTGACCTCGACGCCGGTCGCCCGGCCGTTCTCGACGACGACCTTGGTCACGAGGACCTCGCTCTGCAGCTGCAGGGTGCGGGGCGCGAGATGGTGGATGTAGCCGCGCGAGGCGGAGTAGCGCAGGCCGTCGGCAGCGTTCTGCTGCATCCGGCTCACGCCCTCCTGCGACTCGCCGTTGTAGTCGTCGAGGATCTGGCAGCCGGCCGCGTCGGCGGTGGCCTGCAGGAACTGCAGCGAGCCCTCCTGCGGGAACTTGTTGCGGGTGACCCGGATCGGGCCGCCGCTGCCGCGGAAGGCGTTCTCGCCGTCCTCGAAGTCCTCCATCTTCTTGTACGCCGCGTTGACGCTGTCGGCGTCCCAGCCGACGTTGCCCTCAGCCGCCCAGGAGTCGAAGTTGGCGCGGTTGCCGCGCACGTAGACCATGCCGTTGATCGAGCTCGAGCCGCCGACGACCTTGCCGCGCGGGACCGGCATCTTGCGGTCGAGCAGGTGCTTCTGCGGCACCGAGTAGTAGCCCCAGTCGACGGTGCGCTTGATCTCGGGGACCGAGTGCATCGGCCCGATCATGCCGGGCTTCTTGGTCAGGAACTTCTCGTCGGACTTGCCCGCCTCGAGCACGATGACGCTCGCGCCCGACTCGGCCAGGCGGCCCGCGATCGCGGCTCCCGAGCTGCCGGACCCGACCACCACGTAGTCGGCTTCGTTCTTGTACTCGGGCTTCTTCGCCATCGTCATCCTCGTCGTGTGCTGCGGGGTGGGACCGAGAAACTGTAACGCGTTCTAGTTTCTACGTCACCGGTCACATCCGTCAGAATCAGGATCGTGAAGATCCTGTCGATCCAGTCCTCGGTCGCCTACGGGCACGTCGGCAACTCCGCCGCGGTGTTCCCGCTGCAGCGTCTGGGCCACGAGGTGTGGCCGGTGCTGACCGTCCACTTCTCCAACCACACCGGCTACGGCGCCTGGCGCGGCCCGCTGCTCGACCCCGCCGACGTCCGCGAGGTGATCGCCGGCATCGACGACCGCGGCGTCCTCGGCGAGGCCGACGCGGTGCTCTCGGGCTACCAGGGCGACCCGGCGGTGGGCTCCGTCGTCCTCGACGCCGTCGCGCGGGTCAAGGAGCTCAACCCCGACGCCGTCTACTGCTGTGACCCGGTCATGGGCGACGTGGGCCGCGGGATGTTCGTGCGCCCCGGGATCCCCGAGTACCTCCGCGACGAGGTCGTGCCGCGCGCCGACATCGTGACGCCCAACCACTTCGAGCTCGACTTCCTCGCCGGCCGTACGACGACCACGCTCGTGGAGGTGCTCGACGCGGTCGACGTGGTGCGCGAGCGCGGGCCGCGCGACGTCCTGGTCACCTCGGTCCTGCACGCCGACTCCGCCCCCGACACCCTCGAGGTCGTCGCGGTCTCCGACGCCGGCGCGTGGGCGGTGACGACGCCCCTGCTGCCGATCGCGCCCAACGGCTGCGGGGACGTCACCGCCGCCCTCTACCTCGCCCACCTGCGCAGCACCGCCTCCCCCGCCCGCGCCGTCGAGCTCACCACCTCGTCGGTCTACGCCGTCCTCGAGGCCACCATCGCCGCCGGCACCCGCGAGATCCAGCTCGTCGCCGCCCAGGACGCCATCGCCGCACCTCCCGTGCGGTTCGAGGCGCGGCAGCTGCGCTGAGGGGCACGGCCCCCACAGACACGACCTGGAGCCGGTGACAGGAGTCGAACCCGCGACATCTTCTTTACAAGAGAAGCGCTCTACCTACTGAGCTACACCGGCGTGCAGCCACAGATCCTAGTCCCCGTCAGCTCATGCCCCCGTCGAAGGCCAGCACCGAGCCGGTGATCATCCGGGCCTCCGCCGAGGCCAGGTAGACCACCGCGGAGCCGATCTCGGCGGGGGTGATGCTGCGTCCGGGCAGCATCATCATCAGCCGGTCCATCACGCGCGGGTCGAGGTCGTCGGGGAACTTCGCGGCCACCTCGTCGACCAGCGGCGTGGCGGTCGTGCCGGGGCAGACGGCGTTGACGCGCACGCGGTCGGGGCTGAGCTCGAGCGCCAGCGAGCGGGTCATCATCGTGAGCCCGCCCTTGGCCGCCGAGTACGCCGCGGCGTACGGCTGCGGGGCGTTGCCGGCGACCGACGACACGTTGACGACGTTGCCGCGGCACGCCTTGAGCCACGGCAGGGCGGCCTGCATGAGCATGAACGGGCCCTTGAGGTCGATCGCCTGCACGCGGTCCCACTCGGCGTCGGTGATGGTGTGGAAGCGGCCGAACTGCACGATGCCGGCGATGTTGGCCAGCACGTCGATATGGTCGTGGTCGGCGGTGACGGTGGCGATCGCCGCGTCCACCGATGTGCGCTGCGCGACGTCGCACTCGACGTAGGTCACGCCGTCGGGGACGGTCGGGGTGATGTCGAGGCCGTAGACGGTGTCGCCCAGGTCGCGGAACAGCTCGGCGGTCGCGAAGCCGATGCCCGACGCCGCCCCGGTCAGGACCACTACGCGCTCACTCATGGCCGGACCGTAGCAGCGGACTAGAACCTGTTCTAGTGCCCGCAGAGTTCGACGAGACTTGAAGTACGTCGACGCGGCGCCGAGACTGACCGGCATGACCATGACGATCGGGCAGCTGGCGGGGCGGTCGGGCGTGGCCACCAGCGCGCTGCGGTTCTACGAGGAGCGCGGCCTGATCACCTCCGAGCGCACGTCCGGCAACCAGCGCCGCTACGCCCAGTCGACGCTCCGGCGGGTCGCGTTCGTGCGCACCGCGCAGCGCGTCGGGCTGTCCCTCGACGAGATCCGCACCGCCCTGGCCGACCTCCCCGACGGGCGTACGCCGACCAAGTCCGACTGGCACCGGATCAGCAACGCGTGGCGGCCGCGGCTCGACGACCAGATCCGCAGGATCGAGCTGCTGCGCGACAAGCTCGACGGCTGCATCGGCTGCGGCTGCCTCAGCCTGAGGTCCTGCGCACTCACCAACCCTGGGGACGAGATGTCCGAGCGTGGACCCGGAGCCGTCTTGCTGGAACCCTGAGGTCATGGCGCTCCACATCGTGGCCAACCGGCCCGATCCGGCGCTGCTCACGCTGCCGTGGGCGGCGCCGCTCGAGGACTGGACCGACGAGCACGTCGTACCGCTGCCGCGGGGGCTAAGCCGCCACGTCGTGCGGATCGTGCGGCTCGGCACCCGCACCTACGCGGTCAAGGAGACGGTCGAGGCGATCGCCTTCCGCGAGTACCGGCTGCTGCGCGACCTGCAGCGGCTCGGCCTGCCCGCCGTGGTCCCCCAGGGCGTCGTCACCGGCCGCGTCGACACCGGGGGCGAGGACCTGCCGAGCGCGCTGCTCACCGAGCACCTCCGCTTCTCACTCCCCTACCGCAGCCTCTTCGCGCACGGGATGACCTCCGAGAGCCTGCCGTCGCTGGTCGACGCGATCGTCGTGCTGCTGGTCCGCCTGCACCTGGCCGGCTTCTACTGGGGCGACGTCTCGCTGAGCAACGTGCTGTTCCGGCGCAACGCGGGCGGGTTCGCCGCCTACCTCGTCGACGCCGAGACCGGCGAGCTGCGCTCGACGCTGTCCGACGGCATGCGCGAGTACGACGTCACGGTGGCCACGGAGAACATCTTCGCCGAGCTGCTCGACCTGCGGGCGAGCGACTCGTTGGACGACGCTGTCGGCCCCCACGAGATCATCGAGCTGCTCGCCGACCGCTACCACGCGCTGTGGGACGAGCTGACCGGCGTGGAGGAGTTCGGGGCGCACGAGATGTGGCGCGTCGAGCAGCGCATCGCGCGTCTCAACGACCTCGGCTTCGACGTCGACGAGCTCGACATCATCACCGACATCGGCGGCGACACCGTCCGCATCCAGCCCAAGGCCGTCGAGCTCGGCCACCACCGCCGCGAGCTGCAGTCGCTGACCGGCCTCAACGTCGAGGACGGCCAGGCGCGACGGCTCCTCAACGACCTGGCCGCCTACACGGCGTACTGGGACCTCGGCCGCGAGGACCGTGCCGTCGTGGCGCACCGGTGGTTGACGGAGATCTACGAGCCGATCACCGCGATGGTGCCGCCGCACGCGCGCGGCAAGCTCGAGGCGGCCGAGGTGTTCCACGAGGTGCTGGTGCACCGGTGGTACCTCTCGGAGCGGGCCGGGCACGAGGTCCCGATCCAGGACGCCGCCCGCGACTACGTCGACACGGTGCTCACCCACCGGCCCGATGAGGTGCAGGCCCTCGCCGAGGGCCCGGTGGACTGAGCCGTACGCGCCGCAGGTCTCAGTGCGGGTCGGGCTTGCAGACCCGGCACGCCTGCAGGCCGACGCGGCCGCCGACGGGTGCGAGGTCGTCGCGGTGGCTGATCAGGGCGCAGTCGCGGCGGTGCATGGTGGTGCCGTCGCCGGCGGTGACCGGCACGGTGTCGATCTCGCCGACGGGGTCCATGGTGGCCGCGGCCCGCGACGTGATGTCGGCCAGCACCAGCAGCGTGTCGGCCAGGCGCGACGAGGCGGCGTTGTTGTCGGCGGCGATCTTGGCCAGCCACGCGCCGAAGTAGAGGAAGCCGCCGAGGAACGTGACGCCGAGACCGAGGAAGCCGCCGGAGGTCTGGTAGGCCTGGCGCTCGAACTCGTAGACCGAGTTGGCCACGCCGTAGTAGCCGAGCAGGATGATCACGATGCCGAGCGGCATCATGATCGCGCCGGCCCAGAACAGCACCAGCTGCAGCAGCGCGCTGTTGGGCCCCCGCAGCGGGGCCGTGCCGCTGCCTGCGCGGCTCGGCTGACCGGCGCGCGGCAGGGCGGCGCCC